>CALMYH010000001.1 GCA_937873395.1 uncultured Burkholderiales bacterium
AATGAAGACCAGAGCGCGAATCTCGCGCAAACAAACGGGGGAGTCCATCCCATCATTCAAGCCGACGCCGCTTCGCGGCGCGGCTTAATTCAGGCGTTATGCGAGAAAAGAGGAGCAAAGATGGTAACTTTCATCCAGAGATTTTTCGGCAAAGCTCCCGCAAAGGAGGTTTCGGCTCAGCGGAAAGGCCCGGACCAGTATCTATTGCGAGAAGTTGAGAAGAACGATCTGATTCGCAAAGATCAAATAGAGGCAGTGCTCCAACATCTGAATAACGAGATCAATCTGAACAAGGCGGGGAGCAAACTCACAGTAAATGAAAAAAAGGAGCTGGGAATAAACCCTCGCTTACAAATCACTCATGAGTTACTTGCTGTTTTAAATGACAAAGGTCGAGCTCAAATTGACCCCAGGAGTGTTTTGTCATCTATTGCGATGAAGGCCAATTTTGCTCGGTCCCACGACGAAAATATTCAGAGCTATAAAAGTATGGGGCTCAAAAAGTATGAAGTGGTTGCCTGCCAGGATCAGCGAGATTGTGCGTGGTGCAAGTCAATGGATGGAAAGAAGCTATCGGTAAATCAGAGCATCAACGAACTGATAGAACAAAATTGCAGATGTGATAGTCACTGCAGGTTGGTCACGGTCGCGGTGCTCGACTGAGGGCAAGCGCATATAAGGCCAGGCACGGCGACGTCTAATACATTGCGGCTTCGCCTCCATTCCGTAGCCGCGCATGCTGGCTGGCGTTAGACCTCACAATCCACCACCCGTTTTATCCACCCGTACCAAGTCAATCGCTACCATGGCATCCACCGCACTTACGAATCTGAGCGCCCGCCTCAAGGATATTGATCAACTGCTGAATGCACATACCGCAATCACCAAGTTTCAGAAGGCTGAGAGAGCAGCGCAGAATGCAGGAGGTCAATTGGCGCAAGTTGCCGAAGTGTTCAATGCGCTTGTTACTGACCCTGGTCCAGGGAAACCGAAGGAGGTCGATGCGATCAATCGAGCTGCCTTTGTTCTATCAATGGCGCATTTTCAAGGCTTTGTAGATGAACTGCATGCTGAGCTTGGAGCGATCATGCTTAAAGGTAAAGCTGACGATCCAGTTGCCGTCATCAAACTTGTCAAGCCACCTCGGAGCAATCCTCACGTCAACGTCATAAATCAAATGTTCTCCGGAATTGGTGTGTACGAATTGATGGACTCAATTAACTGGCAAAAATGCGATAACAAAACCGTCAAATCCCGTCTGACCGGATACCTCGAAACTCGAAACAAGATTGCCCACGGAAGCAAAGAATCTATCACCAAGGGAAAGGTCTCGCAACTCAAACAATTCATTGAGTTGCTTGCGGGCAAGCTGGAAGAAAAAGCTGCCTCGAAAGCAACCGTCATACTGGGTAAAAAGCCTTGGTAAGGTTTAACTGTCGGTTCAACGCGGACGCCGGTTAACCTTGGCGTTTTTCATGGATGTTCGTTATGGGCAGTAAAATTAGAATTGTTATCCTCTTTGTCTTGGTATTGTTTGGTGCATGGTTCTACTTCACGCCCCATCTCACGGTGAAGGGAATGAGGGCTGCCGTCGAGGCAAAGGACGCTGAAAGATTATCCCGCTATGTTGATTTTTCCGCGCTCAAGGGAAACCTTAAGGCAAGCTTCAATGAAAAAATTGACTCGGAATTGATGAAAGATCAAGGGGGTAATCAGTTTGCCTCCTTGGGCGCTGCGCTTGTGACGGCTTTCATCAATCCAATGATTGATTCTCTTGTCACGCCCGAGGGCCTTGCCATGATGATGAAGGGGGAGAAACCGAATTCCCTCACGAACGCAGAAGGGGCGAAAACCTCGGATTCGGAGGTTGATATGTCGATGGCCTATGAGAGTTTTGATCGTTTCATCGTGTTGGTGAAAGCTAAGGCGTCGACCGATGAACCTGTTGGCCTCGTCTTCAGCCGCGATGGCCTGTTCTCATGGAAGCTCTCTGCCATGCGGTTGCCCATGTAGAGACAACGGTCAACGCTGTCCATAGGAAGCGCCGCATCGCGCTGTAACACAGAGCCCCTGAACTGGTGCATCACTGCATTTGAAGGCCAACCAATGGACAAAGACCTCGACGCCCTCTCCAGAGACCAGCTCCTGGCCGAAGTCAAGAAGCTCCGCGCCGCCATCCGCGAGCACCGGGACTGCTCGGGTCACGAACTCTGCTGGTACCACCCCGAGCTGTGGTCTTTGCTGCCCGAGCAGACCGTCCACACGCTGACCGTGCCCGAGTGGCCGCAGTTCTTGCAGGGTTGTGTGCGCTACCGTCAGTCGCTGGATCAGCAGTGCCCGCAGGCACCGCGGACGCAGCAGGAAGATTCACCGTAGCATGGGGTGCAGGGCCGCTGGCCCACCCACAAGACGCAACCATGACCAAGCCCCTGTTCCCCTCCGAGCACGACATTCCCCTGGCGCACCGGGTGGCCGAACCCATCGAGCAGGAGCACTACCTGTGCAACGGCGCTCTCAAGGTCTGGGCCGGGCCGCGGCAGGAGGTCTGGTCGCCCGTGTGGGTGGCCACGCCCGACGGGCTGGTGCAGAAGCGGGTGGGCAGTTACCCGCTGCTGGACGAACCCAGCGCGCTGCAGGTGCTGGACGCGGCGTGTACCGCCTGGGACAGGGGCTGCGGCGTCTGGCCGACGCTGTCGGTGGAGGAGCGCATTCGCCATGTCGAGGCGTTCACCCACCGCATGACCGAGCAACGCGACGAGGTGGTGCGCCTGCTGATGTGGGAAATCGGCAAGACCTTGCCGGATGCCCGCAAGGAGTTTGACCGCACCATCGACTACATCCGCGACACCATCGACGCGCTCAAGGACATGGACCGGGGGGCTTCGCGCCTGGTGATCGAGGAGGGCGTGATCGGTCAGATCCGGCGCGCGCCGCTGGGGGTGGTGCTGTGCATGGGGCCGTTCAACTACCCGCTGAACGAGACCTTCACCACGCTGATTCCGGCCCTCATCATGGGCAATGTGGTCATTTTCAAGCCGCCCAAGCTGGGTGTGCTGCTGCACCGGCCCCTGTTGCAGGCCTTGGCCGACGCGTTTCCGAAGGGGGTGATCAACACCGTCTACGGCGACGGGCAGCAGGTGGTCGGGCCGCTCATGGCCTCGGGCCGGGTCGATGTGCTGGCCTTCATTGGCAGCAGCCGCGTGGCCGACCTTCTCAAGCAGCAGCACCCCCGGCCGCACCGCCTGCGCTGTGTGCTGGGGCTGGAGGCCAAGAACGCCGGCATTGTGCTGCCCGACGCCGATCTGGACCTGGCCGTGAAGGAGTGTGTGCTGGGCGCGCTGTCGTACAACGGCCAGCGCTGCACCGCATTGAAGATCCTGTTTGTGCACCGCAGCGTGCTGGACGATTTCCTGGCGCGCCTGGTGGAGTCGGTGGGCCGCCTCAGGCCGGGCATGCCCTGGGAAGAGGGCGTGTCGATCACGCCGCTGCCCGAGCCGGACAAGACCACCCACCTGAGCGCCCTCATCGAGGACGCCGTGTCCCGGGGGGCGCGTGTGGTCAACCCGGGCGGCGGGCGTGTCGAGCGGACTTTCATGTCGCCCGCCATCGTGTGCCCGGTCGGCCCGGGCATGCGGCTGTACACCGAGGAACAGTTCGGCCCGGTGGTGCCGGTGGTGCCGTTCGACGACCTCAACGAGCCGATGGAGTACGTCATTGCGTCGGCGTACGGGCAGCAGGTGAGCCTGTTCGGCACCGACGCGCAGACGCTGGCCCGTCTCATCGACCCGCTGGTCAACCAGGTCTGCCGGGTCAACATCAACAGCCAGTGCCAGCGCGGGCCGGACAGTTTTCCGTTCACCGGCCGAAAGGCCTCCGCCGAGGGCACGCTGTCGGTGCGCGACGCGCTGGAGGTGTTTTCCCTTCCGACGCTGGTGGCATCGAAGGACAGCGAGGGCAACAAGCGCATCATCCGCGCCATCGTCACCGGCCGGCACTCGCGCTTCCTGTCGACCGATTTCCTTTTGTGAACCGCCGGGACGGCCGCCGGCCCTGGCGGCCTCAGTCCCGGCCGGGCCGGGACTGGTGGGGAGAGTCGGTCTCGAACTGGGTGGCGTTCTTGCCCTTGAACGGCGCGTAGAAGGCCTTGATGGCGTTCATGTCGGCCTCGACGTCGCCGGTGGGTTCGAACAGCGGGCCCAGGCCGCTGCGCTTGTCGGCATAGTCCATGTAGGCCATGACGATGGGCACGTTGGCGCTGCGGGCGATGTGATAGAAGCCCGTCTTCCAGTAGCGGGTCTTGCTGCGGGTGCCCTCGGGCGGCACGATGAGTTGCAGCGGGCCGTCCGCGTCGCGGATGGCCTGGGCCGACGCGGCCACCAGGTTGTTGGCCTGCTCGCGGTGCACGGCAATGCCGCCCAGCCAGCGCATGAGCGGGCCGAACGGCGCCTTGAAGATGGTGTGCTTGCCCATCCAGTAGGGGTTCAGGCGCAGCGCAAAGGCCACCATGAGGGTGTAGGGCAGGTCCCAGTTGCTGGTGTGGGGCGCGGCAATGAACACGCTCTTGGCGGCTTGCGGGGGCAGGTGGCCTTCCACCTTCCAGCCGGTGAGCCTGAGGAAGGCGACCGAAAACCCGCGCAGCAGGGTGTTGACCACAGGCGTGGTGAAGATGGTGCGGTGCATGGGGAGGGGCGCTCAGGGCGCCAGTCGTTCGCGCAGCCAGCCGCCGTCGGCCTGTGCGGTGTAGCGCAGCCGGTCGTGCAGGCGGCTCTTGCGGCCCTGCCAGAACTGCCAGGTGTCGGGCTTGAGGCGGTAGCCGCCCCAGTGGGGCGGGCGCGGGGGCCTGAGCATGAACTGGGCGCCGAATTTGGCGGCGTTGGTCACCAGCACGGTGCGGCTGTCGATGACCTCGCTCTGCGGGCTGGCCCAGGCACCGATGCGGCTGTCCAGCGGCCGGCTGTGGAAGTATTCGTCGCTTTCTTCGTCGCTCACCTTCTCGACGATGCCCTCGATGCGCACCACGCGTTCCAGCTCGACCCAATGGAACTGCAGCGCGGCGTAGGGGTTGCCGGCCAGTTGCCGGCCCTTCTGGCTGTGGTAGTTGGTGTACCAGACGATGCCGCGCTCGTCGTAGCCCTTGATGAGCACGACGCGGGTGGTGGGGCGCAGGTCGGCGCCCACGGTGGCCAGCGTCATGGCGTTGGGCTCGGGCACTTCGGCGCTGATGGCTTCTTTGAGCCACTGGTCGAACTGCTGCAGCGGGTCGGCGTGGGACGCGGACTCGCTGAGCTCGGCTTTTTCGTAGCTCTTGCGCAGGTCGGCAATGTCGGTGTTGCGGGTCATGCCGGGAGTATAGGCAGGTCGTCGGCCAGCTTCAGGAGCCGGGCCAGTCGGTGGTCTTCGATGCCGTGGTCGCGCAGGCCGTGCAGGGTCTGGCGGGCGTAGTCCAGGGTGGTGCCGTAGCGCCCGCGCGAGTGGGCAAAGATGTCGCGGTACTGCGCGTCGCACAGGTGGCCGGTGTAGTTGGGGCTGCGGCGCGAGAGGGTGAAGGCCAGGGCACGCACCGGGCCACGCCCGGTGTGGCACAGCAGCCATTTGGGGTCGTAGACCGGGTTGGGCATTTCGCGCGCCCAGAGCACCGGCATGAGCGCTTCGACCTGCTCGTGTGGCACGCGCAGGACCAGGCCCTGGCAGCTGCCGCCGGCGGTGAGGGCGAACACCAGGCCGGGGCGCTCGGGCGTGCCGCGGTTGACCCGGCTCCACATGTGCAGGTGACGGCTGTAGCCGTGCACCAGGGCCAGGCGGTGCTCGGCGGCTTCGAACTCGGGGCGCCAGACCAGCGAGGCGTAGGCGAACACCCAGAGGTCGGGTCGGGGGCCCTGGGCGCGCCATTGGGCCAGGGTCTGCTGCATCATCAGGGCGCCGTCACGGCGGGCCGGGGCGGGGGGGCAGCGGGGGGTCGGGGGGGGGGGGGCGGGCATTTACAATAAGGGGTTTTCCCTTGCAGCACGAAAGAACTATTTTCTCGGCTGCCGGGCCGGATTCTGTTTCTCGAGTTTGCCCCATTCTTCCTTCATCTGTCACGGAGCCTGAACCATGTCTACCCAAGAAACCGAACAAGAACACCGCGTCGTTGCGGTGGTGCTGATTGCCATTCTCGTGCTGGTCGTCGGTGCGGTGCTCGGCTTTGGCGTGCACAAATCGCGTTCGGGCGCAGCGTCTGCCCCCGCGGCCGTCCAGACGCCGGCCGTGGCCGTGTCGGCCGACGAGGCCAGCGTGGTCGTGGAAGACGGCGTGGTCAAGTTCTTCTTTGCCGTCGGCAAGGCCGACCTGGCCGGTGGCGCCCTGGCCGCGCTGGGCGACGCCATTGCCGCCACCCAGGCCGGCAAGCGCCTGGTGATTTCGGGCTTCCACGACGCCAGCGGCGACCCGGCCTTCAACGCCGAGCTGGCCAAGCAGCGCGCCTTTGCGGTGCGCGACGCCCTGATGGCCGCCGGTGTGGCCGAGGCCAGCCTGGAGCTGAGCAAGCCCGAGGAAACCACCGGCACCGGCAACCCGGCCGAGGCCCGCCGCGTGGAAGTCGTCATCGCCGACTGAGGTCACGCCTGCTTCCTGCCCATGGGCCCGGGTCATCCGGGCCTTGTCGTTTCTGGCGGGTATGCTGAGCAGGGGCCACTGGCTGCGGGCCTTGTCTTGACGAGATCAGGAGGCTTCATGCATCGATCGATCCGGCGGTGGTGCCTGGCGCTTGGCCTCGGCCCCTTGCTGGCCGGCCTGGCGCTGGCGGCGCAGCCTGCCTGGTTCGATGCCGCGGGGCATGCCAGGCCCGAGGCGCTGCAGGCGGTCTCGCTGCTGCGAGCGGCCGACACCCACGGGCTCGATCCGTCGGACTACGGCGCCGAGCACCTGGCGGAAGCGCTCGGAAAGGCCGGGCAGCCGGCGCAAGCCGTGTCGGGTCTGGACCAGGCCCTGACCGAGGCCATGCTGCGCTACCTTCGGCACCTGCGCCACGGGCGGGTGGACCCGCGGCAGGTCGGTGGAGGGTTCCGGCCGTCGCGCCAGGGCGGCTTGGACGCGCAGGCCGTGCTGCAAGAGGCGCTGGCGGCCGGGGATCTGGCCCAGGCGGTGCACCGGTCGGTGCCGCCGCTGGGCCAGTACGAACAGCTGCGCCAGGCACTGCAGCACTACCGGACCCTGACGGGGCATCCGGCCTGGCAGCAGGCCCTTCCGGCCTTGCCCGTCCGCGCAACGGCTGGTGCGCGCAAGCTGGAGCCCGGGTCGCGTTATGCAGGCCTTCACCTGCTGGCCCGGCGGCTCGAGGCACTGGGCGACCTGCCGCCGCGGACCGTCTCGCGCTACGAGGGCGACGACGCCCTTTACGACGACGAGCTGGTGCAGGCGGTGCGCCGCTTTCAGCAACGCCACGGCCTCACCGTCGATGGTGTGCCGGGCCGCCAGACCCTGGCGCAGCTGGCGGTGAAGCCCGACGAGCGGGTGGTGCAGATCGGACTGGCGCTGGAGCGCCTGCGCTGGACACCCCTGCTGCAGTCGCGACGGATGGTGGTGGTGAACATTCCGGAATTCGTGTTGCGGGGCTACGAGCTGACCGACCGCGGCATCCGGGTGGGCACGGAGATGCGGGTCATTGTCGGCAAGGCCGCGCGCCACGCCACGCCCCTGTTCGACGAGGAGATGCGCTTCATCGAATTCAGCCCCTACTGGAACGTGCCGCGCTCGATCGCCGCCGACGAGACCGTGCCCCGCCTGCTTCGAGACCCGGGCCACCTCGACCGCATGGGGTACGAAATCGTCGGGCGTGACGGGAGCATCCACCGCCTGGTGAACGACGAACTGCTGGCCGACGTGCTGGCCGGCCGTGCACTGCTGCGGCAGCGCCCCGGACCGGAGAACGCGCTCGGGGGCATCAAGTTCGTCTTTCCCAACCGGGAGCACATCTTTCTGCACGACACGCCCGCCGTCAGCCTGTTCCGGCGGGATGGGCGGGCCTTCAGCCACGGCTGCATCCGGGTGGAGGATCCGCTGGCCCTGGCCCGATTCGTGATGCAGGAAATGCCCGCCTGGACCGAGGCGCGCATCGTCGAGGCCATGGGCAGGGGCGAATCGCAGACCGTGCGTCTGAGCCCCCCGGTGCCCGTCGTCATTGCCTACATCACTGCCCTGGTGAAAGATGGCCAGGTCCATTTTTTCGATGACATCTATGGCCACGACCGCATGCTGCAGGCCGCCCTGAAGGCGCGCGAACCAGGGGCTCGCGGCGACACCCGGCCTGCGGGCCAGCGGTGAACCCGGTCGCTCCTGGCCTGGGCCTGTCCAGCCTCAGTCTGGCAGCAGGGTCAAGGCCGCCAGTTTGCTGCGCAGCAGCGCGAGCTGGAAGGGCTTGGCCATGAAGTCGTCCATGCCGGCGGCCAGGCAGCGGTCGCGGTCGCTTTCGAAGGCGTTGGCGGTCAGCGCGATGATGTGGGGCTGGCGCACGTCCAGGTTGCGGATGAAGTGGGTCGCCTGCACGCCGTCCATGCCGGGCATCTGCATGTCCATCAGCACCACGTCCACGTCACCGGCGGTCACGCGCAGCACCGCGTCTTCACCGCAGTCGGCCGCCTCGGCCCGCACGCCGAGCTTGCCCAGCATGGCCACCGCCAAGGTGCGGTTGATCTTGTCATCGTCGACTACCAGCACCAGCGGACCCGCTGGCTGGCCAACGACCCCGGTGCTGTGGGAGAGGCCGTTCAGGCCGGCGGGTCTGGAGGGAAGGGGCAGGGCGCCCGGTGCGGTGTCCGTGGCGCAACGGGCCAGATCAAGCCGCAGCTTGAAACGGAAGGCGGAGCCTTTGCCGGGCTCGCTGACCACGCCTATGCCACCGCCCATGGCTTCGCACAGCCGGGCGCAGATGGCCAGCCCCAGGCCGGTACCACCGAAGCGGCGGGTGGTGGAGCTGTCGACCTGGGAGAAAGGCTTGAACAGGCGGTCTCGCCTTTCTGGCGGAATGCCGATGCCGGTGTCGGCCACCTCGACCCGAAGCATGAGCTGCTCCTGGTCGGTGACGGTCCCGGCCACCCGAACACGCACATGGCCGGTTTCGGTGAACTTGATGGCGTTGCTCACCAGGTTGGTCAGGATCTGCTTGAGGCGCGTGCGGTCGCCGGCGACATGGCGCGGCAGGTCCGACGCGAACTCGATGCCCAGCGCCAGACCCTTGCGCTCGGCCTGCGGCCTGAGCAGGGCAATGGCGGACTGCAGCGTGGGCTCCAGCGCAAAACTGCGGTGCTCCAGTTCGAGCTGACCGGCTTCGATCTTGGAAAAGTCCAGGATGTCGTTGATCAGCACCAGCAGGGTGTCTCCACTGCTGCGGATGGTGCTGACGTAACCGCGCTGCTCCTCACTCAGTGTGGTGAAGTCGAGCAGTTGCACCATGCCCAGGATGCCGTTCATGGGGGTGCGGATCTCGTGGCTCATCATGGCCAGGAATTCGCTTTTGGCCCGCGTGGACGCTTCGGCGCGCTCCAGGGCCCCCCGCAGTTCGGTGGTTCGCTCGGTGACCTGGCGTTCGAGGTCACTGGCCAGCTCCTGCAGTTTCTGGTTGGCCTGGTAGAGCGCCAGGCTTCTGGCTTCGAGCAGGCGCTCGGCTTCCTGGCGGGCCGCACGCTCGCGTTGCAGGCGCTTGTCCAGTCGCCGGATCTGTTCGGCCTCTGGGGCCATCAGCTCATCAGACATGGCGCTCCAGGTGGAAGCGTTGGCCGCCGTCGCCGGACGACGCTTCGCGGCGCAGCACGATCCGCTCCTTGAAATGGTCGATGCAGCCCAGCATCAGTCCTTCGGCCAGGTCTTCGAAGTGGCGCGGCGAGCGGTAGAGCAGGGTGAGGCGACGCGGGTCGTGGTGCTCGATGTCGAAGCGTGGCAGCTCGGCGTCGGGGTAGAGCTTGAGCACCTCGGCATGGATGATGTCTTCGATGCCCGAGAGAAACTGGAAGGTGGAGTCGACCCCGTCGAAGAACGAAGGGTAGGCCTGCACGAAGCGCCCGAACAGGTGTTTGCCAAAGGCACGCACGAGATCCGGCACCGCGATGCCGGTCCGACGGGACAGCGCCACCACCATGGCCACCATCTCGTCGTGCGGATAGGTGCCGACCGCGGTGTAGGCGCCGCCCGAGGGCGGATCGGCGTCGTCGATGATGTCGTCGACCATCTCGGCCGAGAACGCTTCCTCGACCATGCCGAGAAACTCGGTGAACACCACGCCCTTCATACCCTGCTCCTGCCTTGGATGGTTGCCGCGGGCAGCCTCCGCGCCCCTGGGGCTGGCGTGCTGTCCCTGCAGGAGTTATCGGCAGGGTGTGCCGAAAATGAAGCCGGCCAGGCAGCCGGCCAAGGGTCAGCGCAGGCCCTGACCGGCCGCGTGCTCGGCGCGCTGGATCAGTTCGATCTTGTAGCCGTCGGGGTCGGTGACAAAGGCGATCACCGTGCTGCCGCCTTTGACCGGGCCGGCTTCACGGGTGACATTGCCACCGGCGGCCTTGATTTTTTCGCAGGCGGCGTAGGCATCGGGAACGCCCAGGGCGATGTGGCCGTAGGCGGTGCCCATGTCGTACTGCTCGACGCCCCAGTTGTAGGTCAGCTCGATCTCGGCCTGGCCCGGGTTGCCGCCCTCGAAGCCCAGAAAGGCCAGCGAATATTTGTACTCGGGGTTTTCGGAGGTGCGCAGCAGCTGCATGCCCAGCACTTGGGTGTAGAAGTCGATGGAGCGCTGCAGGTTGCCCACGCGCAGCATGGTGTGGAGGATTCGCATGGTGTGTCTGGAAGGAACGACAGGAGGGAAGGGGGCGGTGGCTTGCCAGTACGATGTCAGGCTGTCAGACCGGCACCGTGTAGTTCAGGGCCATGCGGCCGCCGTCCACGGTGACGATTTCGCCGGTGACGTAGCTGGCGGCGTCGCTGGCCAGCCAGGCCACGACGTCGGCGATTTCGCCGGGTTCGCCCAGGCGTTTGAGCGGGGTGCGGCTGAGGATCTTGTGGCGGGCTTCGTCGCTGGTGAGCACCGCCTGGGCCGCCAGTTCGGTGGCGATGGTGCCGGGGGCCACGGCGTTGACGCGGATGCCCTTGTCGGCCAGCGCCAGGGACATGGCCCGGGTGAGCTGGTTGATGGCGCCCTTGCTCGCGTTGTAGCTGGCGATGTTCGGGATGGCCAGCACGCCGTTGACCGAACTCATGTTGACAATGCTGCCGCCGCCCGAGGCCACCATGGCGCGTGCGACCGCCTGGCCCATCAGGAAGGCGCCCTTGAGGTTGACGCGCAGCACGGCGTCGAAGTCCTCTTCGGTGACGTCCAGAAAGTCGGCGGCCTTGAAGATGCCGGCATTGTTCACCAGCACGTCGATGCGCCCGTGGCGGGCCAGGGTGGCGGCCACGGCGGCATCGACGTCGGCCTTGTGCCCGACATCGCAGTGGAGGTAGACCACACCCAGCTCGGCGGCCAGTGCCTGGCCGCGGACGTCGGCCACGTCGGCCAGCACGACCAGCGCCTGTTCGCGGGCGAAGCGGCGCGCGCAGGCTTCACCGATGCCCTGTGAGCCGCCGGTGATCAGAACCACACGCCCCTGGTGGCCGAAGTGCACCGGGCGTGCTGCGGAGACGGAAGAAGATTCGTTTTTCATGGGATCATCTTACCGGTGGCCGGCCGTGCCGGCAGGAGATGGACCCGATGAACCAGTACACCCAGGTGGTGCTTTACACCGACGACGAGGGCGTCGCCCGCTTCAGGGAGGAGGCCGTGCCTTTGAGCGAAGGAACGCCGGCGGCGCGCCTGTCGGCGCTGATGTCGGCCAGCGGCGTGCAGTGGCGCCAGAGCCCGGTCGGTTTCGCCAGCGACTTTCACTGCACCGGCGCGCCGCAGTGGCTGGTGGTGCTGCAGGGCTGCATGGAAATCGGCCTGCAGGATGGCAGCAGCCGGCGCTTCGGGCCGGGGCAGATGTTTTTTTCGGCCGACACCCTGCCCCAGGGCGAGGTGTTCGACCCGGCGCGGCACGGCCACCGCAGCCGTCAGGTGGGCGATGAACCGCTGGTGACCCTGTTCGTGCGGGTCTGAAGGCCCGGGGAACCCGACTCAGGACAGGCCAGCGGGGCGCTGGCCGGCACGCTTCAGCCGATGCGGCCGAAGCTGGTGCGCAGCGGATCGGCTGCGCCACCGCCGCCACCACCGCCGCCACCCGAACGCTGGCCACGCTTCTTGTTGTTCTTGCCGCGGTTGCCCGAGCGCATCGAATCGATGCTGGTGCGCAGCGGGTCGGGCTGGCCACCGGGTGCGGCCGGGCGCGGGCGCGGATCGCGGATGCGCAGGCTGCCCAGGTGGGCATTGGGCCCGGGCTGGCGCTCGGCACCGTCCTCGCGGGGCGGGCGGGGCTGGCGAGCGGCCTGGGCACCGTCCTGCGGACGGGGGCCGGCGTTGCCGCCGCCGCGCCGGTTGCGCTTGCGGCGGCCGTCGCCACGGGGCTGGCCGTCCGCGCTTACCGGTGCACCGTCGGCCGAGGCCTCGCCCGGCGGGCGACGGTTCTGTCCCTGGCCCTGGCCGCCGCGCGCAGGCCGGCCTTGTCCGTCACCGGCCTTTTTCTCGCGGATGCGGGTCATCATTTCCTGGCGGGCGGCCTTGGCCGCAGCGGCCATCACCTCGCGGCTGGGCGGCTTGCCGGCACCGCCCCAGATGGTCTGGCGACCCATGGCGATGGGCTCTGCCTTTTCGCCGGGCTCGGGCATGAACTCGGCGAAGATCTGCACCGGAATCTGCTGCTTGGTGAAGCGCTCGATCTCCATCATGAAGCCTTCTTCGTCCAGGCTCACGAGGTTGACCGCCTGGCCCTCGCGACCGGCACGACCGGTGCGGCCGATGCGGTGGACGTAGTCTTCGCAGACGTTCGGGATTTCGTAGTTGACCACGTGCGGCAGGTCGTCGATGTCGATGCCGCGGGCAGCGATGTCGGTGGCCACCAGGGCGCGGATCTCGCCGCTCTTGAAGCCGGCCAGCGCCTGGGTGCGCGCACCCTGGCTCTTGTTGCCGTGCAGGGCCATGGCCTCGATGCCGTTTTTGGTGAGGTACTCGGCCACGTTGTTGGCGCCGAACTTGGTGCGGGTGAAGACCAGCACCTGGCTCCAGTTGTGCTGGTTGATGATGTGCACCAGCAGGGCCTTCTTCTTGCCGCGGCCGACCGGGTGGATGACCTGCGAGATGCGCTGCACCGTGGTGTTGCGCGGGGTCACCTGGATGTGCTGCGGGTCCTTGAGCAGGTTGCTGGCCAGGTCGCGGATCTCGTCGCTGAAGGTGGCCGAGAACAGCAGGCTCTGTTTGGCCTGGGGCAGCAGGGCCAGCACCTTCTTGACGTCGTGGATGAAGCCCATGTCGAGCATGCGGTCGGCTTCGTCCAGCACCAGGATCTGCACCTGCGACAGGTCGAGGAAGCCCTGGTCCTGCAGGTCCAGCAGTCGGCCGGGAGTGGCCACCAGAATGTCGACGCCTTTTTTCATGGCGTTGATCTGGGGGTTCATGCCGACGCCGCCGAAGATGACGGTGGACGTCAGCTTCAGGTGTTTGCCGTAGGTCCGCACCGATTCCTCGACCTGGGCGGCCAGTTCACGCGTGGGGGTGAGCACCAGGGCACGGACCCCGACACCTCCGAAGCGGCTGGTGGCGCGCTCGCGCTGGCTCAGCAGCTGCAGCATGGGCAGGGTGAAGGCCGCGGTCTTGCCGGTGCCGGTCTGGGCGCCACCCAGCAGGTCACGGCCGGCGAGCACGGCCGGGATGGCCTCGACCTGGATGGGGGTGGGGGTGTCGTAACCCTGCTCGTGCACGGCTTGGACGATGGCCGGGGCCAGCTTCAGTTCTTCAAATTTCATGGTTTGGGTGAGGCGCCCTTCCAGGGCGCTGGGGGGCATCGGCCACTCCAGGCAATGTCCGGCTGTCTCGCGGGCAAGGTCTGGCCAGTCTGGGGCAGATGGAATCACAGGGTTGGTGCATGCCAGCACGTGGCAGGCACCCCAGCATGGGTGCTGGTGACGGGCCAACTGTTGCCCGATCACGCCCTATTGTCGCACGACTTCGGGCCCTGGCGGCCGCCGCACGGGTATAAAAGCCACAAACGGCTTCAGGAGCCCTGCATGAGCACCACCACTTTTGGCTATGACACGGTCCAGGACCGCATCTGGATGCGGTCGAATGCGTCCGGCCGGACGGTCTGGTTGACCCGCCGCATGGTCGCACACCTGCTCGGACCTGTGCTGCAGTCGTTCGAGGCGGCTGCGCCAGGCGCCGAGGGCGGTGCACCGCCCGCCACCCGCGCGGCACTCGAGCACGAACTGGCCCTGCACGAGCCGGTGCCGGGTGGGGGAGCGGCGGTCATCAGGACCAACCGGGAGCCGTCCCGCGGTCCTTCTGCCGACCTCCACGGCGAGGATCTTTGCACCCGCATCATGACCACGACCACCAGCCGTGAGGTCACGCTGCAGATCAGCACCACCGGGGCGCCGCTCACGCTCAGGCTGAGTCGTCGCGGCATGCACCTGTGGCTGCAGGGGCTGGTGATGGTGCTGCGCAGGGCCGACTGGAACCTGCCGCAGCCGCTGCCCGGGTGGTTGCAGACCGGGGTGCTGCCGCCTGCCGTCCGGGCCATTCTCCCGCCGCAGCCGCCGGTCTGAGGAAGTCGGACCGATCCCCCGGGCGATAATGGAGGGTGTTGCCGCCTGCGCGGACAGCCCCGCCGCGCCCAGGCGCCCACCCTCTGCAAAATTTCACCATGGCCCAATACGTTTTCTCGATGAACCGCGTCTCCAAGACCGTGCCGCCCAAGCGGCAGATCTTGAAAGACATCTCCCTGTCCTTCTTCCCCGGCGCCAAGATCGGCGTGCTCGGCCTCAACGGCTCGGGCAAGTCCTCGCTGCTCAAGATCATGGCGGGCGTCGACAAGGAAATCGAAGGCGAAGCCATCCCCATGCCCGGCATCCAGATCGGCTATCTGCCGCAGGAGCCCGAGCTCAACCCCGAGCAGACCGTGCGCCAGGCGGTGGAAGAAGGCATTGGCGGTGCGCTCAAGGCCAAGGCACGCCTGGAAGAGGTGTACGCCGCCTATGCCGAGGAGGATGCCGACTTTGACGCGCTGGCGGCCGAGCAGGCCGAGCTGGAGGCCATCATCGCCGCCAGTGGCTCCGAGAACACCGACCTGCAGCTGGAGCTGGCCGCCGACGCGCTGAACCTGCCGCCCTGGGACGCCCTGATCAAGAACCTCTCGGGGGGCGAGAAGCGCCGCGTGGCCCTGTGCCGCCTGCTGCTGTCCCGGCCCGACATGCTGCTGCTGGACGAACCCACCAACCACCTGGACGCCGAAAGCGTGCACTGGCTGGAGCAATTCCTGCAGCGCTTCCCCGGCACCGTGGTGGCCATCACCCACGACCGCTACTTCCTGGACAACGCCGCCGAGTGGATTCTGGAACTCGACCGCGGGCACGGCATCCCCTGGAAGGGCAACTACTCCGACTGGCTGGACCAGAAGGGCAAGCGCCTGGACCAGGAACAGAAGACCGAAGACGCCCACCGCAAGGCCATGAAGGAAGAGCTGGAGTGGGTGCGCAAGAACGCCAAGGGCCGCCAGGCCAAGAGCAAGGCGCGCCTGGCCCGCTTCGAGGAACTGAGCGACGTCGATTACCAGAAGCGCAACGAGACCAACGAGATCTTCATTCCGGTGGCCGAGCGCCTGGGCAACGAAGTCATCGAGTTCAAGGATGTCAGCAAGAGCTTTGGCGACCGCCTGCTGATCGACAAGCTCAGCTTCAAGGTGCCGGCCGGCGCCATCGTCGGCATCATCGGCCCCAACGGCGCGGGCAAGTCCACGCTGTTCCGCATGATCCAGGGCGTGGAGCAGCCTGACAGTGGCGAGATTTCCATCGGCAAGACCGCCAAGCTGGCCTTCGTGGACCAGAGCCGCGAGTCCCTCAGTGGCGACAAGACGGTCTGGGAAGACGTCTCGGGCGGGCTGGACAACATCACCGTCGGCAAGTTCGTCATGCCCAGCCGGGCCTATATCGGCCGCTTCAACTTCAAGGGCAACGACCAGCAGAAGATGGTCAAGAACCTCTCGGGCGGTGAGCGCGGGCGCCTGCACCTGGCCAAGACCCTGGCCCAGGGTGGCAACGTGCTGATGCTGGACGAACCCTCGAACGACCTGGACGTCGAGACCCTGCGCGCACTGGAAGAAGCCCTGCTGGAGTTTGCCGGTTCGGCCATGGTGATCTCGCACGACCGCTGGTTCCTCGACCGCATCTGCACCCACATCCTGGCCTACGAGGGCGACAGCCAGTGGTACTTCTACGACGGCAACTTCACCGAGTACGAGGCGGACAAGAAGCGGCGCCTGGGTGAAGAGGGTGCCCGTCCGAAGCGGGCGCGCTTCAAGACGATCTGATGCCGTCCATGGAGTTGACCGACGAGCAGGTGCTGGCCGACACCCGTCGCTGGATCGAGCAGGCGGTGATCGGCCTGAACCTGTGTCCGTTCGCGCGTTCGGTGTACGTGAAGAACCAGGTGCGCATCGTGGTCAGCCGCGCGCGGCACCTCGACGCCTTCCTGGACGAGCTCGACCTTGAGCTGGACCTGCTGGAGAACACGCCGGCGGAGCAGATCGACACCACGCTGCTGGTGCACCCGACCCTGTTCCCGGTGTTCGAGGTCTTCAACGACTTCATGAATGTGGTCGACGACGTGGTGGCCGAACACGAGCTGGAAGGCGTGATCCAGGTGGCCCATTTCCATCCGGATTTCGTGTTTGAAGGGGAGACGGAAAGCGACATGAGCCATTTCACCAACCGCGCGCCCTACCCGACGTTGCACCTGCTGCGCGAGGACAGTGTCGAGAGGGCCGTGGCCAGCGAGGGCGGGGATGCCGAGGCGATCGTCGAACGCAACATCCGCACGCTGAGAGAGCTGGGGCCGCAGGGCTGGGCGGACCTGCTCGGCAAGGGCTGAACTGGGCGGTTTTTCGGCCGCTTTTTGTGGCCATGTGCAGCCGTGGGTAGGCGCAGAATCGGCGGCATCCAGATTCAATCACCGGAGCCCGCCAGCCCGCCCCAACCATGGAACCGAGCACCGCACAGGCCTATGACGCCTGCCTGAGGGAGGCACTGGCCCAGATGGGCGAGTGGATCCCGCGTTGGCTGAAGGATGTGCAGGACCTGCTCTACCAGAAGGAGGGTGCCGCTTCCCAGTTGCGCGAAAAGCAGGGCTGGATGGAGGCCCGCACCGCACTGGAGAGCCAACGCCAGTTTCTCTCGACCCGCATTCTGGAGACGCTGGCCGAATCGGTCGGAAATGCCTTGCCCGAGCTGGCACCGCCTTCGCGCAAGCTGGACGGTCTGAGCTTCGGCGAACTGGAGCTGATGGGCGACGACCAGGTGCAGGAAAAGGTCGAGGAGGCCCGTGTGCTGCAGGTCATCAAGATCGCAGCCGACGACGATCTGGTCGACCTCAATGCGCGCATGTGCCGCGCGAAGGGTCATGCCCAGGTCCGACCGGAACTCAACCCGCTGCGCAGCGAAATCGTGACTCGGGCCCTGATCAAGGCCATCAATGGTATTCATGCGCCAGCTGCGGTGCGCAACACCTGGTTGCAGACGGGGGCCTTGCTGCTGGGCAAGGAACTGGCCGCCATGTATGTCCGCCTGGGGCGCCTGATGGACACCTGGGGCGTGGCGCCGGCCGACTACAGGGTCGTCACCCTGAATGAATCGCGCTCGCCGGCCGTCAGCCCGTCGCAACGCGACGAAAGGGCGGTCGAGGCGGTCACCCCGGGCGCAGCCACCGGTTCGCAGGCTCCCGTGCTGAACCTGGATCAGTTGCACAAGCTGCTGGTGGGCAACCTGGAGCAGCAGGGCGCGGGGCCGGCTGGCACGGGTCTTCCGGGCTCGGGCAACGCCATGGTTCGCAACCTGGCCGCCGAGGTCGTGACCCTGATGCTCAAGAGCATTGCCGAAGACCAGCGTCTGCTCCCGCCCATCCGCAGCCTGCTGCTGGACATGAAGCCGGCCCTGTTGCAGCTGGCCAGCAGCGAGCCGCGTTTTTTTGCCGACCGGCAGAACCCGGCACGCCGATTGCTGGACGCCATCACCGAGCGTTCGCTGGCGTTCAGCAGCGAGTACAGCGGCGGATACGGCAAGTTTGCCGATGAGGTGCATGAGATCCAGCGTGCGCTTGAGGTGCCTGGAGCCGACTTGCCTGAACGCTTCGAGCGCTTGCTGGCGCGCTTCATCGCCTCGCAGGTCACTGCCCTGCCGCCGTCACAGATCCTGGCCCGGGGCAAGGCGGTCAAGACCCTGGTTCGTGTCGAGCAGCGCAATCTGCTGGCCGAGCGTGTGGCGGCCGAATTCCAGGCCCGCAACGATTTCGAGAGTGCCCCCGGTGTGGTCAGGCGGTTCGTCGAGGGTCCGTGGGCCCAGGTGGTCGCCCAGGCCCGCATCGACGCCGCCGACATGGACGCGGGCTCACCCACCGATTCGCCGGCTGTGCGGTATGTGCACATCCTGCCCGATCTGCTGTGGTCCACGCATCTGGGCACGGCGAGCCAGAACCGGCCCCGCCTGATCCGGGTCATACCCAACATCCTGCGCACGCTGCGAGAAGGTCTGGATTCGATCGATTACCCCAGGGCCGACACCGAAACCTTCTTCAAGGCGCTGATGGGCCTGCACGAGGCCGCCTACAAGGCGCAGCGCACCGATCTGGCATCCGAGGGGCCGGCCAGCGTTCGGCGTCAGGAAGCGACACAGACCTGGATGCAGCCGACCGAAGCCAAGGACTCGGGTTTCATGGAGGACATGGAGCTGGACACCCAGCCGGCCTTCGTCAACACCGAACCGATGGCGCGCGACCCGCGTGAAATGGATGCGCTGGAGCCCTTGCTGCCGGTGGGCACCTGGGTGGATGTGGCCCAGGAGGGGGAAGCCTTGCGGTGCCAGCTGGACTGGGCCAGCCCGCACGGGACCATGTTCCTGTTCAGCACGGCGCAGGGCCGTCAGCTGTCCATGTCCCGGCGCACGCTGGAGCGGCAGTTGCTGCAGTCGAAGGTGCGGGTGGTGGCCGACCATGGCCTGGTGGACGATGCGCTCGACAAGGTGACTCGCCAGGCCTGGATCAACAGCGTGAAGGTGGCCGAGGCGGGCGAGACAGAGCCGGGCACTCTCTGACACGCCCCTGCCGGCAGGCGGCACCTCATGCCTTGCGCAGCAGCTTCTTGCGCACCAGATGCACATGGTTGCGCAGCGCGTACAGCTCGTCGGTGTGGGACAGGGGGACCACAATCTTTTCCACCTTCGCCTCCAGTGCATCGAGTTGTTCCAGCAGCGACTGGGTGTCGGCGGACTGTCCGTCAGCCGGTGCTTCGAAACGCTGCTCGATGTCGCGCAACTGGGCATACCAGCGGAACACCCGCGATCGGATCCGGAACGTGTAGATGGGCGGCACGATGCGCGACAGCGGCAGCACCAGCGCGATGATCAGGCCCATGGCCAGCCACATGCGCTCGATCAGGTTGGCCAGCCAGAACGGCAGATAACGCTGCAGGAAGGGCGGGCCGGAGCGGATGGCGCGCACCGCCTCTGCCGAAACCGGCACCTCGCTGTGCTCCAGGCTCGGGTACTCGCGTGCGCGGCTGAACCAGCTGCCCCCGCCATGCAGGCCGATGGCGGTCTGTGCAAAGAGCTGCAGGATGGCCGGGTGGGTTCGGGTGTTGGCCAGCAGGCTGGTCGTCGAGGCGACCAGGCGCATGTCGCGCTCCGGGTTGTTGGCCGCCAGGTCGACGACGCCCTGGGGCAGCACCACCGGAGTCAGGTAGCCGAAGCGGCGCGAATAGGCCTCGCTCTGCGCAAAGTCCATCAGACGCACCCCTGGGGTCTGCAGCAGCATCTGCACCATGAGCGACTCGGGAGCCGAAGCGAACACCAGGGCGTCGAGTTCGCCATTGAGAAAGGCGACGGTGGCCGGCGTCTGTTCGAGCTGGCTCAGCTGCAGTTCGTTGGGTGAAATGCGGTTGACGTCCAGCAGGGTGTTGAACAGGCGCGGTACGCCGCTGCCGGCGGTGCCGACGTTGATGTGCCAGCCGCGCAGTTCGGTGAGCTGCCCGACGATGTCGCTGCCCAGCAGCCGGCGGGCGGCGTCTTCGCGGTAGAACAGCCACAAGGGTTCAACGAACAGGCTGCCGAGCGAGGTGATGGCGTCTTCGTCGTCATAGCCGATGTCGGCGGTGCCTCCTTGCACAAAGGCCACGTCGGCACGTCCCTGGCGCAGCAACTGCAGGTTGTCGGACGAACCTTCGGACCGGAGCAGCTGGACCTCGATGCCATAACGCGCCAAGGCTTCGGCGTAGCGCTTGCCGAACTCGTCGTAGGCACTCTGCTCGGGGCCGGTGGCCAGCACCACGCGCTTGGGTGGTGTCGGGTCCAGCCACCAATAGGTCAGCGCCAGCAGGGCCACCGTCAGCAGCGCGAACGGCCCGATGGAGGCCACCAGATCCCTCAGCGAGAGCAGGGTGTAGCGGATGCTTTTCTTGGGCATGCCGCGACATTAGCATGCCGAGGGAGCTGACGTTCCGATTCCAGGACTCAAGGCAGCTTTTCGAGCTTGAGCACGGTGTAGGTGCCCTGGACCTGGTCGGCCGTGAACCGGATGCGGTCGCCGGCCTTGAGACCTTCCATGCTGCTCTTGTCCTGGACCGTGAAGACCATGGTCATGGGAGGCATTTCGAGGTTCTTGATCTCGCCGTGGCGCAGGCTGAGCTTGCCGGCGGCCAGGTCGACACGCCGGATTTCCGCCTCGGCCCAGGGCAGCTCGGCAGAGGCCGCCGGCTGGGGCGCCGCAGCGGGTGCGCTGCCGTGGTGGTGGCCCTGGTGCTGGCCCAGGGCAGCATGGCTAATGGCAAGCCCAAGGACCATGGCGAAGGTGGTGGTGAGGGTGTTCAAGCGGGACATGAGAGGACTCCTTCTGGGAATCAGGACCGGAAATAGGACTGGTAGACGCGGCTGCTGCCGTCACGCAGCACCAGCAGCACGTCGTAGGGGTCGCGGCGGTCGCCGTACTCGGGGCCGTCCATGCCGGGGCTGCCCACCGGCATGCCGGGCACGGCCAGGCCCAGGGCCTCGGGCTTTTCGGCCAGGATGCGGCGGATTTCCCGGGCGTTGACGTGGCCCTCGACCACATAGCCGCCGATCAGCGCAGTGTGGCAGGAGGCGTACTGCATGGGCAGGCCCAGGCGCCGGCGCATGGCGGTGTTGCCGGTGTCGAAGGTCTGGATGCGAAAGCCGTCGCGTCGCAGGTAGTCGACCCAGTCGTTGCAGCAGCCGCAGTTGGGGTCTTTCCAGACCTGCATGACGGGCAGGGGGGTGGCCGAGGGGCCTTGGGACCAGGCGGGCAGTGCGAGGGCCGCGGCGAGTGCCGGTGCGGAGGTCAGCAGGGTGCGTCTTTGCATGGTGTGCTCCGGAAGTGTTTCAGCTGTTGCGCGGGCGCACGCGGATGGTGCCGCGCATGCCGGCCTCGAAATGCCCGGGAATCAGACAGGCGAACTCGAAGTCGCCGGGCCGGTTGAAGGTCCAGACGATGTCGCCGCGCTGGCCGGGTTCCACATGGGCCATGTAGGGTTCGTCGTGTTCCATGTTGGGGTGCTTTTTCATCATTTCGGCGTGTTCCTCCAGTTCCTGGCGGGTGCCGATCACGATCTCGTGCATGACCTGGCCACGGTTGACGGCGCGCAGGCGCAGGGTCTCGCCCTCGCGCACGTCGATGTGGGCGGGCGAGAAGCGCATGTCGTCGGTCATCAGGATCTCGATGGTGCGGCGTGCCTCGCGCGGCTCGGCGGCGATGCCCCAGGGCTTCTGCTCCTTGACCAGGGGGGCATGGTGACCCTGGTGGCCATGGGGGCGGCTGCCATGGGCTTGTGCCCAGGGCGCCAGTGGCGACAGCAGAGCGAGGGTGAGGAGCTGGCGGCGGTGTTGGGTCGGGATCATGGGGTTTCCTCTCGAGGTCAATGGGTGTGGCCGGTGGGCTTGCGGGCCTGCGCCGTGTGGCCTGGCTGGGCCGTGGTCTGCTGTGTTGCCGCCTGGCGGCGGATGTCGGGGGCCTGCGCCACCTCGTGGGCACGGGTGCCCGGTGGCTGCTGGTACCAGCCCGGGTCGCTGTAGTCGCCGGGCGGCTGGTCGGCGCGTACCTTGAGCACGGTGAACATGCCGCCCATGCCGATGGGGCCGTAGGGACCGGTGCCGCTCATCATGGGGAAGGTGTTGGGCGGCAACTCCATCTCCATTTCTTTCATGTCGTACATGCCGCGCTCGCCCATCACCATGTACTCGGGGTTGGCGCGCTGCAGCGCACCAACCAGGCCGCGGTGGTCGGCACCGATGAGCGTGGGCACACCGTGGCCCATGGCGCCCATGGTGTGGTGGCTCTTGTGGCAGTGCATGGCCCAGTCGCCGGGTTCGTCGGCGATGAATTCGATCTGGCGCATCTGGCCGACCGCGATGTCGGTGGTGACCTCGGGCCAGCGTGCGGTTTTCGGCACCGGCCCGCCATCGGTGCCGGTGACCTCGAACTCGATGCCGTGGATGTGCACCGGGTGGTTGGTCATGGTCAGGTTGCCCACGCGCACCCGCACCCGGTCTCCCAGGCGCGCGACCAGCGGGTCCAGCCCCGGAAACACCCGGCTGTTGAAGGCCCAGATGTTGAAGTCCAGCATGGTGTTGACCTGTGGCGTCATGCTGCCGGGCTCGACGTCGAAGGCGTTGAGCAGGAAGCAGTAGTCGCGGTCCACGTTCTCGATCAGCGGGTGCCGGCCGTTCCTGTCCAGCCGCGGATGGGTGACCCAGAAGCCCATCATGCCCATGGCCATCTGCGTCATCTCGTCCGCGTGCGGGTGGTACATGAAGGTGCCTGGGCGTTTGGCCTCGAACTCGTAGACGAAGGTCTTGCCGGCCCCGATGGGGGCCTGGTTCAGGCCGGTGACCCCATCCATGCCATTGGGCAGGCGCTGGCCGTGCCAGTGAATGGAGGTGGGCTCGGGCAGGCGGTTGGTGACGAAGATGCGGACCCGGTCGCCCTCGACCACCTCGATGGTGGGTCCGGGGCTCTGGCCGTTGTAGCCCCACATGTTGACCAGGAAGCCGGGGGCCATCTCGCGCACCACGGGCTCGGCCACCAGGTGGAACTCCTTGACGCCGTTGTTCATGCGCCAGGGCAGGGTCCAGCCGTTGAGCGTGACCACCGGCTTGTAGGGCCGCCCGGCGCCGGTGACGCCGGGCGGGGTCCACGGGGCGGCGGTGCCGGCGGAGTCCTGCGAAATGGCTTCGGGCAGCGCGGCCAGGGCAACCCGGCTGACGCTGGCGGCGGCTGCGGCACCCAGGGCGGCACCGGCAAAAAAGTGTCGTCGTTTCATGTCAGTGTCCTTTGGGGGCAGCGGCGGCAGCGCCGGGCATGGAGGCGCTTTGGGCGCCCGCATAGTGGCCTCCGGCGAGCAGGGCGCGCCAGTCGGCTTCGGCCAGCCAGTAGGCCAGCCGGGCCTCGGTGACCTGGTCCAGCGCGGCCAGCCGGTTGCGCGCCGCCGCCAGCAGCTCCCAGGTGCTGACAAACATGCCGTTGTAGCGTTGCAGCACTTCCTCTTCCAGCGCCTGCTGGCGGGCCAGGGCCTCATCCTGGGTCAGCAGGGCCAGGGTGTGGTGGGTGTTCAGGGCCAGCCAGGCCTCCCGGGCCTGCGAGCGCAGGCGTGCGGCATCGGTGAGCAAGCGGGCGCGGGCCTGCACCGCGTGGGCGCTGCGGTGGTCGTTCAGGGCGCGCGGGTCGTTGAGCGCGGGCAGGGCAGTGCGCTCGCCATCCTGCAGCGCCTGTTCCAGGGCTGTTGCATGGGCCGCTTCCCAGCCCGCGGTGGCGGTGCCCGACGGCAGGCGCAGCGCCCGCAGGCGATCGTCCTGCGCGCCAGGGTGGCCGGGGGGCACCGCGCCTTCGCCGCCATTGGCCGGGGGGTGGGGCGGTGGGGGGGCCGGTGCCGGGACGTCGGACGCCAGGGGGCGGCGCAGGGCGTCGAGGGCGTCGGCCTGCCACAGGCCCAGGCGGCGGGCCAGATGTTCCAGGGCCACCTGCTCGGCCAGCTGAGCCGCCAGCCACGACTGGCGTGCCGCCGTTTCGATCTGAAGCTCCTGCAGGTGGCGCATGCGGCTCCAGTTGCCGGCAACCACCATGCGCCGTCCCAGCTCGGCGCTGGTGCGGGCGTTCTCCAGGGTGTCGGCGGCCCGGCTCAGGCGGGCGCGGGCGGCCACAGCGGCCAGCCACGCGCCCTGCACATCGCGCACCGCGTCGGCCAGCTCGGCGCGCAGCTCCGCGCGTTCCTGGGCGCTGAGGTTGGGCTGATCGAGCAGGTCGGGTCGCCATTGCAGGGCCTGGCCGATCACCTGGCCCAGGGTCAGCGTGTCGGACGCCCCGGACGGCGCCGTGGCGGGTGAGGCGGTCCCGCCCTGCGCGGCCTCCCAGCGCAGGATATCGATGTGGCCGCGCGGGAACTCGGCGACCCGGGCATTGGCCTGCTGCCAGATGGCCAGGGCGGCGCTGCGCTCGTTGGCCGGCAGGGGGCCTGCGGCCGTGGCTCCCGGCAACTGGGGAGGCGGTGCCAGCACGCCGGCTTGCGCCGGGTCGGCGGCCCGCACGGCGTCGGCCTGGGCGCGGACGGGGGCGCTGTGGAGGCTGACAAAAACCACGGCCATCCCCATCAGGGCGGCGGTCAAGGGTGGAATCCGGGGCCGGTCTGGCCCCGCGGGGGTATGCATGGAGAGTCTCCTGAGACACTGGAAAACGCGCCCACCACGCCGGCCGGGCGTGAGGCGGACGCACCTGTGCTGTCGGTCTCAGGAAATGGGCGGACGGACGTCCCGGCGGGCGACGTGGCTGGCGAAGCGCTCGCTGAAAGGCGGACTGAACTGGGGGGGCTCGTCGGACGCCAGGCGCCAGGGCTGGGGCGCATCCAGCACCGGGCCATTGCACAGGTCGCACAGCAGGTGGCTGTGGTCGCCCGCGTCGGTCGACGCGTGCGTGGCGTGCTCATGGGTCTCGTTCGCCACGGCAACGGTGTCATGGCAGTGCCAGGACACCCTCTGGGTCGACTCGGGCGCCTGCGCGCCGGGGTGACCCAAGGCCATGGACAGCGCCATGGCGTCGCCCACCCACCCGCGCAGGGGGAGCAAGGCAATCATGAGGGCAAGCAGGAAGACGCGCACCCGACAATGATAGGGGTTGGACACCGATAGTTCCATCCGGATCGGATCAAGACCCGTCAAGGTGCCACGGTTGACCACCGCCGAGCCGAGCTCAGCTCACCCCGCGCCTGACGCACCACCGACCATCCGGCGCTGATCGCCAGCAGGGCCATGATGGCCGCCACGGCCAGGTCGGGCCAGGCCGAACCGGTGCCGAAAACGCCTGCGGCCGCCGCGATGACGGCCAGGTTCGACAGCGCGTCGTTGCGCGAGCACAGCCAGACGCTGCGCATGTTGGCGTCGCCCTGGCGCCAGCGGTAGAGCAGCAGGGCCACACCGGTGTTGGCCAGCAGGGCCAGCAGCCCGACGATACCCATGGTGGCGGCGTGGGGCACGCCCCCGCCCTGCCAGACCCAGGCCGCCTTGGCCAGCACGAACAGGCCGTAGGCCAGCATGGTGGCGCCTTTGACCAGCGCCGCGCGGCTGCGCCAGACCACGGCCATGGACAGCACCGCCAGCGACAGCCCGTAGTTGGCTGCGTCGCCCGCAAAGTCGACGGCGTCGGCCAGCAAGGAGACCGATCCCGCCTGCCAGCCGGCGACCAGTTCGACGACAAACATGAGGGCATTGACCCAGAGGGCGATCCACAGGGCGCGCTTCCAGCGGGGGTCGAGCGGCCGCGCGGTGTCTTGGTTGTCGGTGGAGCAGGTGGTGTGGCAGGTGCAGGCCATGGGGATCGGTGCTTGTGCAAAACGGTGGGAACAGGCACCATTGGAAAGCTTGAAGCCACTTGAAGGTCAAGCCCTTTTTGAAAGGACCCTGGTCATGTCCCGCACGGGTTTGCGCATCGGTGAAGCGGCGCGCCACACCGGCCTGAGCGCCGCCAGCATTCGCCACTATGAGCACGAGGGCTTGCTGCCCGAGCCGATGCGCAGCGACAGCAGCTACCGGCTTTACGGCGAGTCCGATCTGCACCGCCTGCGCTTCATCCGCCTGTGTCGCGCCATGGACATGTCGCTCGACGAAGTCCGCACCCTGCTGGGACTGGACCTGAGGAACAAGGCCGATTGTGTGGCGGCGCGCCAGACACTGGACGCGCACCTGGGTCACGTGCGCCAGCGGCTGTCGGAGCTGAGGGCGCTGGAGCGCGACCTGCGGGCCCTGCGCGACCGTTGTGACGGCAGCGGCGACCATTGCCACATCATCGAAGCCCTGCACCAGGAGGCCGACCGGGCATTGGTCACTGCGCCCCGCGGCGGTTCTCCCCGCCACGTCTGACGGGATGACAGCGCCTGCTCAGCCTGGCAGTTGCTGGCGCGCCTTGTCCAGCCACATCTGCAGGCTTTCCAGCAGGTCTTTGCGGCTGAAGGAGCAGCTTTCCTCGGTGAACAGGGCGCTGGACTCGAGCCGGTCGAGCAGGTCGGACAACACGGTCGCGTAGCGCGCCGGCAGTGCACCGATCAGGTCTTGCTGCGTCCGGGCCATCGCACAGAAGGCGCTGTCCGTGGCCACACCCTGGCGCAACCGGTCCAGATGCTCGAACACCTGCTGCCACTGGGTCAGGGCGACGTCGCTTCGGGTTGTCGGTGCCATCGATTCATCGGACATGGTTCGCCTGTTGCAATGGGGTCAAGGCTTCGATCACGGGCGGCAGCTTCATGCCGCGTTGCGCCATCAAGGTGCGCAGGCGATCGGGGTAGTCGGTGATGATGCCATCGACGCCCCAGTTGAGCAGCCGCTCCATGTCGGTGGCCTCGTTGACCGTCCAGGGAATCACCTTCAGGCCCAGGCGCCGGGCGCGGCTGATCAACTGCTGGCTGAGGTTGCTGTGGTGCGGTGACCAGGGGCGTCCGCCCGCCGCAGCCACCAGCGCGGGCACGTCCGGGTGATCCCGCAGCCGAAGCCCTGCCGTCCATGCTTCGCCGTCCAGGGTGTTGAATCGCGGTAGCTGGGCGGTCAGATGCACCACCGGCAGCTCGGGGGCGATGCGTTGCACCGCCGCCAGGGTGCGCCAGTCAAAACTCTGGATGCTCACGCGCGAGCCCATGCCCCAGGCCCTCACCACATCGATCACGGCGCGGGCAAAGGCTTCCGGTTCCGGCGACTCGGCCGGCCGCAGCGGGTGCAGCTTGGTTTCGATGTTGAAGCGCACGTGGTCGGCACGCAGCGCCTGCATGCGCTCGAACAGCGCGGCCAGCGTGGGAATGCGTTGCCCGTCCACCGGCTGCTGAAGCGGAAAGTCCATCGCGTAGCGCGAGACGGGATTGATGCGGCCGATGTCGAATTCGGCCAGGTCGGCCAGTGTGCGCTGGAAAAAGGGCGGTCCGCTGGATTGCAGCCAGCGTCCGGTGGCGTCGCGGGTGATGTCCGGGTTGGGCGAGGTGTCGTGCGAAATGACGGGCACACCGTCGGACGTGATCACCACGTCCAGCTCCAGGGTGTGCACCCCGACGGCCAGCGCCCGCTCGAAACCCGCCAGCGAATTCTCCGGCGCCAGCCCGCGCGCGCCGCGGTGGCCCTGCAGGTCAAAGGCCTGCGCGGTCACAGCCGACAGCGCCAGCGCCAGGCCGACCACCCGCGCGATGGCCCTGGCGCCGTGTTGTTTCAAGCAGACCTGCATGTGGCGAGCATAACCGGCCGCTCGGTGCCCCAGGATCGCGGCCGCCCGTTTGCCGGCTGATTGAGCCTGCGGATGCCATTCGTCCCGAGGGCGACAGCCGGCCTTTGTCTGGTTTCGGGTGGCCCCGTATGCTGCACATCGAACACGATCCGGCGCGGCGCCACGCTTGAGAACCCCACGCGATCGTGCAACCGAGAGGAGACAAGCATCCATGTGCCCTGCCGACGACACCGTCCGCCCGCATCATCGCTTCTGGCCCCGCCGCCTGCCGCACCGCATCCAGCCGCCGTCGACCTCGCTGTGGGCCAACCTGGACATCAGTGCCCGCCGCTACCCGGACAAGCCGGCGCTGGTCTTTTTTGATCGGACGACCACATTTCAGCAGCTGCATGAGCAGGCCGAGCGCGTGGCCGCCCACCTGGCCCAGGCCGGTGTACAGGCAGGCGACCGTGTCATCCTGCTGATGCAGAACTGCCCTCAGTGGGTGGTGGCGCACTTTGCCATCCTGCGGGCCAACGCGGTGGTCGTGCCGGTGAATCCGATGAACCGGGCCGAAGAACTCAAGCACTACATCACCGACCCGGATGTGAAGGTCGCCATCTGCGCGGCCGACCTGGCCGGCGACCTGCTGCAGGCCAGTGCCGAACTGCCCGAGGAACACCGGCTGGCGCACCTGGTGGTGGCGCACTACCACGATGCCTTCGGTGACCAGGCCGAACTGCCGGCCGCCTGGGAGCCGTGGCTGCGCACCCGCCATGCCTTGCCCTCGCTGCCGGGTGGCCAGGTGGTCGACTGGGCCGAGGCCCTGGCCTGTGAGGCACCGCCCCCCGTGCACGACCGCCAGCCGTCCGACCTGTGCGTGCTGCCCTACACCAGCGGCACCACCGGCCTGCCCAAGGGCTGCATGCACACCCATGCCAGCGTGATGCACAACGCCATGGCCGCCAGCCTGTGGGGCAACAGCACGCCCGAGAACATCAACCTGCTGGTGGTGCCCATGTTCCACATCACCGGCATGGTGGTGGGCATGCACACCGGGGTCTACACCGGATCGACCCTGGTCATCATGCCGCGCTGGGACCGCGATCTGGCCGGCCGGCTGATCTCGGCCTGGAAGGTGACCCACTGGTCCAACATCCCGACCATGGTGATCGACCTGCTGGCCAGTCCGCAGTTCGACCGCTACGACCTGTCCAGCCTGGTGTTCATTGGCGGCGGCGGGGCGGCCATGCCGCAGGCGGTGGCGCAGAAGCTGTTGGACCTGTATGGCCTGCGTTACGCCGAAGGCTACGGGCTGACCGAAACCGCCGCGCCCTCGCACAACAACCCGCCCGACGCGCCCAAGCAGCAGTGCCTGGGCATTCCGTTCATGAGCACCGAGGCCCGGGTGGTCGACCCCGACACCTTGCAGGAAATGCCGGTGGGGGAGGCGGGCGAGATCATCATCCGTGGCCCCTCGGTGTTCCAGGGCTACTGGAAGCGCCCCGACGCCACCGAAGCGGCCTTTGTCGAGTTCGAGGGCCGGCGCTGGTTCCGCTCGGGCGACCTGGGCAAGGTGGACGAGGACGGCTATTTCTTCATCACCGACCGCCTCAAGCGCATGATCAACGCCAGCGGCTTCAAGGTCTGGCCGGCCGAGGTCGAGGCGCTGATGTTCCGTCACCCGGCGATCGCCGAGGCCTGCGTGATCGGCACCCGCGACGCCTACCGCGGCGAGACGGTCAAGGCGGTGGTGGTGTTGCGCCAGGAGGCGCGTGGCCAGGTGACCGAACAGGACATCATCGATTGGTGCCATGAGCACATGGCGGTCTACAAGGCGCCGCGTGTGGTGCAGTTTGTCGATGCCCTGCCCAAGAGCGGCAGCGGCAAGGTGATGTGGCGGTTGTTGCAGGAGCAGGAAGGGACTTGAGACCGGCGGCACAATGCGTGCATGTCCGCTCGACCTTCCTGGCGCCGCCTGTGGCAGCCGAACCGTCCGTTGTTCTGGTTGATGCTGGCCTTCAACGGCCTGTCGTCGGCCATGGCCTGGTACCTCAACCTGGTGCGTCCCCAGGGTCTGCTGCTGGTGCTGCTGACCGCGATGGCACTGGGCAACGCGCTGATGGGTATGTGGCTGCTCTGGCGCCTGTGGTCCGAAACACCGTCTGAATCCATACAAGGAGACACCCATGTTCAAGTGCCTGCTGATCGACAAGAGCGATGAAGCCGGATACCGCTGCAGCCTGACCGAGCTGGACGAGGATCGCCTGCCGGCCGCCGGTGATGTGACGGTCCGGGTCGACTGGTCGACCCTCAACTACAAGGACGGGCTGGCCATCACCGGTCGCTCGCCGGTGGTGCGCAGTTTTCCCATGGTGCCGGGCATCGACTTCGCCGGCACCGTGGTGCACAGCGGACATCCGCGCTGGAAGACCGGCGACGCGGTGGTGCTCAATGGATTCGGCGTTGGCGAGACGCACTGGGGCGGCCTGGCGCAGATGGCACGTGTCAAGGGCGACTGGCTGGTGGCGCTGCCTGACGGCCTGAGCGCCCGTGAGGCCATGGCCATCGGCACCGCCGGCTACACCGCCATGCTGTGTGTCATGGCGCTCGAAAGACACTGGAGCGAGTCTGGCGTGCTGCCGGGCACGGGCGAGGTGCTGGTGACGGGAGCCGGCGGAGGCGTGGGCAGCGTGGCCATCGCGCTGCTGGCCGCGGCCGGCCACACGGTGGTGGCGTCCACCGGCCGGCCGCAAGAGGCGGACTACCTCAAGGGCCTGGGGGCCACCGAGGTGATCGACCGCGCCGCGCTGTCCGCGCCAGGCAAGCCGCTGCAGAAGGAACGCTGGATCGGTGTGGTCGATGCGGTGGGCAGCCACACCCTGGCCAACGCCTGTGCCTCGACCCGCTACGGCGGTGCGGTGGCTGCCTGTGGTCTCGCACAGGGCATGGACCTGCCGGCCAGCGTGGCACCGTTCATCTTGCGGGGTGTCACCCTGTACGGCGTCGACAGCGTGATGGCGCCGCTGGCCCGGCGCGAGGCGGCCTGGCAGCAGCTGGCGCAGCGCCTGGACCGCGGCAGGCTGACCGCCATGACGCGCGGCATCACCCTGGCCGAGGCACCAGCCGCCGCCGAAGACATCCTGGCCGGCCGCGTGCGCGGGCGGCTGGTGGTGGATGTGAACGCCTGAACGGGCTGCCGTTCAGACCGGCGCGTTCTGGGCCGAAGGTGTCGGCTCACCTTTTGGTGCCCAGCGGCGGCCGAACCAGCCGGTCCAGGGCAGGAAGAACAGCGCCAGCCCCAGGTTGAAGGTCAGGTGGGCGATCGCCACCGCCTGGTCGGGTGAGCTGCTCATCGAGATCGCCCAGCGGGCAAACGGCGCCACAAAGGGCAGCATCAGCAGCACACCGACCCCGTTGAAAAATGTGTTCATCTGAGCCGCCCGGCGCGCGAACGCATCCATGGGGATGCTGGCGATCAGTGCCGTGACCGTGGTGCCGGCGTTGGCGCCGATGACGATGGCAATGGCCGCTTCGGGGGACAGAACGCCTTGCTGGACCAGCACCACGGCCAGACCCGAGACCACGCTGCTGGACTGCAGCAGCATGGTGATGAGTGCCCCCAGCACCACGCCGATCCAGGGCTCGCTGGCGCGGGCCAGTTGTTCGAGGATCCAGGGTGCCTGGCGCAGGGGTTCCAGCGACTGGCCGATCAGGTCGAGCGTGAAGAAAATGAAGCCGAAATAGAAGATGGCCCGACCGATCACCCGGATCTGGAACGGCAGCATGGTCAGGATGCCACCCAGCACGATCAGGTAGGGGCCGATCTGCGTCAGTTTGAACGACACCAGCCAGGCGGTGGCGGTGGTGCCCACCTTGGCGCCCAACAGGACGGCGAGACTGGACGCGAAGCTCAGCGTGCCCGCGTTCACCAGGGCCACCACCAGGGCGCTCACCGCGCTGCTGGACTGCACCAGCGCGGTCACCGAGGCGCCCAGCAGCAGACCGCGGAAGCGGTCCCGGGTGGCCAGGCCCAGCCAGCGCGGCAGGCGGTCGCGCCCCACGGTCTGAAGCTCTTTGCTGAAATGCTCCAGGCCGTACAGAAACAGCAGCAGCGCGCTGAGAACCAGCACAAAGAGCTGGAAGTTGCTGAAGTCGGACGTGGTCATGGGCCGAGCTTACCTGCATCGGCCAGGCTGCCAGGGGGCCGGCAGGTTTTCAGCCCTGTTCGGGTGTCGGCGCCGGGACAATGTGCCGGTAGGCATGCCAGGTGGCATGGCCGAGGACCGGGCCGAGAACGATCAGGCCCAGGAACAAGGGCAGCATGGCCAGCAGGATGAGGAAGGTGATCAGTGCGCCCCACAACAGCATCACCCCCGGGTTCTGCAGGCAGGCCCGGATGCTGGTCAAACCGGCCGAAATCGCGTCGGTCTGCCGGTCCATGATCATGGGGATGGAGATGACGCTGGTGGTGAAGATCAGGCCGGCAAAGACGGCCCCCACCACCACGTAGGTGATGAGAAAGCCCAGGTTGTCGGGGTCCAGCAGCATGGCCAGGACGTTGGCCTTGTCGGGCATGGTGTTGAAGCTGACCGCAAACACGACCAGCGAGGCCCGGCCCCACAGCATCTCCAGGATGAGCAGAACGCCGGCAAAGATGGCCATCGTGCCCTTGGTGGGCTTCCAGGCCAGCAGGGAGGCGCGCAGCGAAGGGCGGCGGCTGCCGGCCTCCATGGCCTTGGAGGCGTCGTACAGGCCCAGGCACAGGAAAGGACCCATGAGCAGGAAGCCCGCGCTCAGCGCCAGCACGTACTCGGGTGCCCGCTGGAACACCGCCAGCAGCGCGTGGCCCATGACAAAGAAGCACAGACCGTAGAACAGGCCGACACGGGGACAGCGCCGGAAATCGGCCCAGCCCAGACGCAGCCAGCCCAACGGATCGCCCGGCCGCAAGTCGGCCAGCTTGAGGCTGAAGACCGAGTTGGGTGGGGGGGCGGGCGGTTCGCTGGACGGTATGGCGTCGGCCATGGAAGTCTCCTTGCCGCCGACTATAGCGATCGGCCACCGCGCCGGCACCCATGGTTTTCCCGAGCAATGCGCGGACCGCCCGTCAGCGCAGGGCCAATCGTGCCTTCAGTGGGTGGACGCGTGCTGTCCGCTGCGGGAGCGCAGGCGGCGTTCAAGGGGAGGCTGGCGCCGCATGTGCAAGGCCAGCGCTGCGTCCAGTGACTGGGTGTGCTTGGCAAACCAGACCGCGAGTTCGCCGGCCATTTCGCGCACGGCGGCGAACTGCCCCGAGCGCGCCATGCCCAGACCTTCGCGCAGCACATTGAGCACCACCCGGTGTTGCAGCATGTGGTTCTCGGCCGAAGAGAAGCGGGTGCGCTTCATCCACTCGTCCTCGCGGCCGAAGTGCTGCTCGGTGTGTTCCACCACCGCCAGCCACGCGGCGGGCAGCGCATCGTCGCCGGCTGACTGGGCCACCGCCAGCAGATCCACAAAATCGCGGTGCACTTCGTCCATGGGCTCATAGCCGAGCAACAGGGCATCCGACCATTGGACCTTGTTCATCATGTACTCCTGAGTGTCGTCATGTCTTAGCTTGACAGGGCACCGGGTCGGATGTCTTGATCCAGCGCAGAAGTTGGTCATCTGCGTGGCCGGGGAATCCCTGGGTCTCCATGGCTACACTGGTGCTCATGACGCTTCCGTTTTCCCCACCGACCGTTGCTCCTGGCCAGCTGGAGGGACAGCTTTGCGAACATGGCTATGCGCTGCTGTCGGGACACGATGTGCCGCCGTGGCTGCAGGCCAGCCCAGCGGAGCTGGACCGGCTGGCCAGTGCCTGGGACACGCTGCCGCCCGATGCCTACCTGCGCGACGGTGGTCGCTACCGCCGGCGCCGCCACGGCTGCTTTGTGGTCGAGGGCGAGCACGTGCGGCAGGTGCCACACCGGGCCCACTGGCAGCCGCTGGAGTACAACGCCTTGCACGGGGGCATGCAGCGCTGGTTCGAGCCGGTGGACCCTGGTACGGTGGCCTTGCCGGTCTGGTCGCGACTGCTGACCCGTGTGGCCGGTGCCGCCTCGGCGCTGCGCGGCGTGCAGCCCTGGCATGTCGAGGCCCATGTGTTCCGCATCGACACCACCGACGGCATCGGCCGGCCCACGCCCGAGGGGGCCCACCGCGACGGGGTCGACCTGGTGGCGGTGTTCATGGTGGGGCGGCACGCGATCAAGGGCGGTGAAAGCCGCGTGTTCGAAACGGACGGTCCGCGCGGCCAGCGCTTCACGCTCACCGAACCCTGGTCGCTGTTGCTGCTGGACGACGAGCGGGTGATTCACGAGACCACCCCCATCCAGCCCCTGGAGCCAGGCCGACTGGGCTGGCGCGATACCCTGGTGCTGACCTGCCGGCGGGGCGGGTTTCAGGGCGACGCTTGAAGACCGGCGGTGCGCAGATCACGATCTGACGGCGTTCGGAAAGTACATCGAGGTCAGGCTGCGGCTGTGGACGGGTGAGAAACCCTCGGCAGCCGCGCCCTTGGCGGCCCCGTAGCGGCGCCAGTCGCGCACCCAGTGCAGCGTGTCGCAGATCTCCACCAGACCGATGGTCTCGCGGTCACCGATCAGGATGCCGTGCACGCGCAAGGCCAGCTGCTTTTTGGCCTGGCGAAGCTGGGCCAGGGTGGCGGGTGTCAGGCCGAACTCGCCGTCGCTGACGATCAGCAGGTCGGCATCCTGCCATTCCTGTTGCCGCACCCGCTCAATCGCGCGCTCGATCGGGGTCTGCACGTCGGTGCCTCCATCGAAGGCCTGGGCCATCAGGTCGAGCAGGGCATCCAGCCCGGCGGCGTCGTGGGTCAGCGGCCGCTCCAGCACCTCACCCGGTCCGCCGAAGGCCAGCAGCTGGCAGGCGCGCCGACCGGCGTGGGCGCTGCGCAGGGCCTGCAGCACGCAGGCCTTGGCCACGTTTTCGGGTGCCCCCCGCATGGAACCCGAGGTGTCGAGACAGACGATCATCGGACCATGGCCGGCAGGCGTGTGCTGCTGGCGTGCAGCAGCACCCTCGCTCTGCGGGCTCGGGCGTGGACTGGGCTCGCGGGCCCGGTCGTCGTAGCTCAGCAACTGGGCCTCGGCAAAGCGGGCGCGCCACAGGCGCCGCAGCACCGGGTGGGTCAGGTTCAGGCTCTCGCTGCCGGTCATGCGCGCCATCGCCCTCGATCGGTGAAGCCCGTCGACGGCGGTGGGCTCCGGGCTGCGCCGGTCGTCGTCGGTCGGGCGTGGTGCGGCACAGTCCTGCGCCGACGGTTCGGGCTGCGCCGTGCGAGCAGGGGACTGGTGGGCGTCCAGTGTGCGACGACCGACGCCATCGATGAAGCGGGCCAGCTCGGGCAGGCGTTCGAGCAGGCTGCCGATGCGGCGTGCCTCGGCCCATTCCCGCCGGCTGAGCTGGCCCTTGAGTTCGTCCCAATGCAGGTGCGACAGGTCGCCCAGCGACCTGAGCAGCGACATGGCCTCTTCCCAGCCCTGGCGCTGCAGCGTCCAGTTCTCGCGGAACTCCCCGACCATGCGGGCGACAGCCTCTTCACGGGTTTCGGCGTCTGGGCGGTCGATCAGGCCATCCAGGTGCCAGAGCAGGCTTTGCAGCAGCTGCCGGGTCAGCGACGCGTGGCCGCGGGTGAGGCTCGGCAGATCCAGTTCGCCGATCAGCCGGCGCAGGGGCGCCGTGGCGACAGGGTCCCCCAGGTCGTGCTCGCCCTCAGGCAGACGGCCATCCATGAGCGCGTCGTGCCAGTGACCCAGCTGGGCCAGCCGCCGCTCGGCCGTGCCGCTGCTGCACACCACCGACCAGCGCCAGAGTTCGCGTGCCAGGTCGGCCAGGTGGTGGTAGGGACGGTCGGCGGGGGCCATCATGGCCAGCTCCTTCCCAGACTCTCAGTCCTGCCAGTTCACCGGCAGGGGCACGGCCTCGGACCGATCCTCGGTCAGCCGGGGCAGCGCGGCAAAGCCCTGCTGCAACTCGTTCAGCCGCAGGGCCAGGCCATCCACCTGTGCGCAGCGCTGCGCGTGGACGGCCTCGATCTGTTCGAGCCAGGAGGGGGGCAGCCAGCCATGGCCAAGCGCCTGGGCCGATACCTCGCGGGCCGTGGCATGCACTTCGGTCTGCAGTGTCTCGACCCGCTGCCGTACCTCGGCCACCTGGGCCACCCGGGCACGCACGTGTCGCTCGCCGTAGCGGCGATGGGCGCGTTCGCTGGTGATGCGCACCAGCTCGCTTTCGCTGGTCGGCCCCGCGATGGCACGCGCCAGGGCCAGTTTGCCGGCGCTGTCGTCCTGGGCGTCGGCGGGTGCCCGCCGCTCGATGTCCAGCTGCTGTTCGAAGGCCTGCGCGGCCCTCTCCAGCCCTTCGATGGCCAGCGGTGTGGTTCGAGCCACCACCTCCAGAAACCAGTCGGTCCAGCCCGGCACCTGGTCCGGGTCGGCCATCAGGGTGAAGGGCAGCAGCCAGGCGTCCCAGGGTGACACCTCGGCCGCGCCTCTGCTGGCGGCCTGCACCTGCAGCAGGTGGACGGTCTGGCGCCAGCGGCGGTCCGATACGCTCTGATGCGTCTGGCGGGCGCGTTCACGGGCGGTCGCCAGCAGAGAGATTACATCGGCCCCCAGCACAACGCCCGCAGCCTGTGCGCGCAAGGCCTGCAGCGAAGCCGGAGACAGTTGTGCATCCGGATGGATGTCGCCTTCGGGCAGGGTGGTCTGCAGCAGGGCGCCAAAGTGGGCATCGTCCACCGGCTGCACCGGCACCCGCAGCAGGAAGCGGTCGTAGAAGGCCTGCAGGCTGTCGTCCCGCGGCACTTCGTTGCTGGCGCCGACCAGGCAGACCAGGGGCACGGGCACACGCTGGCTGCCGTTGTCGAAACGGCGCTCGTGCAGCAGGCCCAGCAAGGTGTTGAGAATGGCCGAATTGGCCTTGAACACCTCGTCCAGGAAAGCCACCTCGGCGCCGGGCAGGTAGCCCTCGGTCAGGCGCTCGTAGCGGTCGTCTTCCAGCGCCTTCAGGGACAGGGGGCCGAACAGCTCTTCGGGCACCGAGAACCGTGTGAGCAGCCGCTCGAAGTAGTGAGCGCCGGGCAGCAGGCGCTGCAGCCGCCGCGCCAGCTCGCTTTTGGCGGTGCCGGGTGGACCGAGCAGCAGCACATGCTCGCCCGACAGCACCGCCAGCAGCAGCGCCCGGGCCGCGGCGTCGCGCTGGAGCAGGCCGTGTTCGAGCGCTTCAAGTGCGGCGGTCCATCGCATGCAGCTCTCCTCGGTTCAGGTCGTCCCTGGCGCCTGGGCAGCGCAGGGACGCCCGGCAACGCAGGGGTTATGCTCGCTCGAAGATGGCTGCGATGCCCTGACCGCCGCCGATGCACATCGTGACGAGAGCGTAACGGCCTTGCACGCGCTGAAGCTCGTACAGCGCCTTGACGGTGATCAGCGCGCCGGTCGCACCGATGGGGTGGCCCAGCGAAATGCCCGAGCCGTTGGGGTTGACCTTGGCCGGGTCCAGACCCAGTTCCCGGGTGACGGCGCAGGCCTGGGCGGAGAAGGCCTCGTTGGCCTCGATCACGTCCAGGTCGTTGACCGACAGGCCGGTGCGCTTGAGCACCGCCTGGGTGGCCGAGATCGGGCCCACCCCCATGATCTTGGGGTCCAGCCCGGTGTGGGCGTAGCCGACCAGGCGAGCCAGGGGTTTCAGGCCCCGCGCCTGCGCCTGGGCGGCTTCCATCAGCAGTACCGCTGCGGCGGCGTCGTTGATGCCGGAGGCATTGCCGGCGGTGACGGTGCCGTTCTCTTTCAGGAACACCGGCTTGAGCTTGGTCATGTCCTCCAGCTTGCAGCCGGGGCGGAAGTGTTCGTCGGTCGCGTAGGCCACTTCGCCCTTCTTGCTCTTGAGCATGACGGGCACGATCTGGTCCTTGAAGCGGCCCTCGGTCGTCGCACGTTCGGCGCGATTGTGGCTTTCGACGGCCAGCGCGTCCTGCATCTCGCGGGTGATGCCGTACTTGGCGGCCACGTTCTCGGCCGTCACGCCCATGTGGATGTTGTGAAAGGGGTCGTGCAGGGCGCCGACCATCATGTCCACCATCTTGGTGTCGCCCATGCGGGCGCCGAAACGGCTGGTCAGGCTGGCATACGGTGCCCGGCTCATGCATTCGGCACCGGCGCCAATGGCAACATCGGTGTCGCCCAGCAGGATGGCCTGGCTGGCCGAGACGATGGCCTGCAGGCCCGAACCGCACAGGCGGTTGACGTTGTAGGCGGGAGTGGTTTCGGCGCAGCCACCGTTGATGGCGGCCACGCGCGAGAGGTACATGTCCTTGGGTTCGGTGTTGACCACATGGCCGAACACCACATGGCCGACATCCTTGCCCTCGGTGTTGGCGCGGGCCAGAGCCTCGCGCACGACCAGGGCACCGAGTTCGGTGGTGGGGGTGTCCTTGAGGCTGCCCCCGAAGGTACCGATGGCGGTACGAACGGCACTGACGACGACGACTTCACGGCTCATGTTTGTCTCCTGGGTGGACGGTTGGGATAGCTTCGCATCCTACTGCCATACCTGACACGAACCTTGACCCGGGTCAAACGGCCCTGATGGCGGGGGCCCGGCGCCGGGTGTGCTCGGGGTGCCTCAAGGCGACAGGCGGGCCAGCACAGGCAATCGCTCACCACCGTCCGGCCGGGAGAGAAAGAGCTCGCCCATGGACGGAGACTGGCCGGTCAATGCCGTGATGTTGACCTGATGGGTGACCAGAACGAGGTTGTCGGGTTTTCTCCATCCGGAAAGCACCTGCATGGCCTCTCGCGTCTGGGCCTGACCACCGTCACGGGCAAAGAAGGAATTCAATGGTTGCCAGAGACGGTGACCACCGAAGGCCAGGTCCGCCGTCTCCATGCAGCGGCACCAGGCACTGGAACGGACTTCGGCGACGCTGACGCCTGCGGCTGCAAAGGCCTGGCCGACCCGACGCGATTGCTCGCGACCGGCCGCGCTGAGGTTGCGCTGGGTGCTGCAGTCGCCCAGGCGAAATCCGGGCGGGTCGCCCACGCCCGGCTCGGTCAGGGCATGCCGCATCAGCACGATACAGCCGCCCTCACGCAGCAGGTCCCAGAACCGGTCGGACGGCGGGGACGTCGCCCTCGCCCAGGCCGGCGCCGCAGTGACGAGCAGACCGAGGCCGGCCTGCTGCAGCCACCGGCGACGCTGATCGGCCAGGGGGCGGACGGTCATGCGCTGTCCCGCACGTCGGCAACCGGGTTGGCGCCGAATTCCGGCCGGTCCAGCCAGGCCAGTACCCGCGCTGCCGCCGCCTCGGGGGAGGACAGCGCGCCCTGGGACTGCAGGTCAAGGAAACGCTGTCGGTCGGGGAACAGGGCCGGGTCCCCGCTGCGCAGCTGGACCTGCATGTCGGTGTCGATCACGCCGGGCGCCAGGGAGACCAGACGTGCGCCCCGAGGGTGTTGTTGCTCATCGAGGGCGGTGCAGCGCGTGAAATGGTCCAGTCCGGCCTTGGCCGCGCAATAGGGGGCCTGGGCTGCCATCGGGTAGCGACCGAGCCCGGAGGAAATGTTGAGCACCTTGCGCGGACCCGACCAGCCCGAGCCGACCCAGCGCCCGGAGGCGCGCAGGAACGCGGCCGTGAGCTGCATCGGCGCTTCAAGGCCCACACGCAGCGCCGTCGAGAGCTGTTCGGGCGGGCAGAGCTCGATGGGGCCGATGGCAGGAATGACGCCCGCGTTGTTGATCAGGGTGGCACCGGACAGCGTCCTGGCATCCTGCTGGTCCAGCCACTGCTCCAGCCGTGCTGCGGCGACCGTGGTGTCGGACAGGTCTTGGGACCACTGGATCAGAAAACAGCTGCGGGCGTCGGCCTCGCCCTGCAGGCCGGCGTCCTGCTGCCGCGAGATGCACAACAACCGGTGCTGGGGCGCCAGCAGTTGCCTGGCCATGGCCAGGCCCATGCCGCGAGAGGCGCCCGTGAGGATGTAGAGCTGTTTCATCAGGTGGTCCGGATCTTCAGAAGGGGCATGGGCTGGAAAAAGCCATCGGTTCGCCATGGACCGGGTGTGGCAGCACCAGTTCCGTGGCATGCAGACACAGTCTCGGCGGGAAGGGCAACGTGGCCGATGCGGTCGCCGGGTTGGCGTACAGCGGATCCCCGACGATGGGATGGCCCAGCGCCTGCATGTGCACCCGCAGCTGGTGTGTGCGCCCGGTCATGGGTTCCATTTCTACCCGACTGATCCATTCCGTTGGGACGAGCGGGTCTTTGCCCGCCATTGCCGCACATTCCAGGCGCCGCCAACGGGTGAGGCTGGGTTTGCCGGTCTGCCAGCAGACCACGCTGCGCGGCCGGTTGAGCCAGTCCACCGCCAGCGGCCAATCGATGGTGCTCCAGCCCGCTTCATCGGCCGGCCCTTCGATCTGGCCAACAACCAGCGCCTGGTAACGCTTGTGCACCTGGCGCTTTTCGAAAGCCCGGCTGAGCTGGCGCTGGGCCTCGATGCCCCGCGCCATGACCATCAGGCCCGAGGTGGCCATGTCCAGCCGATGCACGATCAGGGCATCGGGCCAGATGGCCTGCGCACGTGCGCTCAGGCAGTCCTGCTTGTCCTCCCCGCGCCCGGGCACCGCCAGCAGTCCGGCGGGCTTCTCCAGCACCACCATGTGCGGGTCGACGTACAGGGCCAGCGTGTCAGTCACCGGGATGTTCGGTTGCTGTGCCGGCCAGAACCAGGGCCTGGACCAGTTCTTCTGCGTCGAGGGAGCGGGCGGCCCCAAAGCCGGCCACCTGCCGCGCACTCTGCGGTTGCAGCCGGACGAAGCGGAAATCGCCCAGTTCGGTGATCGGCCGGGCATCCGCAAAGCGCTGCAGGTAGAGCTGACGCAGCCGCGGGACTTGCGGGTCCGTCGGATCAAGCAGCCGGGCGCTGGTTTGGAGAGACACGCGGTGCAGGGCATGCACCGGTCCGTCGGACGGCGCAGCTTCGTGCACCAGCAGGGATGCGACTGGCTCGCGCGCGAGCGCAGCGGTGTGGGCAGCCAGGGCGCTGACCAGGATCACCAGAGCCGGTGCCTCGGCGTCTATGGCAAACGGCACCAGCGACTGTTGCGGCAAACCGTTCGTGTCCAGCGTGGCCAGGGTGGCGACGCGCTGCGTCCGCAGGAGGTGGGCCAGCTGGCGCGTGAGTGTGTGCACGGGACGGCAGGGTGCGAGGCAGCGCCATCAGCGCACGACGATTTCCGCGCGCCGGTTGCGCGGTTCCACCACTTCATCCTCGGTGGGGATCAGGGGCTCACGCTCACCACGTCCGACGGCCTCGATCAGCTCAGCATCGAAGCCCTGCTGGACCAGCAGCTCCTTGATGGCCTGTGCCCGAGCCAGCGAAAGCCGGTCGTTGGCATCGGCCGCGCCCTGGCGGTCGGTATGCCCGACCACCACAATCTCGCCACCGGCACGTTGACGCGCGGCTTCCAGCACCTGCGACAGCTGCGCCTGGGACTCGGGGGTCAACTGGGAACTGCCGGGCAGGAAATTGAGGCTGAAACGGGCCTGGGGAGGTGCCTGCAGTTGCAGGAGTTCGGGATAGGCGCGCGCCACTTCTTCTGCGGTGGTGGTTTCCTGCAACAGCGCCAGATCGGCCCGCAGCACCGCGACCTGGTAGGGGCGGTCGAGCACCAGGGCGCTTTGGGCGGTGCGCACCTCAACGGCAGAAGAGGATGGATCGTCCTGCGGCAGCAGCACCACGCGCTCAAGCGTGGCCGGCGCGCAGGCGGACAGTCCGAGCGCAGCGGCAAGCAGGGTGGCGGCGGCCGCAGGGGTGCCGGCACGGGAATGGAACATCGGTGACTCCAGCGGTGAAGAACGCCGTGGAGTATTTCACAGTTTCTACTCGTGGTTGAACTCGCCGGCAGCGGGCTGCCACCGGGGCGCCTCGGGCACGACCTCGACGATGAAGTCGGTGCCGCGCACACCCACCACCGAAGTGGGCGTGGAAATCCGGAAGGCGTCCGGATTGACCCGGGCCAGGATGCCGGTGACGACCCGCATCGAACCCTGCAGCAACCTGACAAACAGCTTGCCCTCCTGCGTGGTGGCATTGAAGGCGTATTCGCTCAGGTCGGCTTCGGCGCCGGGGCCCAGGCTCAGCTCGGTTCCATCACGCAGGCTGATACGGGCCGCCGAGGCCGGGGCGGTCACCAGCTTGTCTGCGAGCTGCACGCCTGTGCCGGGCATGGCGTTCCGCATGTCGGCGCCGCGCTTGAGCCAGGCCTGGCCCTGAACGTCCTTGACGGTGCCAATGCGCACAAGCTCCTGTGCTTCGGCGTGGACAGGGGCGGACTGGGTCCACGCCGCGTTTGACAGGCAGGCACAGGCCGCGGCAATGAGGAAATGTCGGTGGATGCGCATGAAGGTCTCCCTGGGTGCAATCGCTGTGCGCGGATGGTACCCGCTCGGATTGGGCACGCGCCGGCCACCTCGGCTCGGGCCGATAAAATGAGAAAGAATTCCTCTTTCGCCGGCCGAACGTGCCTTTGGGGCGACGGCGCCCATCATGCTTTCCATGTCCGATCCTCCGGCGGCTGCGGTCACCTGCGATCGCCCGAACGATGCTCCCTTGCTGTTGCTGGCGCCCATGGAGGGGTTGCTGGATGCGACCCTGCGCGATGTGCTGACCCGGGCCGGCGGCATCGACCGCTGCGTCAGCGAGTTCATCCGCATCACCGACACGCTGCTGCCACACCGGGCCTTCGTGCGGGTGGTCCCCGAGTTGCTGAACCACAGTCGCACGCGCGCCGGCGTGCCCGTCCGTCCGCAGCTGCTCGGTTCCGATCCGGTCTGCCTGGCTGAAAACGCCGCCCGCCTGGCCGAACTCGGCCCCGAGGGCATCGACCTGAATTTCGGTTGCCCGGCACGAACCGTCAACCAGAGCCGGGGTGGAGCCGTGCTCCTTGACGAGCCCGAGCTGGTCGGGCGCATTGTCGAGGCGGTCCGGCGCGCCGTGCCGTCCCGGTTGCCGGTGTCGGCCAAGATGCGCCTGGGCTACCAGGACGACCGGCGCGCCGAAGACTGTGCCCAGGCGATTGCGGCGGCCGGTGCCAGCGAACTGGTGGTGCACGCACGTACCAAGGCCCATGGCTACCGGCCACCGGCGTACTGGGAGCGCATTGCCGACCTGCGTGCGTGTCTGGGGGGAGCCGGCGCGCCTCGCCTGGTGGCGAACGGTGAAATCTGGCGTGTCGAGGATGCCCTGCGCTGCCGCCAGGTCTCGGGATGTCGCGATCTCATGATCGGGCGTGGCATGGTCAGCCATCCCGGGCTGGCCCTGGCCATCCGCGGTGACGGTGACGTGGGATGGGAGCAGATCCTGCCCTGGCTGAACGATTTCTGGACCCAGGTCTCGCAGCGGGTGGACCGCCGCCACCGGGCAGGTCGACTGAAACAATGGCTGGGCAGCCTGCGCCGCCATTACCCCCAGGCCGGCCAGGCCTTCGACACGCTGCGGCTCATCCACGACCCAGAGGTGATCGGTGCCTGGCTGCAGGCCCAGCAGCCGCGCCGCACCTGCCCGAGCGAGCCACCGGTGGCCGACATCGAGGCCTGAACGGACCGGGAGCCGCCCCCGGGGGCGGCCCGGACGGCGGACGCCCGGCCAGCAGCATCGGGCGGGTCGTGGTAAGTTCGGCCCCCGAACCACACGAACCAAGACCATGACTGCATTGCTAGCAAGGCTGCAGGGACTGGGCGCCGATCGCCTGCGCGGCATGCGGCGGGGCCTGGAAAAGGAGAGCCTTCGTGCCCTGCCCGACGGGCGCCTGGCACTCACGCCCCATCCCCAGGCCCTGGGCAGCGCCCTGACGCACCCGCACATCACCACCGACTACAGCGAGTCTCAGCTGGAGCTGATCACGGGCGTGCACGCGCGGGTGGACGAATGCCTGGCCGAGCTGACCGAGATCCACCAGTACACCGCCCGCGTGCTGGCGGCCCACGGTGACGAGGCGATGTGGGCTTCAAGCATGCCCTGCAGCCTGCCGACCGACGAGACGATTCCCCTCGGGCGCTACGGGTCGAGCAACGTCGGCCGCGCCAAGAGCGTCTACCGCATGGGGCTCGGTCACCGCTACGGGCGTCGCATGCAGACCATTTCGGGGGTGCACTACAACTGGTCGCTGCCGGGCGTGGACAACGCGGCCTATTTCGCCCTGATCCGCAACTTCCGTCGCCATGCCTTTTTGCTGCTGACCCTGTTCGGAGCCTCGCCCGCGGTCTGTTCGAGTTTTGTCGAGGGTCGCCAGCACGAGCTGCTGCCGCTGGGAGACAAGGGCTCGCTGTACCTTCCTCATGGAACCACGTTGCGGATGGGGCGACTGGGCTACCAGAGCGAGGCACAGGCCACGCTCAAGGTCAGTTACAACAGTCTGGAGGGTTACGCCGCTTCGCTGCACGATGCGCTGACACGTCCCTGGCCAGCCTACGAAGCCCTGGGCATCCGCAATCCGGGGGGCGACTACAACCAGCTGGCCACCACCCTGCTGCAGATCGAGAACGAGTTCTACGGCACGATCCGGCCCAAGCGGGTGATCTTTCCTGGTGAGCGGCCCCTGCATGCCCTGCGCGAGCGCGGCGTGGAATACATCGAGGTGCGACTGCTGGACCTGGACCCCTTCGAGACCATCGGGGTGCGTGCCCAGACGCTGCATTTCCTGGATGTGTTCCTGCTTCATTGTCTGCTCGGTGACAGCCCTCCGGACACGCCCGAGGAAATCGCCGAGTTGGCCCACAACCAGCACCTGACCGCTGCCCGGGGGCGCGAGCCGGGATTGCAGCTGATGCGGCAGGGGCAACCGGTGGCCCTGGTGGACTGGGCGCTGGAGCTGATCGACCAGTTGCAGCCCCTGGCCGGGTACCTGGACGCGCTGGACGGTTCAGGCGTCCACGCGGCAGCGGTGCAGCAGGCCCGCGACGCCATGCTGGCGCCCGAAAAGCTGCCTTCGGCGCGCGTGCTGCAGTCGCTGGCCCACGAACACGGCAACGGCTTCATCGCCTTCGGGCGTGAGCGTTCCCGGGCCGCTCGGCAGGCGTTGCTGGACAGGCCGTGGACCGAAGCCCAGCAGGCCCGCCACGAGGCCATGGCCAACCGGTCCTTCGACGACCAGCGGGCCATCGAGGCGGCCGACACCATGCCGTTCGAGGTCTATCGACAGGAATACGTGTCCCCGGCCAGGCTGGGGCGCCCGGTGGCCCAGGCCGCTTGAAACACCTGCCTGTTCAACAGGCAGCCTGAAGAAGGGCCTTGCAAATCAAGGGCTTGCGCTGGCCGTACAGCCCCTGTCCCGGGTTATTCACAAACTTGTCCAGATATTCTCGGGACAAGTCGGGCCCGGCGCGCAGGGACGGGCCGGTCGGCTTCAGGCCTCGCCCCCGAAACGCTCAATCAGGTTGTCGATGTACTTTTCGACCAGCTTCTCGAATTCGCCCTGAACCACCGGCACCACGATCATTTTCATCAGGCCGGGGAGGGCCACCTCGACGGTGCCCTGGATGGCCAGGGTGACGCCGGTCGACTTCTTCTTGTCGACGATTTTCCAGCTGCCACCGACCAGCGCATTGCCCACGCCCTTGACCGGCGTCCATTTCACGCTGCCCTTGGCGCGGTCGCTGACGTACTTGCTGGCGTAGACGGTCTGGATGTTGACCTGGGAAGTGCCGACCTTTTCCATTTCCCAGCGGTAAACGCCATCGCCCAGATCGACCAGCTGTTCGACCTTCGGGAAGTGACTGACCGATGTCGGCACGTCGGACAGAACGTCGAACACGTCGGAGGCCTTGGCCTTGACGTCGAATTCATAGCCCAGGTCGATGTGGACGGTGATGCTCATGGTTCTCCTCAGTGTGCCGGTCGGGTTCAAAGCGGCTGTGAAGGCATTGTGGCATGCCCGCCGCGGCTTCGGACGGCCGGTGCCGGCGGCATCGGGGCACAATCGGGGGTCTCCACCTGCAACAACTCTATGAGCATCCAGTGGTTTCCCGGGCACATGCACCTCACGCGCAAGGCGATTGCCGACCGTGTGAAGACGATCGACGTGGTCATCGAGATGCTCGATGCGAGGCTGCCGGGCTCCAGCGCCAATCCGCTGCTCGGTGAACTGACGGCCCGCAAGCCCAGCCTCAAGGTGCTGAACAAGCAGGACCTGGCCGACCCGCAAAGAACGTCACAGTGGCTGGCCCACTACAACGCCCAGCCGAAGACGCGGGCCATCGCGCTCGACGCCAGCCACACCGCACCGGCGCGCGCGCTGGTCGATGCCTGCCGGCAGCTGGCGCCGCAGCGCGGCGGCATGGTCAAGCCCCTGCGTGTGCTCATCTGCGGCATTCCCAATGTCGGCAAGTCCACCCTGATCAACACCTTGCTGGGCCGGCGTGCGGCCAAGACCGGAGACGAGGCCGGCGTCACGCGCACCGAGCAACGCGTGGTGCTGGCCGACGACTGCTATCTGTTCGACACGCCCGGCATGCTCTGGCCCCGCATCATCGTCGAGCAGAGTGGCCTGAATCTGGCGGCCAGCGGCGCGGTGGGGCGCAACGCCTACGACGACCAGGAAGTGGCGCTGGCCCTGCTGGACACGCTCAAGCAGGCCTATGCCGCCCGGCTGCACGAACGCTACCGTCTGGAGCAGCCGCTGGAGGCGGTGGCCCAGACACCGGCCGAGGACCTGCTCGAAGCCATCGGGCGGCGGCGTGGGGCCCTCGCCGCCGGCGGACGGGTCAACCTGCAGAAAGCGGCCGAGCTCGTCATTGCAGACTTCCGGGCAGGCCTCACCGGCCCCATCACGCTGGAGACCCCGCAGGAATTCGCTGTCTGGCTGGCCGAAGGCCGCCGGGCCGATGCCGAGCGCGCCGAACGCCTGGCCCAGCGCTCGGAGGTGCCCATGCGTGCCCGCACCCGGTCCCGCTGAAGGCGCCTGTCCCTGTTCTTGAGGAAACCGCATGTCCACCGTCTCCCGCCCGTCCGACCCCGAGAGCAATCCGCGCGTCAAAGCCGTTTTCGACGACATCCGGACCACGCGCCAGACCGAGGTCATCAACAACATGTGGCGCTACCTGGCGTTCGATCCCGATCTGCTGGAGCAGACCTGGCGCGATGTGAAACGCATCATGGCCACCCCGTCCACCCTCGATCCGCTGACCAAGGAAATGCTCTACATCGCGGTGTCGGTGGCCAATGGCTGCGGATACTGCGTGCATTCGCACACCGCGGCGGCGCGGGCCAAGGGCATGAGCGATGCACAGCACGCCGAGCTGTTGTCCATCGTGGCCCTGGCCGCTCGCACCAACCACCTCGCCACGGCCCTGCAGGTGCCGGTGGACCCGGCGTTCGACCGGGGCTGAAGGTCCGCGCCATCCATCAAGGAGAAACAGCATGTCGGTACTGCGTCGTGTCCTGATCATCCAAGGCCATCCCGATCCGCAGGATCGTCACCTCAATCATGTGCTGGCCGATGCCTACGCCGAGGGTGCGGTCGAGGCCGGCCACGAGATCCGGCGGCTGTCGATTGCCGAGCTCGAGTTTCCGCTGCTGCGCAGCCAGAAGGAATGGCAGGACCCCCTGGCCCTGCCGCCGTCGCTGAAGCAGGCCCAGGACGACATCGCCTGGTGCGAACACCTGGTGCTGTTCTTCCCGCTCTGGCTGGGGGAGATGCCGGCCCTGGTCAAGGGCTTTCTGGAGCAGGTGATGAGGCCCGGTTTTGCGGTCGAGGCCGACGGCGCCAGCGCTTTCGGTCGCAAGGCCTTGCAGGGGCGCTCGGCCCGGCTGGTGGTCACCATGGGCATGCCTTCGCTGGTCTACCGCTGGTATTTCCGCGCCCACAGCCTCAAGTCGCTGGAGCGCAATGTGCTCGGCTTTGTCGGTTTCGCCCCAATCGAGGAAACGCTGGTGGGCGGGGTGGACCAGATCAAGGCCGACGGTCTGGCGCGCTGGCAGGCGAAGATGCGGCGTCTGGGTCGCATCGAGGGTATCTGAACCGTTTCAGACTGCGGTCAGGGCAGGCCGATCAGGGAGGCCAGTGCCTCGGTCGACAGCGATCCCCCATGGCTGACCGTGGCGCCGCTGCCGGCGTGGCGCGTCACGATGAACGGCACCGCATCGGCGCCCAGGCGTTGCAGCAGCTCGGTGTTGAGGGCGATGGCCTCTCCGATGTCCTTGGGCACACTGGCGGACGCCGACAGGCCACCTTGCCCGGCCAGCAGCAGTTTTTCGTGCTCGTTCATGGCCGCCACGGGGTCGTCGGCCGCCATCAGGGCCGCGCCCTGGGGGCGGCTCTTGGCGTTCAGGATGGCCACTGGCAGCCACACGAAGCGGGTGCGCGACAGCAGCGGCTGGGAGGCGTTCCACAGGTGGCCGCAGTGCGGGCACTGGGGGTCGAACAGCACGTACACGACCTGGCGGCTCATGGGCGTGCCGGCGCTGAAGCCCCGCCCCATCTCGGCCAACGCGTCGACGGCATCGGCCATGGGGATGTCACCCGGTGAGGTGGTCGGCGGGGATTCCCGCGAACAGGCAGCCAGGCCCAGGGCGGCGATCAGGCCCAGCGCGTGACGGCGGTCAATGAGAAGCTTCATGGTGGTGATCCGGGTGTGTGACAGCCCCGATCATCGCAGACCCGCGTCCTCCTGGGCCCGCATCTTGGCCGCGATGTACTCGCCGTGGGTCACGTGCAGCAGGCCCGCGACCTTGCTGATCACCTGGTTCTCGTGCACGTCCAGGTGTCCGTCGGCATAGGCCACCTGCCACATGGCCTCGATCACCCGGATCTTCTGCGGCTGGGAGAAGCGCTCGTTCAGGCGGGCCGTGAAGCGCTGATAGTCGTAGGCGATGCGCGCATTGTCATGCGCCAGTTCGAGCAGGCGTTCGAGTTCGTCGTCCGCCAGATCGAACTTGCCGCGCAGGGCCAGCAGGACAGCGTCCCGCTCGGACTCCGAGAAGGTGGGCTCGGCGCGCATCACTTCGACCAGCAGCACGGCGGTGGCCAGTTGCAGCTGGTGTTCGTCGATTCTCGGGTCGACGCGAGGCGCATCCGGCGCCAGACTGGCGCCGAGCTGGTCAAACAGGTCTTTCAGGGTTCTGAGCATGGGGCATTGTGGCAGTGGTCCGACCGGATGGACACGCCCGGTCGGCTCAGGTTCCGTCCGAGCGCCGCCAGACCAGCAGCAGGTTGTTGGCGGGCATGGGTTGGCGCAGGGCCCGGTGCAGGCCGGCATCGGCCGCTGTCCGGGCCACGTCTTCCAGCCGGCGGATGCCCCAGGCAGGATCGCTCGACCTGAGGCTGGCGTCAAACTGCCGGTTGCCTTCGGACGTGGGCACATCGTCCTCCAGGTAGGGGCCGTAGGTGATCAGGCAACCCGTCGGGGCCAGGTGTGTGGCGGCCCCTTGAAACAGCGCCTCGCAGCAGCGCCAGGGAGCGATGTGCAGCAGGTTGGCGCAGTAGATCAGGTCGAAGGCCTCGGTGAAGGCGGGGCCTTCGGACGGCCAGGGGTTCTGCAGCACGTCCAGCCGCCGGGCGGGCTGGACGTTGTGCAGGCCGGCACGACGCGCTCTCTCGTCGATCAGGGGGCACAGGTCGGCCTCGAAATCGGTGGGTTGCCAGGTCCAGCCGGGCAGGGCGGCGGCGAAGGCCGTGGCGTGCTGGCCACTGCCCGAGGCGATCTCCAGCGCCCGCCCCCGGGGTGGCAGCAAGGCCAGCAACCGGTCCAGGATGGGCTGTCGGTTGCGCTCGGCGGCGGGGCTGAAGGGCAGGCCGTCCACGTTCAGCGGGCCCGCCAGCCCTGCAGCAAGGCCCCCAGAGCGATGCCACCCAGGGCCCACAGCAGGTCGGTGTTGCCGGTGCCCAGGCCTGCAATGGCCGGGCCCGGGCACACGCCCGAAATGCCCCAGCCAACGCCAAACAGGGCGGCGCCCACCAAGGTGTCCCGGTTCCATTGGCTGGCATGGGCGTGAAAGCGCTCGCCCAGCAGAGGCCGCCCCAGCAGCCTCGGTGCCAGTGCATAGGCCACCAGGGTCACCGCCACCGCGCCACCCATCACGAGCATCAGGCCGAAATCCTGCAGGCGCAGGAAGCTCAGCACCACCTCGGGCTGAACCATGGTCGAGAGAGACAGGCCGAAGCCGAACAGCGCACCACTGGCCAGCACGGCGAGGGCGGTCAAGGGTCGCAAGCTCATGACAGCCACCCCACCAGGTTCGCCGTCACGATGGCGGTGGCCATGAAGGTCAGCACCGCGGCCAGCGAGGGCCACTGCATCGACCCCAGTCCGCAGATGCCGTGGCCTGAGGTGCAGCCATTGCCCAGTCGGGCACCGTAGCCCACCAGTACCCCCCCCAGCAGCAGCATCCAGCGCGGCACGTCGGTGCGAAGAGGCTGACCGTCGGCAAACAGCCACCACCAGAGGGCCGCGCCGAGGACCAGGCCCACCGCGTACACCAGGCGCCAGTCGCGCGAGGAGGTGAAGCGTTCCTGCTGGAAGAAGGGGCGCTTGATCACGAAAGACCAGGTGCTGGAGAACACGGTGCTCATGCCGCCGACCAGACCGGTGAGCACGTACAGCAGGGCCACGCCGGCACCGATGCTCAGACCGCCCAGCAGGTAGTGGCTCCAGCCCAGGGGAAACAGGTTCAGGGATTCAATCATGGGCCAGCATTATCCGGCCCGGGCAGCAACACCGCCCAGGGCAGGGAGAACAGGGCGAGCCAGTCGGCCAGATCCTGAGGGCTGTGGTGGCGGGCGTCCGGGGGCGAGGACTGACCGGGCGGGGTCAGGCCGCTGTGCACCTGCACCCGTTCGCCTGTGAACGGATGCGTGAAAGCCAGCAACTGGGCGTGCAGCCACAACCGCTGGTGCCCCAGCCTCTCGGCCCACCACCGATTCAGCGGTCCTTTGCCATGGGTGGCATCGCCGATGATGGGGTGGGCCAGGTGCTTGAGGTGGCGGCGGATCTGGTGGCGACGGCCGGTCACCGGTCGGCCTTCGACCAGCGAGACCCGCACCGAATCGAAGCGTGGGTCGACCGAGCCCGGCAGGCTCAGCCGCGCCAGGGGGGTGAACGCGGTGCGGGCCGGCTGTGGCGGTGCGTCGGGCGCGGCGTCGTCGGGTCGCAGGGCGTGGTCGACCACGCAGGGCTGCGTCAACCAGCCGCGGGTCATGGCCAGATAGGTCTTGTCCATGGCCTCTTCGGCAAAGGCCTGACCCAGGCGCCGCGCGGCTTCCCTGTGCAAGGCCATCAGCAGCACGCCGCAGGTTCCGCGGTCCAGCCGGTGCACCGGCCAGACCGGCTGCCCGAGCTGGTCGCGCAGGGTCTGCAGCACAAAGCGGGTGGCGTGGGTGTCCAGCCCGGTGCGGTGCACCAGCCAGCCGGGGGGCTTGTGGACGGCGACCAGATGCTCGTCGCGCCAGAGAATCCTCAGGGGCGGTGTCATGATCGGCCGATGGTAGCGGCAGGGATAATGCAGGCCGGGCTTGTTGTCCGAGGCTTCACGGGTTCGTTTCCGTTCATGTGCACCAATTACACACCGGCCACACCGGCGCAGTTGCTGAGCCTGGGGATCATCGGTGGGTCGGACGGTTCGCCGACCGGCTGGCCTGCCGAAACCTTTCCGGGCTACGCTGCACCCATGGTGGTGCCCGGGCCTGGCGGACGCCTGCAATGGCGGGTCGCCCGCTACGGGCTGGTGCCGCGCTGGTGCCAGGACCGGCGCCAGGCCGACACCGTGTCCCGCAAGACCTACAACGCGCGCAGCGAGACCGTCGCGCTCAAACCCAGTTTCCGTCAGCCCTGGCGCGAGCGCCGCTGGGCCGTGGCGCCCATGCTGGACTTCTTCGAGCCCTGCTGGGAGGCCGGTCGCGCCGTGCGCTGGCGCATCTGCCTGGAAAACGAACCCGTGTTCGGCGCACTTGGCCTGCACGACACCTGGGTCGACCCGCTCACCGGCGAGGGGGTGCAGAGCTTCAGTCTGCTGACGGTCAACGCCGATGCCCACGGCCTGATGCGGCGCATGCACCGGCCACAGGACGAAAAGCGCATGCTGGTGCTCCTTGCGCCGTCCGAATGGGGCCGATGGCTTGGCGCAGACGCCGCCCACGTGTTGGATGGGCTGGGCCAGGCGGCTGGGGTCCGGCTGGCGGGGGCACCTGCGCCTCGCCGGGCAGACCCCCAGCAGTTGCTGGCGTTCTGAAGCCAGCGCCGTCGCCGGTTCAGCCGCGGTGGTCGTCCGGGTCGATCAGCCGGCGCAGCAACAGTTTGAGCTCACTGCCCTGCAGCGGGCCGATTTCAGCCAGGACCCGGGCCTCATGGGCGCGGGCACGCTCCAGCAGCGGCGTCACCAGCTTCTGGCCTTGCGGCGTCAGAGAAACCTTGGTCTTGCGCCGGTCCTGGATGCCGGTGCGGCGTTGCACCAGCCCTTGCGCTTCCATGCGTCCCAGCAACTTCGTCAGGGTCGGTTGCTGGGCCAGCACGATGTCGCACAACTCGCCCACATGGCGCTCCTGGCCGCCAGCCAGGCTGGCCAGCACCCGCCACTCCGGCACACTCAGGCCGCAGGCGGCCACTTCGGCGTGGAATTCGGCAGACACCCGGTGGCTGGCGCGCGCCAGCAGGTAGGCGAGGTAGTCTTCGACAAAGCCGGGCGCACCGGTGCCGGGCAGGGAATCAGCGCTTCTGGTCAAGCCCGGTTCCCGCCGCAAGCAAGGGTCCGACGGTGCCGAAACGGCCACCCTGGTAGACCAGCGGAGCACCGCCCTCCCGCCAGCCGCAACGTTCCACCTCACCGACAAAGATGACGTGGTCGCCTTCCTCGTAGCGGCTGCGGTTGTGGCATTCGAACCAGGCCAGTGCGCCTTCGATGATGGGCAGGCCGGATGCGCTCAGCCGGTAGGGTGTGGTGGCGAAGCGGTCGCCTTCCCCGTAGGCGAAGCGCTCGCAGATGTCCAACTGGTGATCGGCCAGCACATTGATCACGTAGTGCGACCCGCCGTGGAACAGCGGCAGGCAGTTGGCCTGCAGGTCCAGGCTCCACAACACCAGGGGTGGTGCCAGGGAGACCGAGTTGAACGAGCTGGCGGTCAGCCCCACGTAGGGCGATGCGCCCGGGCTCTCGGGTTCCGGTGCGTGGGCCGTGACCACGGTGACGCCGGTGGCGAAGCAGCCCAGAGAACGGCGGAAGTGCGCCGAGTCGAAATCGGGCGCCTGGGCGCGCACATGCGCGGGCGGGGTGGGGCGTGCGGGTCGCATCGCTGCATTGTAGGGTTGTCCCGATGGGTTTGCATGAAAATTCATATAAACTGGCTTCAGCATTAACCCTGAGATCCCCGACCTGGGGTCCAACAAGGAGACCGACGTGCTGGTGGAGCGGATCGAACACAAATGGCTGGCCGCGTTCGTGCGTGCCTTCACGCTGTGCAAGGTGGAGCCCGGACAGGTGGTCGCCCTGTTGAGCGAAACCCAGTCACGCCGGGTCAACGTCGATCTGGCGCGGCTGGCGCTGGAAAGCCTGGGCGCCCGCGTCTTTGACCTGACGGTGACCACGCCCCCCCTGAGCGCGCCCGCGCCGGTGCGCTCGACCGGTGCCAGCGACAGCCTGCAGCAGCTGGCCCCGGTGCTGGCGGCGCTGGCCCGCAGCGACCTGGTGGTTGACTGCACGGTGGAAGGCCTGCTGCACGCGCCCGAGTTGCCCACCATCCTGGCCGGGGCCGACGGCAAGCGGCCGCGGCTGTACATGATCAGCAACGAGCACCCCGAGATTCTGGAGCGCACGCTGCCCACGCCCGAACTTGAACCCCTGGTGCGCAGCGCGATGAAGCGTCTGCGCGGCAGTTCGACCCTGCGGGTGCGGTCCGAGGCCGGCACCGACCTGACGGTGTCGCTGCAGGGCGCCACCGTCGGCGGTGTCTGGGGCTTCTGTGCCAAGCCCGGCATGGTCTCGCACTGGCCCGGCGGTCTGGCCCTGGCCTTTCCAGCGGCGGGCACCGTCAATGGCACCCTGGTGCTGGCCCCGGGCGACGTCAACCTGACTTTCAAGCGCTATCTGCGCGACACCGTGCGCCTGACCATCGAAGCCGACACCATCACCCGCATCGACGGGGAGGGCGTCGATGCCGACCTGATGCGCGGCTACTGGGCGACCTGGGCCGAGAGTGAAGGGCACCGCGCCGCCTACGCCGTCTCCCACGTGGGCTTCGGCCTGAACGCCGCGGCGCGCTGGGACGCCATGACCTTCTACGACAAGCGAGACTGCAACGGGACCGAGCTGCGAGCCTTTGCCGGCAACTTCCTGTACTCGACCGGCGCCAATGAAGTGGCCGGCCGCCACACCCTGGGGCATTTCGACCTGCCGATGCGCAAATGCAGCGTGTTTCTGGACGACGTCGCGGTGATCGAGGCCGGACGCATTGTTGATGGCGCCTTTGAGACGGCGGCCTGAGCATGGCGGTCGCTGACTCGAAACTGCCGGCCTGCACGGAGGTCGGTGCGCGGAGCCAACGCCCGACACTGGTCTTCCTGCACGGCATCGGCGGGCGTGCCTGGGGCTGGCAGGACACGCTGGAACACTTTGCGGCCCAAGGCTGGCATGCCCTGGCCTGGGACATGCCGGGCTACGGCGACAGCCCAGCCATCGAAGGCCTTGACTTCGACCACCTGGCCGACGCACTGGAGTCCCTGCTGGCGCATGCCCTTGTGCCGCGCGCGGTGCTGGTCGGTCACAGCCTGGGTGGCATGGTCGCGCTGCAGTCCTGGGCCCGCCACCCGCAGCGCATCGCCGGTCTGGTGCTGGCCGGCAGCAGCCCGGCCTTCGGGCACGGCAGCGGCGACTTCCAGACCCGCTTCCTGGACGACCGGCTGGCACCGCTGGAGGCCGGCCAGACGCTGGCCGACATCGCGGCGCGGCTGATCCCGGCCATGGTCGGCCCCGGCGCCGCGGCCGAGGCACTGTCCCGGGCCCAGGCCTGCATGGCCTCCATCACGCCCGAGGGCTACCGCGCGGCCCTGCAGGCCCTGGTGGAGTTCGAGCAGCGCGCGGCCTTGCCCACGATCACTGTGCCCACGCTGTGCCTGGCGGGCGAGCACGACCGCACCGCCGCGCCGGCTGTGGTGCGCCGCATGGCCGAGAAGATACCCGGCGCGAGCTATGTCGAGATGCCCGGCGCCGGACACCTGATGAATTTCGAACAGCCCGAAGCGTTTGCCGCCGAGCTGTCCACCTTCCTCGACACCCATTTTCCTGCGGAGACCCAGCCATGATTCCCACCGCCGAGCGCCACATGCCCATTTGCGGCGACGACTTTGTGCTCACCGAGCGCCAGCGCGAACTGCTCAAGCGCGCCGAGCAGCTGGGGCGTGAACGCTTTGCGCCACGCGCGGCCGAACTCGACCGCGACGCAAAGTTTCCGTTTGCCAACTACGACGACATGCGTGAGGCCGGCCTGCTGGGCCTGTGTGTCCCCGAGGCCCATGGCGGACAGGGCGCCGACTACGCCACCTACGCCCTGGTCTCGGCCGAGATCGGCCGCTGGTGCGGCGCCACCGCGCTGACCTTCAACATGCATGTGTGCACCATGCTCTGGAGCGGACTGCTGTCCGAAGACCTGGACATGTCGCCCGAGGACCGCGCGCTGCATCACCAGCGCCAGGCGGTGCACTTTGCGCGCGTGGTCAAGGACGGCGCCATCTATGCGCAGCCCTTCTCCGAAGGTGGTGCGGCGGCCGCGGGCGCCCAGCCCTTCGGTACCACGGCCGAGAAGGTCGAGGGGGGCTGGAAGATCAACGGCAAGAAGATCTTTGCCTCGCTGTCCGACGCGGCCGACTACTTCGGCGTGCTGTGCACCGAAAAGAAGGGCTCGGCCGACCTCTCGCGCCGCGACACCCTGTACCTGGCCGTGCCCCGAACCGCGCCGGGCGTCGTCGTCGAAGGCGACTGGGATCCGCTGGGGATGCGCGCCACCGTCTCGCGCAACCTGGTCTTCAAGGACGTGTTCGTGCCCGACGAGGCGGCCCTGATGCCGCAGGGCGTGTACTTCCAGGCCGCCAGCCGCTGGCCGCACATGTTCATGACCCTCTCGCCCACCTACATGGGCATTGCACAGGCGGCCTACGACTTCACCGTGGCCTACCTGCGAGGTGAGATTCCCGGCACCGGTCCGATCAAGCGCCGCCAGTTCGCCACCAAGCAGGTCGCGGTGGCCGAGATGTTCATCAAGCTCGAACAGACGCGCAACCTGTTCCTGCGCGCCATCACCGACGCCCGGGTCGACCCGCCCAAATCCGCACGGCTGCGGGCTTACGCGGCGCAGTACACCATCATGGAAAACGCCCAGGACCTGGCGCGGCTGGCCATCCGCACCTGCGGTGGCCAGTCCATGCTCAAGAGCCTGCCGCTGGAGCGCTTGTACCGCGACGCGCGCTGCGGATCGCTCATGCTGCCCTGGACCGCCGAGCTGTGCATGGACCGCATCGGCCGTGAAGCGCTGTACGAAGCCGGCGAGTCCGACGCGTGAGCCCGGCGACGATACCCGACCGGGACCGTGAAGTCTCGCCCCTGGTCCGGGCCCTGCTGGAGCGACCCTCTGGCAGTGGCCTGCGACTGGCCTGGCACGCCGGCGTGTCCACCGAGGTGCTCGACGCGGCGGCCTTCTGGCAGCAGGTGAAAGGGCTGACCGGGGCGCTGGCCGGGCAGGGTCTGCGGGCTGGCGACCGCCTGGCCTGGCTGGGGCTGAACCACCCGCTGCAACTGGCCGCGCTGTTCGCCTGTGCCCGGCTGGGCGCCATCTTCATGCCGCTGAACTTCCGTCTGGCGACCGCCGAGCTGCAGCAGATCGTCGACGATGCGATGCCGACCTGCCTCGTGCACGACGAGAGCCATGCCGTGGCGGCCGCCGCGCTGCGGGGGCCGCGCTGCGTGCAGGCAACTGACCTGCTCCTCGGCCTGTCCGCGGCCCGGGCCTCGCCCGCCCCCGATGTGCCCGCCATGAACGGACAGACACCCGTGCTGCTCGTCTACACCTCGGGCACCACCGGCCGGCCCCGCGGCGCGGTGCACACCCAGGACGGTCTGCTGGCCAATGCCCGGGCGAGCGAATGGGCACACGGGTTCCGCGCCGACGACGTGGTGCTGTCCGCCTTGCCGCTGTTCCACGTCGGTGGCCTGTGCATCCAGACCTTGCCGGCGCTGCTGGCGGGTGTGCCGGTCATCCTGCACCCGCGCTTCGAGCCGCAGGCCTGGCTCGACGAAGTGGGCACCGGCGGCCCTACGCTGTCGCTGCTGGTCCCCGCGACCATCCGGGCGCTGATCGAGCGGCCCGACTGGTCCGCGGTGCCGCTGGGTCGGCTGCGCGGCATCATGACAGGGTCCAGCACCGTGCCGCTGCATTACCTTCAAGCCTTCCATCAGCGCCACATTCCGGTTGGGCAGGTTTATGGCAGCACCGAGACCGGACCGGTGTCCGTGGTGCTCAAGCTGGCCGATGCCATGGCCCGCGAGGGCGACACCGGCTGGCCACATCCGGGAGCGCGGGTCCGGCTGCTGGACGGCGACGGCCATGAGGTGGCGGCCGGGCAAACCGGCGAAGTCTGCCTCCAGGCCGACAACCTGATGCAAGGCTACTGGAACCCGCAAGGGCGCAGCGGCGATGGGTTGCAGGACGGCTGGTTCCACAGCGGCGATCTGGGCTGCCAGTCGCCGGATGGCTGTCTTCGCATCGTCGGTCGGGCCAAGGACATGATCATTTCGGGTGGCGAGAACATCTATCCGGCGGAAATTGAAAACCGCTTGCTGGCCCTGCCCGGCGTCATCGAGTGCGCGGTGGTGGGTGTGCCCGACCCTCGCTGGGGAGAAACTCCGGTGGCGGCTGTCGTGGCAGCCCCCGGCAGCGGACTCACCGCAGAAAGCGTGCTGCAGCACCTGCAGGGCTGCATCGCACGGTTCAAGCTGCCACGGCGCGTGGTGTTCGTGCAGGAGCTGCCCAAGAGCGCGCTGGGCAAGGTGCAGAAGGCCCGGCTGCAAGCCGAGCTGGCGGGAACTTCAGGCGGGATCTGAGCCGCCTGCGGTGGTCAGCTGGAGTGTGAGCACCCGGAACTCCGACGGGCGGGTCTGCGCCACCCCGACCTGGCAGACCAGCCGTCCGGCCTGCTCGTCCGCTGCGGTCATGGTGCTGCGGTCGCAGCGCACAAAAAAGGCCTGCTCGGGCTTCTGTCCGGCCAGTCCTCCCATGTGCCACTCTTCGTGCAGGAACGCCTCGATGGCGCGGCGCACCTGGGCGCCCAGTGTCTCGTCCAGGGGTTCTCCGGACACCCACTGGAGCCCCTGCATGAGACAGGCCCGGATGTGGTCGAAGTGGCGGCGCACGCTCACGTACTGCCATTCGCGTTCACGTGCCAGTGTGCGGGCTCCCCACACCACGGTTCCCAGGCTCGCCAGCGTGCGAAGGCTGTTGATGCCGTGTGCGGTCAACAGGGTCTGCTCATCGTGGGACAGAGGGCGGGCCAGCCGCAGCACCCCGTGCAGCACCTCGTTGGCCGGCGCCCGGTGAACCCCGCGCAGGGCATCGGAACGGGCGTAGATCCCGCACAGGAAACCCGAGGGCGGCAGGCTCAGGGTGTCGCTCGGGGATCCGGGGTCGGCCACCACCAGCCAGGGGTGGTACAGAGCCGCCTGGGCGCAGTCCAGCGACCTGCGCCAGGCCAGCACCTGATCGGCGCTGGCGTCGGGCGGAGCGTCGAGAATGGCCATCCGGCAGCGGCGTGAGTCGGACACATGTTCAAGCAGGAGCTGAACCAGCTGCTGCTGCAGCGAGCTGACTTCGTAGGCGGCCGTGGCCAGGACGGCCGGCATGGCGATCAGCGAGATGTCGGGCTCGTCGTCCAGCCGCTGCAGGGCCTGTGCATGGGACTCCAGCACCGCTGTCGGGTCGGTGTCCGCGTCATCCGGATCGTCGACACGCACCACGTGCAGGCGTTGTCCTCCCTGGGCAAAGAAGGCGTGTGCGGCGTGCCCGAGATAATGAACGCCGGCTTGCGACGACGCCCCGCTGGGGAGGGGGCGCCGATCCAGGCCACCGTAGATGGCCTGGAACTCGGCGAAGCTGCGCAAAGGCGGGGAAAGCTCCTGCCTGGGGCCGTGCAGGGTGGGGCCGACAAAGGCACTGACCCCGGTCGGCCGGGCACCCATGGCTGGGCGCCCGAACGTCAGTTCGCTGACGTACGGTCCGGAAAGCGCAAATTGGCGCATGCTTCTGCTCCCTGGATGGACATCGGGCCGTCACCCGGATCGACCACTTTCTTTTCCGTGATTGTCCTTCATGAGGTCGTGTTCCTGCCGGTGGCACCATCCTCCATCGTGGGGATGGCGACCGGTCACGGTCGACACCGGAGCGTGAGTCCGGTCAGTCGAACGCGAACGGGCCCGGGAAGTCGCCCGTCGGCAGCAGGTGGCTCGTCAGGTCCTGGCCATGGCGCCAGACATGCAGGGCCAGGCCGGGTGGCTCAAGCAAGTAGCTGCCGGGGCCATCGCCGATTTCCAGGGTGATCTGGTGGGCTGTCGACGGAATGGTCAAGGCCACCGTGTGGGCCAGTCGCCGCTGGACGCTGCGGTGGATATGGCCACAGACAATGCGCTCCACCTGGCGATGGCGACCCACCAGGTCCGTGAAAGCCGCGCAACCCTCCAGCAGGCCCATGGCGTCCATGTGCCCGATGTGCGTGTCGAACGGCGGATGGTGCATGGCCACCAGGGTGGGCGTGAGCGGTGCCTGGGCCAGGGTCCGATCCAGCCAGTCAAGGCGGTGTCTGCACAAGGCACCGTGGCCGGCGCCGGGCACTACCGTGTCCAGCGTGACCAGGCGCAGACCGGGCAGATCGACCGTGTACTGGATGAAGCCCGCCCCATTGTCGTTGCACAGCCAGGAATGCTCGGGAAAGGCGGCGCGCAGCGCTTCCCGGTCGTCGTGGTTGCCCGGCATCAGCCAGACCGGGACCTCCAGCGACGAGAGCAGTTCCCTCAGGTGGGCATAGTGCTGCGGGGTTCCGGCATCGACCAGGTCACCGGTGACCAGCACACCCAGCGGAGCCGGTTGGAGCGCCCGGATTCGCCGGACGGCCGCGCGCAGGCCGGTCGCTGTGTCCACGCGCTGGTCCAGCCATTGTCCGGGCGGCAGGATGTGGGTGTCGGAGATCTGGACGATCAGGTGGCAATCTGAAGCTGGCATGACGGGATGGGGATACCGGGTCCGGTGCAGGCGGCGAACCGCGTCACCGCGTGCGTCGGCCGGACATCCATTCTCCATCACGAGCGGCCGAAGACGCCGGAAGTGGCGTTGCTGTCCGGTCCGGCAATCGACGTTTCGTTGATGTCCCGGCCGGATCGGTCACCGCTCGGGCGACGCTGGCGCAGGGAGCAGCCTCACGCGGTAGCTGGCCTGTCCCCTGGCCCAGCTTTGCAGCCGGTCGATGTTCGGGTGTTTGCCGGGATGGGTCAGGGCATCGGCCGTGTGTTCGGCGTACCAGTCCAGGCCCAGGGCGGCAGCTTGCGGGGTGATCAGACCCCCGTGTGCCGCCGCCAGGGCGTGGTAGACCGCCAGCGATCCGGCCTGGCCCGGCCGGTTCTCGATGGTCGCGACCACGGCTCCGGTGGCATCGGTCAGTTCCAGGGCGGTCAGGTGGGCGACGGAGGGCAACTGGCGCAGGCGTTCGGCGAAATTCATCGGTCTTCAGAGGGGGGTGATCGGGGTCCGTGGTGCGGGGCAGGAGGCCGTGAAGTTCATCGGTGGTCTTCGGTTTCGGTTGCCTCGATCTCGACCACCCCTTCAAACAGCTCGATGGCGGTGGCCGCCACCCGCGCCGTGTCGTAGTAGGCATAGGCGCCCACCCCCACAGCGCCCACCACCGGCAGCCAGCGCGCTGCGCCCCGGCCGAAGGCCCGGCGTGCCAGGGTGGCGCCGATGCGGCGCGAAATCATGCCGACCAGTCGGGGCGAGGCACGCCTGACCAGCGTGCGTTGGCCCACGCGCACCACCAGGTCGCGCACACCCTGGCCGGCCGAATGCTGAAACAGGCAGTACACCACCTGCTCGGGCGTCAGCTGCGCACGCTTGCCATACAGCGCCGCAATGTCGGCCACCAGCTGGCGCTGCATCTGCCAGACACCGACCATCTCGGGCAGGATGGTCAGCCAGCCCAGCGCGCCCGGTGGCAGCGCCAGGGCACCGGCTGCCAGGGCCGCCTTGGCGGCGGTCGAATTGGCCTGCTGGCGCGCTTCCTCCTTCGGCGTCCGGCTTTTTCGGAGCTTGGACGTCGGCACCTTGCCGAACAGCGGCAGGATGGCGCGGGCGAACATCGAAACCTCTTCCTCGTCCCGGGTCGTCCCGTTGGATTTCTGGGTGTGGGTGGTCATGGAAACTCCGGGTACAGGTTTTGCGATGCATAGGCGTCGGCCGCCGCCCGGGCCAACAGTTCCAGCAACGCCGACTGTACCGCCTCATCATGCCCGACCAGCAGATGCCCTCCCGCGTCAAACCCCAGGAACCGGGCGTCCCGGATCCGGCTCGCGGTGTACTCCGCAGCGGCGTAGGTGCCAAAGCCATCGTCGCGCGCACTGATCAGCAGGGTCGGGGCGCTCACCCGGTCCAGCGGAAAGGGACCCAGGCGCTTGCCCAGGCGGGTGTCGTCGACCAGTCCGGCGGCACGGGCCGAGACCGGCAGGATGCGACGGATCAGTTCGTCCACGCGCGCCTGCTCGCCGGCACTGGCCGACCGCAGGTGCTCAGGGGGAGTGGCCAGCAGGTGACGGATCAGCGCATCGCGTGCCAGCTTCTGCGCCGACCAGAACAGGAAGTCCGACCCCAGCAGGCGCAACAGCCACCGGTCCTTGTCATCCGAAACCGGCGGCGCCGACCCCGGAACGGTGGCCGGCCGGTAGGCAATGGGCACCACCAGCACCAGGGCACTGACCCGTTGCGGATGGCGGATCGCGGTCTGCAAGACCGACGGCGCGCCGGCCGACATCCCCAGGATGGCCGCGCGTTCGATGCCCAGCGCGTCCATCAGGCAGACGTGGGCATCGGCCTGCGCCTCGGGTGAAGCGTCGGCGGGTCGGGGGGTGCGCAGGTAGCCGAAGCGCGAGACGGAGACCACCCGCACGCCCTGGCGGGTCAGCGGGCGGGCCCAGGCCATGCCCTGGTCATGTCCGCCTCCGCTGCCGTGGACGACCAGCAGGGGCAGGCCTTCTCCGGCGACCTGGACTTCGATCGGGCCGCAGGCGGTATCCAGCACCTCGCTCCCCTCGGCCGCGAGCGAGGCGGCTTGCGCCAGATCGTGTTCGAAACGCGAACGCACCCAGGCCACGGCCAGCACGGCCCACAGCAGGATCAGGAGCAGCACACGCATCGGAGGTTGGGGATCGAGGGCGGTCCGGCGTCGGGAGAGCACCATAATCTACCCGCATATGACCCGCTCAGCCGCATCGAACCCAGCCCCTTTCTACCCCATCGGCACGCCCGGCCAGGCCTGGGGACCCGCTGAAATGGCCCGGTGGCGAGCCAGGCAGCAGCGTCTGCGCAGCCACGCGGACGACGTGCTGCGTGCGCTGGATCGCTTGCGTGAGCATCTGGACGTGCTCACCTACGGCGAGCTGGAGTACGGCGAGGAACGCTATCCGCTGCACGCCGTTCGGCTGGGTGACTGGCCATCGGACCGGCCGGCCGTGCTGGTGACGGGCGGCGTGCACGGCTACGAGACCAGCGGCGTCCACGGCGCCTTGCATTTCCTGGAACACCATGCGCACACATTCGCCGATCGGGTTCGCTTGCTGGTGGTGCCCTGTGTCAGCCCCTGGGCCTACGAGCGGATCCAACGCTGGAACTACCACGCGGTCGATCCCAACCGGTCGTTCCGCCACCCGAGCCCGGCGCCCGAGGCAGCGGCGCTCATGTCCCTGGTGGAGCCCTGGAAGGGACAGTTCCTCGCCCATGTCGACCTGCACGAGACCACCGACACCGACGAAAGCGAATACCGGCCGGCCAAGGCGGCGCGCGACGGCGAGCCGTTCGAGCCGGGCAGCATTCCCGACGGCTTCTACCTCGTGGATGACACCGAAAACCCGCAACCCGACTTCCAGCGCGCCATCCTTGCGGCGGTCGAGCAGGTCACCCACATTGCACCGGCCGACGCGAACGGCGACATCATCGGGTCTGCGGCCGTGGACCGCGGCGTGATCCGCTACCCGTTGCGCGAGCTGGGCCTGTGTGCGGGCATGACCGGTGCGCGTTACACGACCACCACCGAGGTCTATCCCGACAGTCCGCTCGTCACACCAGACCAGTGCAACCGGGCGCAGGCGGTGGCGGTCGATGCGGCCATCCGGTTCGTGCTGGGCAATGCCTGACATGCCTTCGCTCCGGTCGCCAGCCGCTCCGGCGGTGTCGGATCCCTGCGTCCTCCTGACCGGCTTCGATCCGTTCGGGGGGGCCACTGAAAACCCCAGCGCGCTGGCCGTCCGTGCCCTGCACCGGGAGCGGATTGAGGGTCGGCGGGTGGCGGCGGTGGAACTGCCGACCGAGTTCGGCCGGGCGCGGCGGGTGCTCGACATCTGGCTGGATCAACTCAGACCCGAACTGGTCGTGTGCGTCGGTCAGGCCGGTGGCCGTCCGGGCATTTCGATCGAGCGGGTGGCCATCAACGTAGACGACGCCCCCATGCCGGACAACGCGGGGATCCGACCGGTGGACGAGCCGGTGGTGCCGGGTGGCCCGGTCGCCTACTTCAGTTCCCTGCCGATCAAGGCGATCCGGCAGGCGCTGCTGGCCGAAGGTCTGCCGGCCGAGGTCTCACAGACCGCCGGCACCTTCGTCTGCAACCACGTCTTCTACGGCCTGATGCACCGTCTGGCCACCCACCCGGGGCTGCAGCATGCCCGGGGTGGTTTTGTGCACGTGCCGTGGATGCGCGGGCAGGGACAGCCCAGCCTGCCTCTGGAGACGATCATTCATGGCCTGCGCGTGCTGCTGCACACGGCCCTGGCTTGCCGGCAGGACATCCGTCTGGCTGCGGGCAGCAGCCACTGAAGCGCCGGGCCGGTTTCAGTTCACCGGTCGGGTGAAGGCAAAACCCAGCCAGCCGTCCGAGACGCGGGCCGCGGCGGGCACGAAACCGGCCCGGGCCAACACCCGGGTGGAGGCCGTGTTCTGCGGGTGCACATAAGCGACCACGCGCTGCAAGCCGGCACGGCTGCGCAGGGCGGTCATGGCCAGTTGCCTGACGGCCTCCGAGGCCCAGCCGCGCCCCCGGTGCAACCGACCCAGCCAATAGCTGATCTCGGCCTCGTCGGGCTGCAGTTCGGGGCCTGTCCACAGCAGACGCACCTGCCCGACAGGGCCCTGGGACGACTGGATCGCGTACACCTCGTGGTGCTGGCCCGCGTTGGAAATGGCAATCAGGTCGGCCGCCACCGCCCGGGTGAAGGGGGACGGCATGTCTTCGATCATGTAGCGCCACAACTCGGCGTCGTCCAGCAACGCATGGAAATGCTCCAGATCGCTGTCCCGCCAGGGTCGCAACACCAGGCGCGACAGCCCAGCCCAGATCGGCAGCTCGGGGTCGTCGTCCAGATCCGGGGCCTGGGCAGGCACCCAGCCGTTCTGGGCCGGGTCGTAGGCCAGTGGCGTCCCGGTTGATCGGGCCTCGGCCAGTTGCGGGCCTGTCAGCGGGCCATGCCAGCGTGCTCGAACGCTGGCCATGGGTGGAACCGAGGGCCTGTTCTGCCGTTGTTCAATCACAAAGGAGTCCTCCATGTCTTGGTTTGATCGGCCGCCGCGCGCTGCCGGCCCTGGCTGTTCTGTCTTGCCGGGATCCCCAAGAATAGAAGAAAGTTCCCTTAATTGTGTGTCATTTGGCCTGAGAACCTATATTTCACCGGAAAGAACTCAGGTTCGCGCTTTGGACGCCACCAGCCAGTAGGTCACGCCCAGGGCCAGCAGCACAGCCCCGGTGCCGTAGAGGTACTCGGGCTGAACGGTGTTGAAGTCGAGCACGATGACCTTGCGCGCAATCGCCATCAGCGCGGTGGCTATCACCAGCCGCACAAGGATCACGTCGTCGCGCAGGTACAGGGTGATGTTGGCAAAGATCTCGATGGCAATCAGCACCGCCAGGAACGAGGCGAACACCACGAAGATGTCGTTGAGGTTGAGCAGGAGCAGGGGCGGTTCCCAGAGCTTCTCGTAGAGCACGAAGGCCACGTCGGCCACGCTCAGGAAAATGACAATCACCATCAGCACCGCCAGCACCCGGATGGCCTGGCGTATGGCCGTGTTCAGGCCGGTGATCAGCCGGTCGCCGTTGCCCTCGCCGAGGTGCTTCTCCACCGCCACCGCGGGCGCTTTGTCGTCTGGGTCCATGTCAGTGCCTCGCTGCTCTGTTGCATCACCCTAGCATGCGGTGGTGAAACAGACATTGACGCAGGGCAGAAAACGGGCCGGCGGCCGCCCGGTCGGACCGGTTGGGCAGCGCGGCCCCCTTCCGGCGGACCGTGGCGCTGCGGTCTTGCGGAGGGTCAGTTGGCCAGTACCGTGCCGTTCTTGGCCCGGTCGCGTGCCAGGGCTTCGGCCTCGCTCTTGCGGCGGAAGAACACCGTCACGATGCTGGAGGTGATGACGATGAACAGCGAGTACAGCACCGGAATCAGCAACACCTCCTGTTGCAGGGTGCCGGTGAAGGTCAGCGTGACGATCAGCACCGCCAGCGGTCCGTTCTGGATGCCGGTTTCCAGCGCAATGGTGCGGCTGCGGTTGGGGTCCTGCCTGAGCAGGCGCGAGAGCAGGTAGCCCAGGCCGATGCCGAAGATGCCCAGGCCGATGGCGGCAAAGAACACGTACCAGGGCGTCGAGGCCAGCAGCATGTGGTTGCGTGGCACCCAGGTCACCAGCAGGAACAGAATCACCACCACCCCCAGGAAGCCGCCCAGCAACTCCACTGTGGCGCCGATGTTGGGGTTCAGCTTGCGTATGGTCATGCCGATCACGGTGGGAATCAGCAGGACGAACAGCACCTGGGCCACATTGCCGGCCGGAATCTTGAACTCGCTGTCCAGGCCGGACAGTTGCGAATAGAACTCCAGCAGGGTCGGCACCATGCCCAGCGCCACCAGCGAGGACACCGAGGTCATCATGATGGACAGCGCCAGCACCGCCTTGCTGAAGTAGGTGAAGATGTTGGAGGTGGTGCCACCCGGCATGCAGGCCATCAGGATCAGGCCCACCGTCAGCGCCGGCGACAGGCCCAGCGCCTGGGCCATCAGGAAGCCCAGGAACGGCATGATGCCGTACTGGCACAGCAGGCCCACCAGCACGCCCTTGGGCTTGCGGAAGGCGATCAGGAAGTCGCGCCAGGTCAGGGACGCGCCCATGCCGAACATGATGACGATCATCATGATGCCCAGCAGCGTGGTTTCGAGTTCGGACAGCATCAGCGGCTTTCTTTGCGTTCAGGGCAGGGCGATCAGCCCCGTTTCATTTCTTCGGCCACGGCCTTGCGCAAGTCCTTGCGCAGCACCTTGCCGATCGGGCTCTTGGGCAGTTCGTCACGCACCACCACCAGCTTGGGCACCTTGTAGGCCGCCAGATGCTGCTTGCAATGCGCAATCACGTCGGCCGGCATGACTTCCTTGCTGTGGTCGGGGTTCTGCACCACGTAGGCCCGCACGGCCTCGCCGGTCTTGTCGTCGGGCACGCCGATGACCGCCACCTCCAGCACATGGTCCATGTCGGCGATCACGTCTTCCACCTCGTTGGGGTACACGTTGAAGCCCGAGACCAGGATCATGTCCTTCTTGCGGTCGACGATGCGCATGAAGCCGCCTTCGTCCATGACGGCCACGTCACCGGTGGCAAACCAGCCGTCGTTCATGACCTTGGCAGTCTCCTCTTCGGTGTTCCAGTAGCCCTGCATCACCTGCGGGCCGCGCACCCAGATCTCGCCCGGGGCGCCGGCGGCCACGTCGTGTCCGTCGTCGCCCACCAGGCGCACGTCGGTGCCCGGTGCCGGGATGCCGATGCTGCCGTCGCGCGGTGTGCCGGTGAGCGGGTTGAAACTCACCACGGGAGAGGTCTCGGTCAGGTCGTAACCCTCGGCAATCGGCGTCTTGGTCAGTTCGCGCCAGCGCTGGGCCACGGCGGTGTGCAGCGCGGTGCCGCCCGAGATGGATGCCTTGAGCGTCTTGGGGGGGTAGGCCACGAACCACTCTTCGTTGAGCAGGCCGTTGAACAGGGTGTTGACCCCGGTCATCCAGGTGACGGGAAAATTCTCCATCGCCCGCTGCAGGCTCTGTACCGGCCGCGGATTGGGAATCAGCACGTTGTGCCCGCCGATGGCCAGGAAGCCCAGCAGGTTGGCCGTGAAGGCGAAGATGTGGTACAGGGGCAGGGCGGTCAGCACACACTCCTGGCCCAGCGCCATGTGGCTCTGGCCCATGGCCCGGGTCTGCTGGATGTTGTTGAGCAGGTTGTCATGCGTGAGCATGGCGCCCTTGCTCACGCCCGTGGTGCCGCCGGTGTACTGCAGCAGCGCCAGATCCTGGCGACCCACGCCTTCCCAGTAGGTCCTGGCCGGCGTCTTGCCCAGCGTGGCACGACCCTGGGCCAGTGCCGCCTTCAGGCGCACGTGCGGCACGGTCACCGGCGGCAGCACCCGGTTCCAGTAGCGCTGCACGCCGCGCACGATGGCGCCGGGAATGGTCGGGAAGAACTCGGGCACCGAGGCCAGCACCACCTGCTTGATGCCGGTCTTGGCCAGCACCGCCGGCAGCTTGTCGGCAAACATGTCCACCATCACCAGCACCTGCGCGCCGGCGTTGTTGAACTGGTGGATCATTTCGGATTCGGTGTAGAGCGGGTTGGTGTTGACCAGCACGCAGCCGGCCTTGAACACCCCCAGCGCCGCCACCGGATAGCCCAGGCTGTTGGGCAGTTGCACGGCCACCCGGTCGCCTGCCTTCAGGCCCACCACCGCGCGCAGGTAGCCGGCAAAGGCGTCCGAGAGTTCGTCCACCTGGGCAAAGCTCAGGCGCCCGTTCATGCCGTTCGGCACCACGCAACTGAACGCGGCCTTGACCTGGCTCTCGGCCTGCCATTTCTTGCAGCTTTCATGGGCCATTTCGGCCAGGTTGCGGTAGGGCAGGGGCTCCAGCTGGGGGGAAATGCCGACCTGCTGGTAGGTCGAGTGCCAGGGGCGCGCCGGTGAAGCGGTCATGAAAAAGTCCGATGGGTGAAGAAAACGAACGCGTGTTCGATTTTTGTGACGCGCCCGATCATAGTCAA
>CALMYH010000002.1 GCA_937873395.1 uncultured Burkholderiales bacterium
CCGCGCATGAACGAGCGGGCTTTTGTTCTGGTGCCCCTGGCCGAGATCGCGCCCGGTTTGGTGTCGGACGGGCAATTGGCCCAGGTGATGCAGCAGCGTGTCGAAAGGCTCTCCCCGGGATGACCTCTTCCATGGCCCCCTGAGGATCCATCGCGCTCTGGACCATCCGGTTCGAGACAGGCAAGTCCGAGACATCAAGCCGGCGTCCGAAGAGCACCCGGACGAGATGGAGGCGATTGTGAGGGCCAAGTCACCGCCGCGGGCACCTGACGGGGCAGACCCGCGGCCGTGAATCTAAACCGTCGAGGTCAGACCGGCGGCATGATGCCGCCCTCGCTGGGTCCATCTTCGACCTGCTCGAGGCCATTCCCTCCTTCGCCCGCTGGTGTCTGGGTCCTTCTGCGGGTATCGGTGATCCCTCCACTGACCACCGGTTTCTTGATCAGGAGGTCATAACCGATCACGGCCACACCGTTTTTCCACTGGTAACCCAACCCCACCGGAAAGCCGATCTTTTCCCCGGCGGCAAGAGGATAGAAGCTCACGCCCGCCGCGACGATGGCCTTGTCCTGTTTGCGTGACGAAGTGGCCTGGACGGTGAACCCCATGCCCTGGTTGGAGCCAAAGGCGTAAGTGATACCGACAAATGCTCCGATTTCCGCCTGCGCGGTTCCGGCGGCGATGACAAACGCGCTGGCCAAAAGGGTTCTTTTCATGCTAACTCCTGCTCGTGGTGAAGGAACGACCGGAACACCAGCGGCTGCACACGGCCAATCGTGAAGCAATGTCCATGGCAACTGCTGACGCCACTCTTTTGGATTAAGGTTATGCCTGCTTGCACCTCATGTCAATACAAGATCTGGGGAGACCGGGCGAGAGCGCCCGGCGATGTGCGCTACGAAAAGAAATCCTTCGCCTTCTCGAACCAGCCCTTGTCGTTCGGGCTGTGCTTGTGGCCGCCCTTCTTGAACGAGTCGTCCAGTTCCTTGAGCAGCTTGCGCTGGTGCTCGGTGAGCTTGACCGGGGTCTCGACAGCCACGTGGCAGTACAGGTCGCCAGGGTAGCTGCTGCGCACACCCTTGACCCCCTTGCCACGCAGGCGGAAGGTCTTGCCGCTCTGGGTGCCTTCGGGCAGGTCGATGGTGGCCTTGCCCTGCAGCGTGGGCACGTCGATTTCACCGCCCAGGGCGGCGGTGGTCATGCTCACCGGCACGGTGCAGTGCAGATCATCTCCGTCGCGCTCGAAGATGTCGTGCTTGCGCAGGCGGATCTCGATGTACAGGTCGCCCGCCGGCCCGCCGTTCTGGCCCGGTTCGCCGTTGCCGCTGGAGCGGATGCGCTGGCCGTCGTCGATGCCGGCCGGAATCTTGATCTCCAGCGTCTTCTGCTTCTTGATCTTTCCCTGGCCGGCACAGGTGGTGCAGGGCTCGGGGATGATCTTGCCGCTGCCGTGGCAGTGCGGGCAGGTCTGCTGCACACTGAAGAAACCCTGGCGCATCTGCACGACACCCTGGCCATGGCAGGTCGTGCAGGTCTTGACACTGGTCCCCGGCTTGGCGCCGGTGCCCTTGCAGGCGTCGCAGTCGTCCCAGGACGGAATGCGGATCTGGGTGTCCTTGCCACTGGCCGCCTCTTCCAGCGTGATCTCCATGGCGTAGGACAGGTCGGCGCCGCGGTAGACCTGGCGGCCGCCTCCGCCGCGGCGAGCGCCACCGAAGATGTCGCCGAAGATGTCACCGAAGGCCTCCCCGAAGCCGGCAAAACCGTCGGCGCCGCCCGGGCCGCCCCTCATGTTGGGGTCGACGCCCGCGTGTCCGTACTGGTCGTAGGCCGCCTTCTTCTGCGGGTCCGAGAGCATCTCGTAGGCTTCCTTGGCCTCCTTGAACTTCTCTTCGGCGGACTTGGCCGCATCACCCTGGTTGCGGTCCGGGTGGTACTTCATCGCCAGCTTGCGATACGCCTTCTTGATTTCGTCGTCGGACGCGTTCTTGGGGACGCCCAGGACTTCGTAAAAATCGCGTTTGGCCATGGTGGTGATTTCGGGGGTACTGTTGAGCAGAAACGCCGCGCCAGGTTGCCCGGGCGCGGCGGCGGGGTCAGGCCGTCAGCCCGCGGACATCAGTCTCGCTTGACTTCCTTGACCTCGGCGTCGACCACATCGTCGTCGGCCGCCTTGCCGCTGGCGCCCGATGGCTCGGCACCGGCCGATTGCGCGGCAGCGGCTTCGGCCTGCGAGGCGGCATAGACCTTCTCGCCCAGCTTCTGGCTGGCGGTCATCAGGGCTTCGGTCTTGGCCTCGATGTCGGCCTTGTCCTCGCCCTTGGCGGCTTCCTCGACCGCCTTGAGGGCGGACTCGATGGCTTCCTTCTCGCCGGCGTCCAGCTTGTCGCCATGTTCGCCCAGCGATTTCTTGACGCTGTGCACCATGGCTTCGGCCTGGTTGCGGGCCTGCACCAGCTCGACCTTCTTCTTGTCTTCGGCCGCGTTGAGTTCGGCGTCCTTGACCATCTGCTGGATCTCGGCCTCGGACAGACCCGAGTTCGCCTTGATGGTGATCTTGTTTTCCTTGCCGGTGCCCTTGTCCTTGGCGCCGACGTGCAGGATGCCGTTGGCGTCGATGTCGAAGGTCACCTCGATCTGCGGCATGCCACGCGGGGCGGCCGGAATGCCTTCCAGGTTGAACTCGCCCAGCAGCTTGTTGCCACTGGCAATCTCGCGCTCGCCCTGGAACACCTTGATGGTCACGGCCGGCTGGTTGTCCTCGGCGGTGGAGAACACCTGGCTGAACTTGGTCGGGATGGTGGTGTTCTTGGCGATCATCTTGGTCATGACGCCGCCCATGGTCTCGATGCCCAGCGACAGCGGGGTGACGTCGAGCAGCAGCACGTCCTTGCGGTCACCGCTGAGCACCTGGCCCTGGATGGCGGCACCGACGGCCACGGCCTCGTCGGGGTTGACGTCCTTGCGCGGCTCCTTGCCGAAGAACTCTTTCACTTTTTCCTGCACCTTGGGCATGCGGGTCATGCCGCCGACCAGGATCACGTCGTGGATGTCGGAGACGCTGACGCCGGCGTCCTTGATGGCGGTGCGGCAGGGCGCAATCGTGCGCTCGATCAGCTCTTCGACCAGGGCTTCGAGCTTGGCGCGGGTGAGCTTGATGTTCAGGTGCTTCGGACCCGAGGCGTCGGCCGTGATGTAGGGCAGATTGATGTCGGTGGCGGCCGAGGACGACAGCTCGATCTTGGCCTTCTCGGCGGCTTCCTTCAGGCGCTGCAGGGCCAGCACGTCCTTGGACAGGTCGACGCCTTGTTCTTTCTTGAACTCGCCGATGATGTAGTCGATGATGCGCTGATCGAAGTCTTCACCACCCAGGAAGGTGTCGCCGTTGGTCGACAGCACCTCGAACTGCTTTTCGCCATCGACATCGGCGATCTCGATGATGGACACGTCGAAGGTACCACCACCCAGGTCATAGACAGCGATCTTGCGGTCGCCCTTGTCCTGCTTGTCCAGGCCGAAGGCCAGGGCGGCAGCGGTGGGTTCGTTGATGATGCGCTTGACTTCCAGGCCGGCAATGCGCCCGGCGTCCTTGGTGGCCTGACGCTGGGCGTCGTTGAAGTAGGCCGGCACGGTGATGACGGCTTCGGTGACAGGCTCGCCCAGGTAGTCCTCGGCGGTCTTCTTCATCTTGCGCAGGATGTCAGCCGACACCTGCTGGGCCGACAGCTTCTTGCCGCGGACTTCCACCCAGGCGTCGCCGTTGTCGGCGGCCACGATGGTGTAGGGCATCAGGTCGATGTCCTTCTGCACTTCCTTTTCGGTGAACTTGCGACCGATCAGGCGCTTGATGGCGTACAGCGTGTTCTTGGGGTTGGTCACGGCCTGGCGCTTGGCGGACGCGCCGACCAGCACCTCACCGTCTTCCTGGTAGGCCACGATGGACGGCGTGGTGCGTGCGCCCTCGCTGTTCTCGATCACCTTGGTGGTGTTGCCTTCCATGATGGACACGCAGCTGTTGGTGGTGCCCAGGTCGATGCCGATGATTTTTCCCATGTTGTGCTCCGAAAGAGGAAGTCTGAAACTGTTCGAAAGATGTGGATAAGTCTGGGGATTTCAAGTGGAGGGGCTGGGGGCACGCCGTGGATGGCACGTGTGCCGCCGGACGCCGCTCACTTCGGGGCCGCCACGGTCACCAGGGCCGGCCGCAGCACGCGCTCGGCGATCAGGTAGCCCTTCTGGAGCACGGCCACCACGGTGTTGGGCTCCTGGTCGGCGGGGACCATGCTGATGGCCTGGTGCTGGTGCGGGTCGAATTTTTCGCCAGCCGCCGGCGCGATGGCTACCACCTTGTGGCGGGCCAGGGCGCTCTGCAATTGCTTGAGAGTGGCCTCGGACCCCTCGCGCAGCTGCTGCACGCTGGCTTCCTGGATGGCCAGGCCGGCCTCGAAGCTGTCGAGCACCGGCAGCAGGCTTTCGGCAAAGCTCTCGACCGCGAACTTTCGGCTCTTGGCAATTTCCTCATCGGCTCGCCGGCGGGCGTTTTCGGCCTCGGCCTTGGCCCGCAGGTACTGGTCGGCCAGATCCGCGTTCTGGGCCTTGAGCGTGGCGTTCTCGTGGCTCAACACGTTCAGTGCATCGGCTTCGGCGGCTGCGGCGGCGGCCAGGGCTTCTTCCGGGCTCACGGCCTCGGTCGCGCCCGGGTTGGCGTGTGCTGGTTGCGGGTCGTTGGGGGTCGGGCTCATGCGAATGGTGGGGAATCGATGAAAAAACAGGCAGAAATCTGCCGTTCTACGGCAGTTGGAGGCAGACTTGGCCTTTTCAAGGGCGATGGGAAAAAAATCGGGGTGCGGGCTGGGGCCAGGATGGAGACAATCAGGCCTTTTGGCAGGTGGTATCCCCATGAAACTGTTTCGACACGGCCCCGCGGGGGCGGAGCGTCCCGGTCTGGTGGACGCTCAGGGTGTGTGGCGAGATCTGTCCGGTGTGCTGGACGATCTGCGGCCCGACACGCTGAACCTGGATTCTATGAGCAGGCTGGCCGCGCTTGACACCGGGCGGTTGCCGGTCCTGCCTGCCGGTACCCGGCTGGGTCCGTGCGTCGGCGGCGTGGGCAACCTGGTCTGCATTGGTCTGAACTACGCCGACCACGCGGCCGAAGCCGGGCTGAAGCCGCCAGGCCAGCCCATCGTCTTCAACAAACACAACGGCGCCATTGGAGGTCCGAACGACGATATCTGGCTGGCGCCGGGCTCACAGAAGCTGGACTGGGAGGTCGAACTGGGCGTGGTGATCGGCTCAAAGGCGTTCCATGTCAGTGAGGCGGACGCCCTGCGCCATGTGGCCGGCTACTGCCTGGCCAATGACGTGTCCGAGCGTGCCTATCAGATTGAATATGAAGGCCAGTGGACCAAGGGAAAGAGTTATCCCACCCATTGCCCCATCGGCCCCTGGCTGGTGACACCCGACGAACTCGGCGATCCGCAGGCGGTGGACCTCTGGCTGGAGGTCAACGGTCAGCGCCGGCAGACGGGCAACACCCGGACCATGATCTTCGGGGTGGCGCAGATTGTCAGCTACCTGAGCCGGTTCATGGCCTTGCAGCCGGGCGACCTGATACTCACCGGCACCCCGCCGGGCGTGGGCATGGGCATGAAGCCACCGCTCTACCTGAGGGCCGGTGATGTCGTCACGCTCGGAGGCAGCGGACTGGGTGAGCAGCGTCAGCGTGTGGTCCCCACCCCCGCGGTCTGAGGCGACGGCGCCTCGTTGCCGTTGAGCCGGGTCGGGCTGCCGCTGCGCTGCACCTGCTGTTGCCAGCGGGCAGCCACGGGCTGCCAGTCGTGCAGCCTGCGGGCCATGTCATGACCCAGGGGCGTGAGCCGATACCCGTCTCCCCCGTGCTCCACCAGCCGAGCTGCGCGCAGCTCTTTCAGGCGCGTGTTCAAGGTGTTGGGCGTGGCGCCCCCTACGCTGTCCTGAAGCAGACGGAAGGTCTGCGGATGGCCGTCGCTCAGGGCCCAGAGCACCCTCATCGCGTAGCGCGACTCCAGCAAGTGCATCAGTGCATACATGGCCGCGCCGCCTTGGGGTCTGACACTCATGGCTTGTCTCCTGCTGGCGTCGTCGCGCCACCTCGCGCCACTATAGGCCAGGAGCGCCCACCCATACAGCCCCAGGGTTGGTGTGCGGCGCAGCATTCGGGTTCGAAACCGGGTCTGTGTGGACGGCAGGTCACACAATCGGCCCTGTCGGTGTCAGCACCGATTGACGCCGGCCCGGTCTGCAGGCATTGCAGTCGCCCGGAGGCGCGGTCAGGACAGGTAGACTTTGCGCAGCAGGCGGATCAGGGTCTGCAATTCAGAGGCCGACAAGCGGTCGGCGACATCCGCCTCCAACTGGGAGGCTGTGGCCTCGGCGTCTTTCTGCAGGGCCTGGCCGTGCGCCGTGAGGTGCAGCCCCTGGGCGCGCCGGTCGGTGGGGTGCGGACGCCGTTCGATCAGCCCGCGCTTTTCCAGCGACTTGATCATGCCCACCAGGTTGGGTGGCAGGATGTCGAGCGCGGCACAGATCTGGCGCGACGTCACGCCCGGGTTGTGGGCGATGACACTGAGCACCGAGAAATCCACCGGTCGCAGGCCATAGGGCGCCATGCGCTGCAAAAAGACCGAGATGACCGCCAGCGCGGTGCGGCGCGCGTTGTAGCCCAGCAGGGTCTCGAGGTAGGAAGTGTCAACCCTTTCGCACGTTCCGGCAGGTGCCGCGGTCACCTTGGCGTTCCCGCTGGTACCGGCGAGCTCGGTTCGGGGTTTGGTCGAACGGCTCGATGGACTCAGTCTGGACGTGGCGGTGGACGGCATGTGGGAAGGATATCACCCGCTGAAGGACGGCCTGGTTGCCGGGGCTGATGTGTCCGGTTGTCTCAGCAGGGTGATGCGTCCATAGCCCAGCCGCACCATGCCTTCCTTTTCCAGTCGGTTGAGTTCGGCGTTGACTTTCGGTCTCGACGCGTTGAGGGACTGGGCAAACTCCTGCTGGGTCAGGGTGATGGTGATGTGTCCGAAACGGTCTGGCTGCCCGTTGAAATGGGCGAGTCGCTGCAGTCTCTGGTAGATCCGGGAGCGCAGCGAAGGCAGCAGGTCCGATTCCATCAGCTCGAACATCTCGGCCACCCGGGTGGCCAGGCTTCGGATGATGCCCAAGGCCAGATCGGGCTCGTTGTGCAACGTCTTAATCAGGGCCTGCCGGGAGATTTCGAGTGTCTGGCCTGCTTCTTCACAGACCATGTCGGTGGGGAAGGGCGCTCCGGCCAAGGCCGATGGAACGCCATAGAGTTCGCCGGGGGTGATGCGTCGCAGAAAGAGCGAATGCCCGTCCACGCTGTTGAGCAGCACCTTGTATTGCCCGCTCAGGCACACGCTGACACTCTCCATCCGCTGGCCGCTTCGCGTCAGTGTATCGCCCGCTTTCCAGGACCTTCGCAGGCCCACCGCTTCCAGTGTGTGAACCATGGCCTGGTCCAGCACGAAACGATCCAGCGCACGCTTGTGCAGCCAGTGGGAGGACAGCACATCTTCGGGTAAACCATAGATTGGTGTCATCCCCTAGATTGTTACCTGAGAAACAGTTTTGTTCAAGGCATACACCGAATATGCGTCTGCGGGCTTGAGCTCGATCAACAGGAGACATCAACGTGATCAAGAAACTTGCAATGCGCTGGGCGTCCATGGCCACCATCACCACACTCGCAGCGGCTGCCGCACAGGCCCAGCCAGTGGTGCGTTTCCAAGACTATCCCGGCACCGGAAACTTGCTGGTGCGCGTGGCGCAGGCGCAGGGTTTTTGTGAGCAGGCGGGCATCCGTTGCGAACTGCGCGCCATTCCCGCCGCGCCGCTGGGCATGCAGACCATGTTGTCGGGCGACATCGAAGTGTCGTTTGGTCCGGCCGAGGTGGTGGTTGCCGCCCTGGCGCGCAAGGCGCCCATCAAAGTCATCGGGGCGGGCTATGTGGACCCGGTCTTCTTTATCGCAGCGGGCATGAAGACCGAGTTGCCGACCGAGGCCGAAGGCTATCCCGGTGTGGTGAAGTCGTTCAAGGGCAAAAAAATCGGTGTCACCCAGCGCGGCTCGGGCGCCGAGTTCCAGCTGATCGACATGCTGGCCGACGCCGGGCTGACCGCCAATGACGTGACCATCGTTGCTGTCGGCGCGCCCAATACGGCGTTCCCAGCGCTGACCCAGGGGCAGGTGGATCTGATCATGACGTTTCCCCCCGCTGACGGCATGTGCGAAGTACTCAAGGCCTGCCGCGTGGTGATCGACCCGCGCAAAGGCCAGGGCCCCAAAAGCATCCTCGACTCCCGGGGTGGCGCGGGCGCCATGGCGGTGAAAGCCGACTGGGCAGCGGCCAACCCGGCGTTGGTGGAGAGCGTTCGCAAGATGCTGGCCTTGTCAGATGCCTTTGTGTCCAACCCGGCCAATTTCGACAGAACGCTGGAGGTGCTGCGCAAGACCTTTGGCCTGCAGTTGCCCAACGCCGATCAGATCGCCGAGGTTTCGTTCCGGAATTCGATAGGCAACTTCAAGGCCCAGGGAACGGTGCCCGCCATGCAGTCGGTGGCCGACACGATGTTTCAGAACAAGCTGGTGCCCGTGCGCGTGGACATGGCCCCCGCCGTGCTGCCTTGATGCACACGTCACGGACGCAGGAAACCGCCCAGACGCGCCATGATTGACGCCCAACGCATCGATTTGAGCTTCGACGGCACCAACCTGGTGTTGCAAGGGGTGGACCTGCATGTCAAAGCCGGCGAGTTTGTGGCGCTGGCGGGCCCCAGTGGTTGCGGCAAGACGACCTTGCTCAACCTCTGTGCCGGGCTGGTGCCGCTGCCTGCGGGCCAGCACCTGAAGGTGGCCGGCCAGCCGCCCGCGCTGGGCAGTCACGGTGTGGCCTACATGTTGGCCAGAGACAGCCTGTTTCCCTGGCTCAGCGCACTGGATAACGCCGCCTTCGGGCTGAAGGTACGCGGCATGCCGGTGGCCCAGGCGCGCGAGCGCTCGGCCGTGATGCTCAAGCGCGTGGGTCTGGGTGGTGCTGAAAACAAGTTGCCCAAAGAGCTCTCGCACGGTATGCGCCAGCGGGTGGCGCTGGCGCGCACCTTTGCCATGCCCTCGCCACTGCTGCTCATGGACGAACCCTTTGGCGCGCTCGACGCGCAGACCAAGCTGCAGCTGCAGGACCTGTTGCTGCAACTGTGCCAGGAGGGAGAGCGCACTGTGCTGTTCGTGACCCACGACCTGTCGGAAGCGGTGGCCCTGGCCGATCGGGTGGTGGTGATGTCGTCCAGGCCCGGACGAATCGTGGCCGACGTGCCGGTGCCACTGCCGCGCCCGCGATCGATTCGCGCCCTGCAGACCAGCGACGACTTCCACCACACCTACACCCGGGTGTGGAAACATCTTGAAGAAGGATGGGTGCACCATGAAGGCTGAGATGCTTCGCACACTGGCGCAACATGCGCTGTTCGTGACCCTGGTGCTCGGCGCCTGGGAGTGGGGTGCCAGGGCCGGCCTGATCGACCCGAGCTTTGTCGGCAGCCCGTTGGGCATTGCCCGCTTCACGCTGGAAAACTTCACCAACGCCCGGCTCTGGGGTGACCTGGTCTGGACGCTCACGGCGGTGTTTGTGTCCTTCGGCATTGGTTCCATGGCTGCCATCGCTGCCGGTCTGGCCTTTGTGACCTGGCCGCGGCTGGACGAGTTCTGTGAGCCCTACATCGCGGCGCTGAACGTGCTGCCCCGCATTGCGCTGGTGCCCCTTTTCATTCTCTGGTTCGGTCTGGGCCTGGGGTCGAAGATCGCCATGGGCGTGTCGCTGACGTTCTTCATCGTGCTGTCCACCACCGTGGCGGGCATCCGCGGTGTCAGCCAGGACCACATCACGCTCACGCGCACGCTGGGCGCCAGCAGCCGCCAGATGTTCTTCTGGGTCACCTTGCCCGGCGCGGTGCCGGTGCTGTTCTCCGGTCTTCGCCTGGGCCTGATCTACGCCTTTCTGGGCGTGGTGGGGGCCGAGGTGATTGCATCCGAGCGCGGCCTGGGCCAGCAACTGGCCTACCTGGCCGCGATCTTCAACGTCAACGGTGTGTGGTCGCTGCTGTTCGACCTTGCAGTGATCGGCGTTCTGATCATGAAGCTCATGAGCTGGCTCGAACGTCGACTGCTGCACTGGCAATAAGGCCCCCTTTTTCATCAGGAGATTCGATATGAAATTCCGTCACATCCAGGTGGACCCGATGACGCCCACCATCGGCGGCATGGTCAGCGGCGTGGACCTGAACAACACGCGGTCCGAAGATGTCTACGAAGAGATCAAGCAGGCCCTGTGGCAGTACGGCGTGGTGTTCTTCCGCAAGCAGGCGCTCAAGCCCGAGGCCTATATTCGCCTGGGGAAAAACTTCGGCGAAATGGAGCAGCACGAGTTCTTCCCTCATGTCGAAGGGCATCCACAGATCCAGCTGATTTCGCACCAGGGCAACGAGGCACCCGAAACCGACCGCTGGCACACCGACGTGACCTTCCGCAAGAAGCCGAACATGGTGTCGATTCTGCGCATCACCGACCTGCCACCGGCCGGTGGCGACACCATGTGGATGCACGCCGGTGCGGCGTTCGACGCGCTCAACCCCGGCCTGCAGCAGATGCTCGAAGGCCTGCAGGCCGATCACGACCTGCCCTGGCATTTCCGCCGCATCAATGTGCACGAGCGGCTGGCGCAGCGCGCCTCGGCCAAGAGTGGGATGCTGGTGACCGCCAATGCACAGGAGTGCAAGATGATCGAGAACACGCCCACGGTGACGCACCCGGCGGTGATCACGCACCCCTATAACGGCCGCAAAATCCTGTTCGTCAACTCGATCTGGACCAAGCGCCTGCTGGGCATGCACATGGACCTGTCCGAAGCGCTGCTCAACATGCTCTATGAGTGGGTCAAGAAGCCTGAGTTTATGGTGCGCTTCCGCTGGGAAAAGGACTCGGTGGCCATGTGGGATAACTGCGCCACGCAGCACTACGCGGTGTTCGACTACGCGCCGCACTACCGGGCCGGCCAGCGCATGACCTGCGGCAGCTTCGTGCCCTCCTTGCAGCCGACATCGGCCAGCAGCGCGGCTCAACCTGCGGCCCTGCGCCAGCTGATCGACACGACCCGCCTGCAGGCGGCCAGCCCACAGGAGCGGCAGGCTGTGGACGCGATCTTCAGTGCCCTCGAGGGTGTTGATCTCAATGCCGTGGCCAACGCCGCGCAGGGCCGTTGAAGCCGGAGCCGATGCTGCCATGACCGAACTCAATCCCATTGCCGTGGGCGACAACGACCTGGCCGCCGTGCAGGAGGCGCGGCAGTTGCTGGCCCAGGCACGACCGGCGGCCGATGCGCTGGCCGGGTGGACGCCCGAGCACGCCAAGGCGGTGGCCAAGCGGGTGGCGGCCGCCCTGTTGCCGCGCGCCGAGTTCTACGCCGAGTGGGCGGTACGCGAAACCCGTATCGGCAAGGTGGCCGACAAGGTGGCCAAGAACCATTTCGCCTGCACCCTTACGCCCAGCGCCTGGGACCAGGTGGCCCTGGGCGGTGTGCGCCGCGTTGATGCGCTGCGCATCGTGGAGATCGGCCGCCCGGCCGGTGTGGTGGTGGGGCTGTCGAACTCCACCTCGCCGGTGGCCACCATTCTGTTCAAGACCCTGATGTGCCTGATGACGCGCAACGCTCTGGTGGTGTCGCCGCACCCGGTGGCTCTGGGCTGTTGCACGGCGGTGGTGCGCGAGCTGCAGGCCGCCATCGAGACCGCAGGTGGTCCGACGAATGCGGTGCAGATACTGACCCGGCCGACGGTCGAGGCCACGGGTGCCCTCATGCGCGACACCCGCACCGACGTGATCCTCGCGACGGGCGGCACGCCCATGGTACGCGCCGCCTACGGCTCGGGCAACCCGGCCATCGGGGTGGGTTCGGGCAACGTACCGATCTATGTGGACACCAGCGCCGACTTGAACGATGCGGCGCAGAAGGTGGTGCTGGCCAAGAACTTCGACCACGGCAGTCCTTGCTCGGCGCCGTCGGTTCTGATGCTGCATGCCGGTATCGCGCAAGCCATGCTGCAAGCGCTGACCGCTGCCGGTGCGCATGTGTGCAGCGAGCTCGAGGCCCGGCAGATCCAGGATTACGCTTTTCCGGGTGGCAGGTTCAACGCCAAGGTGGTGGGACGACCGGCACACGAAATTGCCAGCGCTGCAGGGGTGACGGTGAGCGCGACCTGCGAGGCGCTTGTGTGCCCCATGGCCCGACCGCAGGCGGGCCACCCCTTGCTGCGCGAGAAGCTCTCGCCCATTTTGGGCTGTGTGGTGGTGCCGGACATGGCGCAGGCCGTGGACGTGGCCCGCCTGATGCTGCAGAACAGCGGGGGTGGCCACACCTCGGGCATCTACACCGCCGACGCCACCCAGGCCGTGGCCTGGGGCGCTGCGCTCGATTACTACCGCGTGGTCGTCAACGGCAACACGGTGCTCGACAGCACCGGCGACAACACCGGACTGCCCTATACCTTCACCATCGGCACCGGCTACGCCGGCAAGAGTTCGGTGGACTGCAATGTCGGCCCTGAGCTGCTGGTGAACTGGAAACGGGTGGCCTTTCCGCTGCCCGGTGGCTGGACCGGCGCCATGGCCTCGGGGGCGGCGACTGCCGCTGCCGGTGCCGCTGAGCCGGCCATCCTCACACCCGAGCTCTCCGCCATGGTCCTGCGCATCGTGCAGGAAGAACTCGAACACATCCGCTGAAAGCCTGTCATGTCCACTTTGCGCAGCTACATCTTTCTGGACCGCTTGCAGCCACAACTGATGTGTTTGCTGGGGTCGACCGCTCGCGGCTTCTTGCCGCGCCACAACGACGCGGCCATGGTCATTGAAGTGGCACCCGGCATGGACATCGAGTGGCTGACCGACGTGGCCCTGAAGCACGACAACGTCAAACCCGGCAACCTGGTGGTGGAGCGGCAGTTCGGCTACCTGGAGTTTCACGGCCAGTCCTCGTCATCGGTGAAGTCGGCCGGCGCAGCGGTGCTGGAGGCCATGGGCGTGAGCGAAAAAAGCGCACTCAAGCCCGAGATCCTGGCGTCCAAGGTGATCGACCGGGTGGACGGCTACCACGCCTTCCTGATCAACCGCAGCAAGTCCGGCAGCATGCTCTTACCCGGCGAGTCGCTCTACATCATGGAGATGACCACATCGTCGTACGCGCTGCTGGTGGCCAACGAAGCCGAAAAGGCCGCCAACGTCAAACTCATCGACTGCCGCTTCATGGGGCCTGCCGGACGTCTGTACCTCTCGGGGGATGCCTCGGACGTGCGCGCCGCCGCTGCGGTGGCCGAGGCTGTGATCCGCGACGCGAGAGGTGGCGTATGAGCGCCGAGGCCTTGCGCGAGCAGATCCGGGCTCAGGTGCGTACCGCTGTGGCGGCTCACACCGCCCCTGACCAGGGCGCCGCTGTGGCGGCCCTGATGCAGCGCTTTGAAGCCGGTTACGCCACCGCCAACGCCGAGGCCATCGTGGCCTGCTTTGCGCCCGATGTGGTTTGGGCCCTGCCCGACGCGCGCGTGCTCAACGGGCGCGCGGCCTGCCTGGCGTTCCTGAAGGAACGCTTTGCCAGCCCCGCAGGCCCGCAATTTGCCGACTCGCGCATGCATGTGCTGGGCCGGACCGTGGTGCAAAACTACAAGGTCAGCCTGCCCCTGCCCGGCGGCCAGACGGTCACGCTGGACGGCGCCGACGTGTACCAGATCCGTGACGGGCTGATTGCGCGCAAAGACGCGTACTGGAAACAGATCGGTGCGGGCAAGCCGGGAACAGCCGCCGCACCGGCGGCCCCGGGCGCGGCATCCGTCGGCGTGGTCGTGCCCTTGCGCGTGGGCACAGCCGCTGGCATCCAGGCGCTGAGCGAGCTGTACAAGCGGCTGGCCGCGAGCCCTGCGCTGCTGCAGGCGGCCCAGAACGGTGTGTTGCGCTTTGACTTGCGCGTGGACGAAGGACATGCGCTGGGCACGTCGGCCATGGCCGCCACCACCGCCATCGGCCCGGCTGCCTGCTGTGAGTCGTGCAAGGCAGGCAAATCCTGTGATTGCAAAGGCGACCACTGCGATCTGCATGAACACAAGACCGCCGAGGCCGTGCCCGAGCTTCACGGCGTGATCGGCGAGAAATTGCTCAGAACCCTGCCGCCAGGCGTGAAAACCGTTCGGCTGCATCCCAAGGCGGTCATGACGCCCTTGGGCAAGGATGCACTGCGCAAGCGCGGCATCACCATTGACCGAGGAGCCCAGCCATGAAGACCGGAACCGTGATTGGCCGCATCGTGGCCAGCAAACGCCTGCCCGAGCTGCCTGCGGGTGCCTTGCTGGAGGTGCAGCTGGACTACCCCAAAGATGTGGTGGTTTGCTACGACCCATTGGGCTGCGGCATCGGTGAGCGCGTAATGATCACCATCGGCGCGCCCGCGGTCTGGTGGTTTGCGCCCGCACAGCAGCGCGTGGTGGCCGATGCGCTGATCATCGCTTCGCTCGACAACTACGACACGCCCACGCCCATGCGCTAAGGCTGAAGCCGCACGTTTTTCCTTTCCCCAACCCGTTGTTTTTCAACTCTTTATCAGGAGACTCTCATGTCACAAGCCATCGGAATGATCGAGACCAAAGGTTATGTCAGCGCCTTCGCTGCAGCGGACGCCATGGTCAAAGCCGCCAACGTCAACATCGTGGGCAAGAAGGAAGTGGGCGGAGGCCTGGTGGCCATCATCGTCTCGGGCGATGTGGGCGCGGTCAAGGCTGCCACAGAGGCGGGGGCGGAAGCGGCCGGGGCGATTGGCGAAGTGGTGTCGTGCCACGTCATTCCCCGTCCGCATGCCGACGTGCAGAAGGCCTTTGACGGCAAGTGAGCTGTTTCACCCGATAGGACCGTCTGGAAGGAGGCCGCATGGCCACACGCAAACTCCCTGCAGCGTCGGCGCGTCCGGCGGCCGAGCTGCGGGTCTATCTGACGTTGACCGATCTGCAGGCCCAGTTTTCCTCGTGGATGAGTTCTCCGCTGGGTGCGCGCGGTTATGTCGCGATGCAGGGTACCCACTCGCTGTTGGTGGAGATCGCCCCCGGGCTTTCGATCCAGCGGGTGATCGACCTGGCGCTCAAGGCCGAGCCCACCCTGGAGCCTGGCATTCTGGCGGTGGAGCGGCAGTTTGGCATTCTGGAGCTGCACAGCCAGGACCGCGCTGCGCTGGAGCGCGGGGGACAGGCCATTCTGGACTGGCTGGGTGCCCGGCCCCAGGACCAGCTGCGCCCGCAACTGCTCTACAGCGACATTCTGGACAACGTGACCGACCAGCACGCGGTGCTGATGAACCGAACCCGCCAGGCCAACATGGTGCTGCCCGGACAGAACCTGTTGCTGATGGAGGTGGCGCCGGCCCTGTTTGGTGCCCACATGGCCAACGAGGCCGAGAAGGTGGCACCCGATGTGACGCTGGTGGAGTGCAGCATGATCGGTGCCAGCGGTCGGATGTACCTCAGCGGCAATATGGCCTCGCTGGAAAAGGCCAAGGCCCACGTGGAGCAGTTGCTGCAGCAGATCCCGGGGCGGGGATAGCGTCCCTTGAGTGTGCACGCCGCCGCGTTGCCGTGGTCCATGCCTTTATTGTGCACGGCACTGGCGGTGTCGCTGGGTGCCGGGTTTGTGCGCGGCTTTGCCGGTTTTGGCTACTCGGCCCTGGTGGTTCTGGGTCTGTCTCTGCTGGTCTCGCCCGCCACCGTGGTGCCGGCGGTGCTGATGCTGGAGGTGATTGCCAGCGCCGGACTGCTTCGAGGCAGCTGGCCGCATGTCGATCGCAGCTGGCTGCGGGCGCTGTCGCTGGGCACCCTGATGGTGACCCCGCTGGGCATGGTCTGCCTGGCCTGGCTGCCCGAAGGCGTGGCGCGGCTGGGGGTAGGCTGCACGGTCCTGTTGTGTGCTTGCTTTCTTCGTGCCGCAGGTCACCGTTCCCCGTCCGACAGCGCCGCCTTGCGGGCCGTTGCCGGCGTCGGGGCGGGCTGGCTCAACGGCCTGGCGTCCAGCGGAGGTGTGTGGGCCGCACTGTGGATGACCGGCGCGGGCGTTCCAGCGGCAGCGATGCGCGCGACCATGGACGTCTTTCTGTTCTCGGGCGGTGTTTACGCCCTGCTGTGGGCCGCCGCCCTGTCGCTCGGGCAGGACAGCGATCGCCTGCTGAGTTCGGCCACCCTGGGATGGGTCGGTCTGCTGCTGCCCACCATGTGGCTGGGCATGGTCTGGGGCCGGCGTTGCGTGGCGGCTGTCAACCCCGGCCGGCTGCGCCATCTGGTGCTGAACCTGCTGATCGCGATGGCCAGTGTGGGCGTGTTGCGGGCGCTGCTGGGGCTGCAGAAGCTGTGATGGAGACGCCCCGGGTCCCCTGAGCTTCAGCCGCGGTCGAGCGTGTCCTGCATCATAGACAGGCGCATGTCGAACTCGGGCCAGACCCAGCGCCAGAAGCTGGTCTGAGCGGTTTGCCAGCGCGGAGCAACGGCGCCGCCGGCAGCGCCGATGCGCGCCCATGCCCATGCCATGAGCAGCATCGCCACGGCGCGCAGGAAGTCGTCGGCCAGCCAGTGCGGCAGGTCCGCGGGAGCGTTCTTGGCGGTGGCGCGGGGCAGCAGTCTGGCTTGAAGAAAGGCGATGAACCGGGTGAGTTCGGTCTTTGCCCGCATGGCTTGTTCGTCATTGCCCAGCTCGGTGCCGAGGTCGGCCAGCAGTTGGCGCAGAGCGGCGCCGCCGTCGGGCAGGGTCTTGCGCAGCAGCAGGTCGATGGCCTGGATCTCGTTGGTGCCCTCGTAGATCATGGCCACGCGCGCGTCGCGAACCACCTGCTCGATGCCCCACTCGCGCACATAGCCGTGGCCACCGAACACCTGCAGGCAGGCGCTGGCGCCATGGAAAGCCTGATCGGTCCAGGCGGCCTTGAGCACGGGCGTGACCAGCGCGCACCAGCGGCCGGCGGTTTCGCGCCGTTGTGCGTCTGGGTGGTGCTTGATGATGTCCAGCTCGACTGCGGTGCGGTACGCGACCACGCGGCCAGCGTCGATCCAGGCGCGCTGGGTATCGAGGATGCGGCGCATGGCCGGATGCGCCTCGATGAGATCCGCTTCGCCCGCTTTGGCGTTGCCACCGGGGGCGCGCATCTGGCGCCGTTCTTTGGCGTAGGTGTCTGCCTTCTGCCAGGCGGCTTCGAGCAGGCCGATGCCCTGCAGGCCCACATGCAGGCGGGCGGCGTTCATCATCACGAACATCGCGTTCAGGCCTTTGCCCGGCTCGCCGACGATCCAGCCCGGTGCCTCGTCGAAGCGCATGACGCAGGTGGGGCTGCCATGCAGGCCCATCTTTTCCTCGATGCGTTCGCAGAACACAGCGCTGCGCGTGCTGTCTTCATAAAACTTGGGCACCAGGAACAGCGACAGGCCCTTGGGTCCGGGCGGACTGTCGGGCAGGCGGGCCAGCACCAGGTGCACGATGTTGTCGGTCAGGTCGTGTTCACCACCGGAGATGAAGATCTTGGTGCCGGACAGCGCGTAGCGGCCGTCGGCCTGCGGAACCGCCTTGGTGCGGCACAGGCCGAGGTCGGAGCCGGCGTGTGGCTCGGTCAGGCACATGGTGGCCAGCCATTCGCCGGTGGCGACCTTCTCCAGGTAGGTGGCCTTCAGTTCGTCGGACGCGTGGTGCTTGATGCACTCGTAGGCGCCGTGCAGCAGGCCGGGCGCCATGGTCCAGCCGTGATTGGCAGCGCTGAGCATCTCGTACAGCATGGCCTCCAGCACGGCGGGCAGGCCCTGGCCACCGTCTTCCGTGGCACAGGCCAGCGAAGGCCAGCCCGCCTGCCAGAAGGCTTGATAGGCGTCACGGAAGCCCGGTGGCATGGTGACAGCGCCGCCCCTGAGATGCGCACCGATTTCGTCACCGTCTCGGTTGAGCGGGGCGACCACTTCGGCCACGAACTTGCCCGACTCCTCCAGCACCTGCTGCATCAGATCGGCGTCGACCTCGGCCCCGTGACCCGAATACTGGGGCAGGGTCTGCAACTGGGTCGGTGCCTGCAGTGCCTGCTGCAGGATGAAGAACATGTCGTCGGTGCGGGGCTGAAAGTGGTTCACGGCGGGAGCTTCCGAAAGCGGAGGAGGGGTCAGCGAGGCTTGGCCTCGGCGGCCTTGTCGGGTGAACCCTCCAGGCCGGCCAGCAGCGCCTGGCTGTTGCCGGGGATGACCATCTGGAACTTGCTGTCGACGGTGGTGTAGTCGAAGTAGCCCATGCGCGCGATGGGCCGGATCTTGAGGACGTCGACCAGGCCGTTGCTGTCGATGTATTGGTCGTCGATGTGGATCGCCACCACACGACCGAATACCACGTCCACCGTGCCCATGGGCGGGGTGCCCGGAAAGCGCAGGGTGTTGAGGTATTCGCACTCGAACTGGATGGGTGATCCCTTGACGCGCTTGGGCCGAACCCGCCGGCTGTCGAGCTTTTCCAGTCCGGCGCGTTCGAACTCGTCGACGCCGAAGGGCAGTTCTTCGGCGCTGATGTTGACCGCTTCGCGCAGCTCCCAGGTGGCCATGTTCCAGACGAACTGGCCCATCTGCTCGGCGTTGCGCACCGAGTCCTTGCGCTCCCCCTGGGTGGTCTGGTTCGCGCTGAACATGACGATCGGCGGGTCGAAGGTCACGTTCTGGAACTGGCTGTAGGGCGCGAGGTTGTCTCGGCCCTGCGCGTCCACGGTGGAGATCCAGCCGATGGGGCGAGGCACCACGCACGACTTGAACGGGTCGTGCGGCAGTCCATGGGGTGTCTTGCCGGGTTCGTAGTACATGGGCTCGCCTTCGGAACTGGGGGTCAGGGTCAGCTGTCGGCAGAGAAGCCGATTTCCTTGACGATGCCGCGCCACAGGTCGGCGTCGGCCTTGAGCCAGGCAGCCAACTGGTCGGGTGTGGACGATTGGGCCTCCATGCCCCGTTGCCCCAGGTTCTCCACCACGCCCGGGTCATTGAGTACCGGTTGCAGATAGGCCGCCGCCCGGCGGCGCACATCTTCAGAAGCTGTGCCCGGCAGGAAGAAGCCGAACCACTCCCGCATGGACAGGTCAATGCCTTGCTCCCGGAGCGTGGCTACACCGGGCGTGAACGGGGTGCGCTGCGGACCGGTGGTGGCGAGCACGCGCAGCCGGCCGGTCTGGATGTGCTGAAGGTAGTCGCCCACGGGCGAACACATGGCCGAGACCTGACCGCCCAGCAAATCCTGGATGCCGGGGGCCGAGCCGCGGTAAGGCACATGGGTCAGTTCGGTGCCGGTTTTTCGGGCCACCAGCGCGGCCGCCAGATGGGGCATGGAGCCTGCCCCGGGTGAGCCATAGTTGGCCCGGGAAGGATTGGCTTTGGCCCACGCCAGAAAATCCTTCATGTTTTTCACGCTGTCGGGTACTGCGGGGCCCACCCCAAAGGCGTGGCTCATGAAGCAGGCCACCGAAACCGGCGCCACATCGTTGATGGTGTAGGGCAGCCGGGCGTAGGTGAAGGGGTAGATCGACAGCATGGACGATGGGGTCATCAACAACGTGTTCCCGTCGGGCGCGGCGTCCTTGACCGCCGTGATGGCCAGTTGACCGCCAGCGCCGGCGCGGTTCTCAACGATCACGTTGCTGGCGTAGCTTCCCCGCAGCCGTTCGGCCACCAGGCGGGCCAGGGCGTCTGTGGTGCCGCCCGGCGGGAATCCGACCAGGATGCGGGCCACGTCTCGGTTTTGGGCCAGCGCAGTGAGTGGCAGTCCAACGGCCGAGAAGGCAGCTGCACCCAGAACGGTTTGCGTGAATTGACGACGGTTGCTCATGCGAGTCTCCTTTGGGGGTGGTGATGGTGGTTCGGGCTCTGGCGGCCCTTGCGCTCAAGTACACAAAGCCTTGATGTCCTCGGGCACCACGATGGCTTTGATGCGGTCCGGGTCCTCGGGGTGGCGCATGCAGAACGCGCGGGTTTCCGTGCCTTCGCACAGCACGGTGTCCCCCCGTTTGACCACGTGTTTGTGGATGAACACCTTCTCGCGCCATTCGATGACGCTGGTGTGGATTTGCAGCCGCTCGCCGTAGGTGGCGGGCTTCATGAACTTCGTGTTGATTTCCAGCAGCGGCGTGCCGATGATGCCGGTGGTCTTGACCAGCTCGCGCCAGGGCGGCACGCCGCATTGAACGAAGAAGTTCAGCGACGAGGCGTCCATCCATTTCGAGAAATTGGGAAAGAAGACGATGCCGGCCGGGTCGCAATCGCCGAACATCACCTCGACTTCATACACAACGGTTTTGCTCATGGCGTGTCCTTCAGCGCGGGGCCATGCGCAGGGCGCCATCGAGGCGGATCACCTCACCGTTGAGGTGGCCATTGCTGACGATGTGCGCCGCCAGCTGTGCAAACTCCTCGGGCTTGCCCAGGCGCTGCGGGAAGGGAATGCTCCTGGCCAGCGACTCCTGCACCGGCTCGGGCAGTTCCTTGAGCAGGGGTGTGGCAAACAGGCCGGGCGCGATGGTGCAGACACGGATCCCGTGCTGGGCCAGGTCGCGTGCCATGGGCAGTGTCATGCCGACCACACCGGCCTTGGAGGCGCTGTAGGCCTGCTGGCCCACCTGCCCGTCGAACGCAGCCACGCTGGCGGTGAACACCATCACGCCGCGCTCGCCGTCTTCCATCGGGTCCAGCTTTGCGCAGGCGGAGGCAAACAGCCGGGCGGCGTTGTAGGTGCCGATCAGGTTGACGTTGATCACGCGCGCAAAGTCGGCCAGCGGGGCGGCGTTGCCGTCCTTGCCGACCACGCGCTTGGCGCTGCCGATGCCGGCGATCTGCATCAGGATGCGGGCTGGACCGTGGACCGCGGCGGCCTGTTCGATGGCGGCCTGCATGCTGGCTTCGTCGGTCACGTTGCACTGCACGGCCACACCGCCGATGTCGGCTGCCACTCGCCTCGCATTTTCGACATTGAGGTCCAGCACCGCGACCTTGGCGCCCAAGCGGGCCAGCTCGCGCGCGGTGGCCTCGCCGAGGCCCGATCCGCCACCGGTGACGAGGGCAGCATGTCCTTGGATGTTCATGGGGTGTCCTTTCAGGCGTTCATGTTCTCGATCAGCAGGGCGATGCCCTGGCCACCGCCCACACAGGCGCTGGAGATGCCGTACTTCAGCCCGCTGCGCTGCAGCTCGCGCGCCAGCGTGAGGGTCAGGCGCACGCCGGTGGCGGCCAGCGGGTGGCCCAGGGCGATGGCGCCGCCGTTGACGTTGAGCTTGCCGATGTCCATGCCCAGGTCCTTGGCGACCGACAGGGTCTGTGTGCCCTGGGCTTCGTTGACCTCGAAGCGGCCGATGTCGTCGAGCTTGAGGCCGGTACGCTCCAGCAGCAGGCGGATGGCGGGCGCCGGTCCGATGCCCATGATCTCGGGCGGCACGCCCACCACGGCGGCGGCCACCACGCGAGCCAGCGGTGCCTTGCCCTGTGCCTTGGCGTAGGCGCCCGAACTCACCACACAGGCCGCTGCGGCATCCACCAATGCCGAGCTGTTGCCACCGGTCTGGACACCGCCCTCGAACACCGGCTTGAGCTTGGCCAGGATCTCGACCGGGGAGATGCGCGGGTGGGTGTCGGTGGCCAGCTCGGTCACCTTGCCCTGCAGCCGGATGCCGCGCGCCTTGTAACCATCGATCTCGAATTTTTCGGTGACCAGCGGTGCGATCTCGCCGGCCAGGAAGCCGCTTTCCTGCGCGGCCACCGCCTTGGCAAAGGAGGCCGAGGCGAACTCGTCGACCGACTCGCGGGTGATGCCGTACTTCTTCGCCAGGTTCTCGGCGGTCTGGATCATGTTGATGCCGGCCGCCGGGTCCTTCAGGGCTTCCCACATGTAGTCCTTGAAGCCCACCGGTGCACCCAGCTTGAAGCCGGTGCGGTGGTCGAAGGCCGCAATCGGGTTGCGCGTCATGTTCTCGGTGCCCACCACCAGCGCCGCGTCGCACAGGCCGCCGCTGATGTGCTCGCCGGCCTGGCGGAACAGCTCGAAGCCGGTGCCACAGATGCGCTGCGCCATCAGCGCTGGCACGTTCACCGGCACGCCGGCGTACAGGCCGATGTGGCGCGGCAGGAAGAACTGGTCGAAGTCGCCGGGCGCCATGTTGCCAGTGACGACCGAGCCGACTTCTTCGGGGCGCGTGCCGGTGCGCGCCAGCGCTTCGCGTGCCACCTTGATGCCCAGATCGGTGGGCGAGATGTGCCCGAGGGCACCGCAGTAGTCGACCATGGGGGTGCGCACACCGCCGAGGATGACGACATCATCGAATGCGTTGAAGAAGCCTTTGCTGGCCATGGTGATGCCTTTCAGACGCCAGGTTTGATGATGTAGCGCAGCTCGTCGGCGTGCAGCTTGGCCACCGTGTCTGCGCGATGCGACAGCACGGAACGCTGATTGATGGAGCCCTTGTCGGTGATCTCGCCGCGGTCGATGGTGGGCGGATCGGCCAGCAGGCACAGGCGGGCGATGCGGTTGGCACTGCCGGTCGATGCGCGAGCCAGGTCGTCGACCACGGTCTGGAAGTGGGCGAGCACGCCCGGGTCATCCAGCACGTCGTGCAATGAGGCGTCGGCCGGCAGGGAGGCCAGCTGACGCACGGCCGGGGTCGGGAACACCATGGCGCCGACCTCTTTCATGTTCAGCCCGGTCAGCACCACGTCCTGGATGTAGGGCGCACCGGCGGCGATGATCTTGCCGCGCAGCGGACCGACGCTGACAAAGGTGCCGGTGGCGAGCTTGAAGTCCTCGGCGATGCGGCCGTCGAACTTCAGGCCCTGGTGGATGTCGGTTTCATCGATCCATTTGACGGCATCGCCAGTCTTGAAGAAGCCTTCCTCGTCGAAGGATTCGGCCGTCTCATCCGGCATGCGCCAGTAGCCGGGGGTGATGTTGGGGCCGCGGTAGCGAACTTCGGTTTTCCCCTCGGTGTCCACCAGCTTGAGTTCCAGACCCGGCGTGGGCAGGCCCAGGTCGCCGGCGCGAACGTTGGGGCTGGTGACGAAGATGCCGAACGGGCCGGACTCGGTCATGCCCAGGCCGGTGCCCATCACGATGCGTTCACCCACTTCCCGTTCCTGGCTTTCGAACAGGCTGTCCCAGATGGGTTGGGCCAGCGCCGCACCGGCGTAGAAGAACATGCGCACCTTGGAAAGCAAGGTCTTGCGCAACAGGTCGTCGGTCTTCATGGCGTTCGCGATCGCCTCGAAGCCGGTAGGCACATTGAAATAGACCGTCGGGGCGATCTCGCGCAGGTTGCGCAGGGTCTCGGCCATCAACGCCGGGGTGGGTTTGCCGTCGTCGATGTAGAGCGTGCCACCGTTGTAGATGACCATGCCGAAGTTGTGGTTGCCACCGAAGGTGTGGTTCCAGGGCAGCCAGTCCACCAGCACCAGTTCGCCCTCGGTGAGCACCGGCATCGACTGGGTCATCTGTTGCTGGTTGGCGCACCACATGCGCTGGGTGTTGATGACCGCCTTGGGCATCTTGGTCGAACCCGAAGTGAACAGGAACTTGACCACCGTGTCGGGGCCGGTGGCTGCCATGGCGGCGTCAACCGCAGGTGTGGCCTCGGTGGCCAGCAGGGCGGCAAACGAGGTGGTGGCGCGGCCAGGCACCGTGCCTTCGGTGCACACCAGTTCGACATCCTCGCCGATGGTGGCCAGCATGGCGCGTGCGTAGCGGCTGGCATCGCTGGCAAACACCAGGCCGGGGGTCAGCGTCTTGACCACATGTTTGAGCTTGTCGAAGTCCTGGCTGATCAGCGAATAGGGCGGTGAGGTCGGGCACCAGGGAATGCCGACGACCATGCAGCCCAGCGCCAGCAGAGCGTGCTCCAGGTCGTTCTCGCTGAGGATCAGCACCGGGCGTTCGGCCGACAGGCCGCGGTCGAGCAGGGCCTGCCCGATGCGCCGGGCGGCGTCCAGCGCCTGCGCAAAGCTGATGTGGCGCCAGTCCCCGCTGCTGCCGTCGGCGTTCTTCACGCGCCGGGCAAACAGGGTCTGGTCGGGGCGCTGCTCGGCCCAGTGGACGAGGCGGTCGGTCAGGCGAGCGGGAAAGGGCGCCAGTTCCTGGTCGGCGACCAGGTAGTGCACACCGGTGTTGCCGTCACGCAGCGTGGCGCGGGTGACGCCGAAGGTCAGGGGGCGGTAGTGGGCGGTGCTCATTTTGTCTCCCGATTCTTGTGTGGGGTGCCGATGCCGTGGACTGGTCAGGCCCTATTTCGAGACTTTCGCGGCCTTGCCCTCCAGGAAGGCGCGCACGCGTTCCTTGGCTTCGGGAGCGGACTGGGCGATCGAGGCCATCAGTGCCTCGGTGAACAGGCCGTGATCGGCGGGCTGTTCGGCGATGCGCGGCAGGGCGTGCATGAGCGCGAAATTGGTCATGGGTGCGTTGGTAGCGATGCGTCCGGCCAGCTCCAGCGCTTTGTCCAGAGCTGTTCCCTGTGGAACCACGTATTGCGACAGACCGATGCGTTCTCCCTCCGCGGCGTTGTAGACCCGACCGGTCAGCATCATGTCGGCCATTCTGGCGGCACCGATCAGCTTGGGGACACGCACCGAACCACCACCACCGACGAAGATGCCGCGCGTGCCTTCAGGCAGGGCATAGAAGGTGGATTCGTCGGCCACCCGGATGTGGCAGGCGCTGGCCAGTTCCAGGCCCCCGCCGACGACGGCGCCGTGGAGGGCGGCCACCACGGGCACGGAGCCTTTCTCGACACAGTCCAGTGCGGCGTGCCACATGCGCGAATGGAACACGCCATCAGATGCGTCGCGCTCGCTCAGTTCCGACAGGTCCAGGCCCGCGCAGAAGTGCTCGCCTTCCCCGTCGATCACCGCCGCGCGCACACTTGGCGGGAGGTTCTGGAAGGTGTCTCGGATGGACAGGATCAACCCGTCATTCAACGCATTGCGCTTGAGCGGTCGGGTCAACCGCACGAGCGCGACCTGCTGTTGGTCACCGACGAGGCTCACGGACAGATCGGGGTTGGCATTATTCATGGAACAGGGGAAATCTGGCTTGTGGAATTGATGGATTGTGGTTATAAACAGTAACTAAATCAAGAGTTGATCGATGGCCATCAACTCAGTGTTTTCCCCTAGTGCCGACCACAACGAGGAGCTCAGATGGATCATCAGAACCTGATCGCGATCGACATCCACACCCACGCCGAGGTGAGCTGCTGGAACCCGTTCGACAACTACGGCGAGGAATACGACCGCGCGGCCGACAAGTATTTCGGCAGCGACCGCCGCCCCACCATTGCAGAGACCATCGCCTACTATCGCGAGCGCAAGATCGGGCTGGTGATGTTCACCGTGGACAGCGAGAGCAAACTGGGTCGCCGACGTATTCCCAACGAGGAGATCGCGCAGGCCGCGCGCGAGAACAGCGACATGATGATGGCGTTTGCCAGCATCGACCCGCACAAGGGCAAGATGGGCGCGCGCGAGGCCGAGCGCCTGATCAAGGAAGAAGGCGTCAAGGGCTTCAAGTTCCATCCCACGGTGCAGGGCTACCACCCCTACGACAAGATGGCCTGGCCGATCTACGAGGTGATCAACGCGCACAAGCTGCCGGCCATCTTCCACACCGGCCACAGCGGCATCGGCAGCGGCATGCGCTGCGGCGGCGGGCTGCGCCTGGAGTACAGCAACCCCATGCACCTGGACGATGTGGCGATCGACTTCCCGGACATGCAGATCGTCATGGCGCACCCCAGCTTCCCCTGGCAGGACGAGGCGCTGTCGGTCGCCACGCACAAGCCCAACGTCTGGATCGACCTGAGCGGCTGGAGCCCGAAGTACTTTCCCAAGCAGCTGGTGCAGTACGCCAACACGCTGCTGAAGGACCGCATCCTCTTCGGCAGCGACTACCCCCTGATCACCCCCGAGCGCTGGATGAAGGACTTCGAGGTGGCCGGCTTCAAGCCCGAGGTGATGCCCGGCATCCTCAAGGGCAATGCGGTGCGCCTGCTGGGTCTGGCCTGACGCGCCAGGCGCTGGGCTTCAGAGGTCCAGCACCAGGCGCGCGCTCTTGGAGCGAGAGCAGCAGGGCAGGAACTGGTCGTTGGCGGCCTGTTCCTCGTCGGTCAGGTACTGGTCGCGGTGGTCGGGCGTGCCCGTCTTCACGCCGGTCAGGCAGGTGCCGCACACGCCCTGTTCGCAGGACATGGGAATGTCCAGTCCGGCCGCCAGCAGGGCGGCCAGTGCACTCTGGTCCGCGCGCACGGGAATGACGCGGCCGCTGCTGGCCAGCTCCAGCTCGAAACTGCCGTCGTCCGTGCGGTCCACCGGGGCCGCGGCGAAGTACTCGCGGTGCAGGCGTTCTTCGGGCCAGCCGGCGCCGCGACCGGCGTTCAGCACCGCATCCATGAAACCCTGCGGCCCGCACACATAGAGGTGGGTGCCGGTGGGCGCCTGCGTCAGTGTGGCGGCGATGTCCAGCTTTTGCGCCGCCTCGCCGTCGTCGAAGTGGTGCTGCACACGGTCGGCGTAGGCCGACGCGGCGAGGATTTCCACAAAGGGCGTGCGCTCGCGCGAGCGGGTGCAATGGTGCAGGGTGAACGAGCCGCCGCTTTGCGCCAGTTGTTCGGCCATGGCCCACAGCGGCGTGATGCCGATGCCACCGGCCAGCAGCAGGTGGTGGGGTGCTGAGGGCGCCAGTTCGAAGTGGTTGCGCGGCGCGCTGATGGACAGTTCGGTGCCCACGCTCAGCGCGTCGTGCACCGCCTGCGAGCCGCCGCGCGAGGCCGCATCGCGCAGCACCGCGATGCGGTAGACACCCGCGTCGCCCGGCGGGTTGCACAGCGAATATTGCCGGATCAACCCCCCCGGCAGGTGCAGGTCGATGTGGGCGCCGGCCGTGAAGGCGGGCAGCGCGCCGCCATCGGCCGCCACCAGGTCCAGGCCGATGATGTCCAGCGCCTCGCTGCGGCGGGCCGCCACGCGCGCCGCGATCAGCGCCGTATCGCTCATGCCGCCACGCCTTGCTCGTTGGCCAGGATGCGATCGATCAGCTTGCGCGACTGCACGCCACCCGCATCGATGTTGAGCATCAGCAGCTTGCGCTCGGGGAAGGCGCTGAGGTTCTTCTGCTGGCGCTCCAGCATCTCCAGGTCTTCCGCGAAGATCTTGCCCTGGCCTTCGCGGATCTGCTCGGTCAGGCTGGCGTCGGCCGGCTTGAACTTGCGCGCCATGCCCCAGAAGTAGTGCATGGAGGTGTCGGTTTCCGGGGTGATGAAATCCACCACCCAGCTGGCGGCCTTCACCGCGTCGGGCGCGGCGTAGCCCCCGTGGCCGGCCAGGGCCACGCCCACTTCGATCATGACGTGGCTGGGCGGCGTGAAGTGGCAGATCTGCCAGCGGTCCACCGGCTGGTCGTCGGGCAGGCCGTTCATGCGCAGGGCCATCTTCCAGAACGGCGGTGCCTCGATGCCCTCCATGAAGCGCTCGGTGATCACGTGCTCGCCCTCGACGCGGGTCTTGCAGGGCACCTCGTCGATTTCCTTCTGTCCGATGCTGTTGCTGTGCACATAGGTCTCGTGCGTCAGGTCCATCAGGTTGTCGATCATGAGCCGGTAGTCGCAGGCGATGTGGTACAGGCCACCGCCGTAACCGAAGGCCGGGTTGCCCATCCACTCGAAGGCCGGCACCAGGGCCACGTCGGCCTGGGTGGCATCACCCGGCCAGACCCAGACGAAGCCGTGCGCCTCGTGCACCGGGTAGCTGCCGATGGCCGGAAACCCCCGAACCCGCTGGCAGGGCATGGACACGGTCTTGCCATCGCTGCCCATGGCCAGGCCGTGGTAGCCGCAGACCAGGGTGTTGCCCTGCACGAAACCCAGCGACAAGGGTGCGCCGCGGTGGGGGCAGAAGTCTTCCACCGCCGCGACCTGGCCGGCGCTGTTGCGAAAGAAGGCCATGGCCCGGTTGCAGATGCGCCGGCCCAGCGGGCGTTCGGTGCCGACCTCGTCACTGCGGGCGGCCACGTACCAGGTATTGAGGGGAAACATGAGGGGGGTCTCCACGGGTGGATGGTTACATTCAGTATACTGAATGATATGAAAGTGTAGGCGTGCTGCTCGCCTTCGCCAAGGGGTTCAGGCCTCGGGTTTTCCCTCGGGGTGTTCAGGGGCGACGCCGGTGAACTTGGCCAGCAGCCGCACGAACTCGGTCTGTTCGTCGGGAGTGAGTGTCTCCAGCAGGCGCTCGTACATGGGGTCAACCCGCGGCAGCATATCGGCCAGCACGGCCTGTCCTTCGGGCGTCAGGTGAAGGCTGCGCTGGCGCCGGGCCAGCAGTTCGCGCACGATCCAGCCCTTGGTCTCCAGCCGGGAGGCAATGTCGGCCGTGGTGGAGGTGTCCAGCGCCACCTGTTCGGCCAGGGTCACCTGGTCGATGCCAGGGCTGGCCTCCAGAGCCCGCAGCACGGCGTACTGCACCGGCGTGACCTGTCGTCCGTGCACCTCATGGAAGGTGGCCACGGCCAATTGGTGGGCGCGCCGGATCAGGTGACCGGGTTCGTCCAGCAGTTGTCGGTCGAAACGGTGTGTCACGGGGCCGGAGCATACGGGATCGGGGGATACACCTCTGATGATCGTCCATCAGGACGCGCAATGATGAGGTCGGGAAGACCTTGTGTCATAGGGTTTATCCCCATGGGAATTGCCGATTCAATGGTTATAAACAATAACCAAGAGCCTGATGGCGGCTCGTCCGTCCTGTCAAGGACATTTGTGGTTCACCCATTCACCGGAGACTCCGATGGCTTCATGGAAATTCAATATCGCCGCATTGGCCCTGGCTGCCTCGTCCAGCATGGGCGCCTTCGCTCAGGAGGTCACCCTGCGCTTTCACCAGTTCCTGCCGCCACAGGGCACCGTGCCTTCCAGGGCCATCCTGCCCTGGGCTGAAAAAGTCGAGAAGGAGTCCAACGGCCGCATCAAGGTCCAGATGTTCAGCTCCATGCAGCTTGGCGGCACGCCGCCCCAGTTGTTCGACCAGGCCCGTGACGGGGTGGTGGACATCGTGTGGACGTTGCAGGGCTACACACCCGGACGCTTCCCCAAGACCGAAGTCTTCGAGCTTCCATTCATGGCCGGACTGTCTGCGGAAAAGACATCCCGCGCCCTCTGGGACTATGTGCAGAAGAACGCGATGGACGAGTACCGCGACGTGCATGTGCTGGCCTTTCATACCCATGGACCGGGCCTGTTTCACACCAAACAGCCGGTGACCGGACTGGAGAGCCTGCGTGGCATGAAGATCCGGGGCGGCACCCGCATCGTCAACAACATGCTGACCAAGCTCGGCGCCACGCCGGTGGGCATGCCGGTGCCGGCGGTGACGGAGGCGCTGTCCAAGGGAGTGCTGGATGGCACCACCATCCCCTGGGAGGTCGCGCCGGCCCTGAAGGTGCAGGAGCTGGTCAAGAACCACACCAGCTTTGCGGGTGACCGTGCGCTGTACGTGACCACCTTTGTCGTGGCGATGAACAAGTCCGCGTACAACCGGTTGCCGGCGGACCTCAAGAAGGTCATCGACAACAACTCTGGGCCCGAGATGGGCGCCATGTTTGCGCGCACCCAGGACGAAGGGGATGTTCGCGGTCGCCAGCTGGCCCAGCAGGCCGGCAACAACATCGTGGCGCTGGACGAGACCGAGACCCGTCGCTGGAGGGAGACGGCCGCGTCGGTGGAGGCGGACTGGATCGCTGAGATGCAGCGCCGAGGTATCGATGGCGCCAAGCTGTTGGCCGACGCCAAGGCCTTGATCGCCGAGCACGAAAAGAAGTGATGCCGGTCGGGTGCGGCTGCGGGAACGTCTCCGTGGCCGCGTCTCATCGCAAGCTGCCGGTCGCCACGCAGCTCAGCGAGGCTTGATCTCCTGTTTTTCTCCAATTGGTGAGTAGGCTTATCAAGTTCGCCGGAATAAATCTGAGTCCATGCCGTTTTGCTATAGCTGAAAGTGCCTTGTGCGTCTTTGCCTGGGCCGTGTCCGGACGCACAGTGACGGCGGGCTTCGTTCGAAGCCGCTACCGCTTGCGCACCCCCAACTGAAGGAGACTCTCATGAAACCCAACCCCCTTGCCCGCCGTGCCCTGATCACCCTGGCCTCCATGTCCGCCCTGTTGTCGGTCACGGCCGTCCAGGCCCAGCAGACCTTCACCTTGCGTCTGCACCAGATGCTGCCGGCCCAGGCGGTCATTCCGTCTCAGGCCATCACGCCTTGGGCCCAGAAGGTTGAGGCCGAGTCCAACGGTCGCATCAAGGTGCAGATGTTCCACTCGATGCAATTGGGCGGCACGCCGCCCCAGCTGTTCGACCAGGCCCGCGACGGTGTGGCCGACATCACATGGACGGTGCTGGGTTACACACCGGGTCGCTTCAACAAGGCGGAGGTTTTCGAGCTGCCGTTCATGTGTCAAGGGGGCGGAGAAAAATGCTCGCGCGCCTTCCATGAATTTGTCGAGACACATGCCGCCGACGAGTTCCGCTCGGTCAAGCTGCTGGCCGCCCATACCCATGGACCTGGTCTGTTTCACACCAGGCAGCCAGTCACCGGTCTGGAGAGCCTGCGCGGCATGAAGGTTCGTGGCGGCTCCCGGGTGGTCAACAACATGCTGACCAAGCTGGGAGCGACCCCGGTGGGAATGCCCGTGCCGGCGGTCACCGAAGCCCTGTCCAAAGGCGTGATCGAAGGCACCACCATTCCCTGGGAGGTTGTCCCCCCATTGAAGGTGCACGAACTGGTGAAAAACCACACCACGTTCGCTGGCAGTGCGGGTCTTTACACCCAGACCTTTGCCTTCTCGATGAACCGCGCCGCCTACGACAAGTTGCCTGACGACCTGAAGAAGGTCATTGACAACAACTCTGGCGTCGAGACGGCGGCCTTGTTCGGTCGCGCCATGGACGAAGGCGACAGGGTGGGACGCGACCTCGCGGTCAGGGCCGGCAACACCATCGTGGCGTTGGATATGGCCGAAACCCAGCGCTGGCGCCGCACGGCGGCGACCGTGGAGGCCGACTGGGTCAGGGAGATGTCCGGCAAGGGCTTGGACGGTGCCCGCCTGGTCAAAGAAGCGCAGGCCCTGATCGCCAAGCACGCCCGATGAGTCGCGAAGGGCCGCGAGAAAGCCCAACCGTTTCTATAGGTGAAATCAGTTTAACTATAAGAAACTCTGGGTTATAGTCGCGCGGCCCGCGATGCCTCGCCAGGCCGATACCGACCTTGGGAGACAATGGCCACTGCAGCCTCAGAACACCGGAACACGATGATTGCCTTTGTTTACCGACTATCCAAATGGACCGCCATCCTTGGGGGTGTCCTGCTGCTGGCCCTGACCCTCATGGTCGTGGTCAGCGTGGCAGGTCGAGCCCTGATCGATTTCGGGTTCAAACCCGTGCCGGGAGACTTTGAACTGGTCGAGATGGGCATCGGCATCGCGGTGTTCTTCTTCCTGCCCTGGTGCTACGTGCGGGGCAGTCATGCCACGGTGGATCTGCTGTACATGCATGCGCCAGGCTGGTTCAGGCGTTTCATCAACATTCTGAGCGACGTGTTGATGCTGGCTGTGTGGCTCATCCTGACCTGGCGCCTGTGGGAAGGCATGCTGGAAAAGAAGGAGTACATGGAGACGACCTTCATCCTGCTGATGCCGGTCTGGTGGGCCTATGCCCTGTGTTTTGTCGGGGCGGTCGTGGGCTGCCTCTGTTATGTCGCCCGCACCCTGACGCAGCTGGGCATATTCTCCGAGCCTGAAGGCTGGGCGGTCGACGGCAGCGCGGGGCATTGAGTCATGAGCAATATTGAACTGGCCCTGTGGTCTTTCCCGATCCTGCTGTTTCTGATCTTTGTGCGTATCCCGATCGGACTGGCCATGCTGGTCTGCGGTCTGGGCGGTGCCTGGATGGTCTATGGCAATTACATGCCGATTCTCAACCAGCTCAAGCAGGTCACCTACAGCACCTTCTCGAACTACTCGCTGTCCGTGATCCCGCTGTTCCTGCTCATGGGGCAGTTCGCGGCGCTGGGCGGCCTGTCCCAGGCCCTGTTCAAGGCCGCCGAGGCCTGGATCGGGCACCGCAAGGGCGGTGTGGCCATGGCGGCCGTCGGCGCTTGTGCCGGTTTTGGTGCCATCTGTGGTTCGTCGCTGGCCACCGCCGCCACCATGGGCCAGGTGGCTTTGCCCGAGCTCAAGCGCGCCGGTTATGCGGGCGGCATCTCCACCGCCTGTCTGGCGGCGGGCGGCACGCTGGGCATCCTGATTCCGCCGTCGGTGGTGTTGGTGATCTACGCCATCCTGACCGAGCAGAACATCGCCAAGCTGTTTCTGGCGGCCTTCGTGCCGGGCTTGCTGGCGGCCATCGGCTACATGATCGTGATTGCCATCTATGCGCGACTGAAGCCCCAGGAAATGGGCAGCATGCCCCCGATGCCCATGAAAGAGCGCCTGGTGGCCACGGCCAAGGTCTGGCCGGTGCTGGTGATTTTTCTGGCGGTGGTCGGCGGCATCTACACCGGCATCTTCACGCCCACCGAGGGGGCGGCCGTGGGTGCCTTCGGCACCGGGCTGGCGGCCTGGTTCAGTGGGGGCCTCAATCGGAAGACCTTGCTGGGCGCCATTCTGGGCACGGCCGCCGCCACCGGCATGATCTACATGATCGTGCTGGGCGCCGGGGTCTACAACACCTTCCTGGCGCTGTCCCAGCTGCCACAGGAAGCCGCCAACATCGTCGGCAGCTGGGATGTCAATCCCATCATGATCATGGTGGCGATTCTGGTGCTGTACGTGATTCTGGGCTGCTTCATGGATTCGCTGTCCATGATTCTGCTGACCATCCCGGTGTTCTTTCCCATCGTCTCGGTGCTGGACTTCGGTCTGTCACCTGAGGAGCTCGCGATCTGGTTCGGTATTCTGGTGCTGATCGTGGTGGAGGTGGGGCTCATCACGCCACCGGTGGGCATGAACCTGTTCGTGATCAACTCGCTGTCCAAGGACACGCCCATCACACACACTTACAAGGCGGTCATGCCCTTCGTGGCCAGCGACCTGATCCGCACCGGCATTCTGCTGATGTTCCCGGGCATCGTGTTGTTCGTGTTGCGGCTGTGAAGCAAGAGCCGGTCCCTGGACTGCGTATCGGCCTGATCGGCTATGGCGAGGTTGGGCGCATTTTTTCGGCAGGCCTGAAAACAGGCGCCGCCTGGATAGGCGCCTGGGATCTCCAGTTTGCCGACCCCCGGTCGGGCCAGCAGGCCCTGTCCCACGCTGCCGAAAGCGGTGTGTCTGCCTGTGACGGTGTGGCTCGCCTTTGCGCGCAGACCGAACTGCTGATCTCGGCCGTGACGGCCAGCAACACCCTGGCTGTCGCCGAAGCCGTGGCGCAGCATGTTCGGCCAGGAACCTGGGTGCTCGATCTCAATTCGGCCTCTCCCGGTACCAAGCAACGGGCCGCAGACCTGGTCGACACGGCTGGCGGGCGCTACGTGGAGGCCGGTGTCATGACATCGGTGCCGCCCTACGGCATCCGCGTGCCCATGCTGATCGGTGGGCCACATGCGGCGGATCTGCAGCCCTTGCTGGCGCGCCTGGGCATGGACTCGCGGGTGGTCAGCGATCGCCTGGGGGTGGCATCGGCCACCAAGATGTGCCGCAGTGTGATGATCAAGGGGCTGGAAGCCCTGATCATCGAAAGCTACACCACGGCGCGTCACTATGGTGTCGAGGAGGCCATGATCGCCACCTTGCAGGAGACATTCCCGGGGATCGACTGGACGAAGCAGGGGGCTTACTTCTTCAGCCGGGTTGCCCAACACGGCCGACGCCGTGCCGAAGAAATGCGCGAGGTGGCCCACACGGTGCGCGAGGCGGGGTTCGAGCCCTGGATGTCCGAGGCCATTGCCCGCAAACACGACTGGATGGCCGAACAGGCACGGACCGGACACTTCGCGGGTCTGGGCGGTTCGCCGGACTGGCAGGCTTTTGCGGACGCGCTGCTGGCGGCCAGGCCGGCGGCCAACGACCCGCTGACCTGATCGCCTGGCTGTAGCTGCTGCCCCGGGGAATCCTGGGCAGGCGCTTCAGGGACTGTTCTGCGGTTGCGCGCGACTCCCGATCGACAACCAGGTCTGGCGGATCAGCTCCAGCGCCCGCTGGTGCGTCAGCGTGGTTGGCCGAAGCGAACTGGTGGCGGTGCTCAGCCGCGTGCGCAGCACCGGGTCGACCACCACCCGTGTGCGGTAGGCCGACGGCCGCACCGAGCTTTCGACCGCGTTGCGCGAGAGCAGGGCAGCGCCCACGCCGTCGGCCACCAGGTCCAGGATGGCCGACACACCGTCGATCTCCAGAATGACCTGCGGCCGGCACCCGATGTTCGCCATTTCGGCCTCGACCAGCATGCGCACGGCATTGGGCCGACTCGGAATCACCAGCGGGAGTGTCGCCACCTCGGCCAGTTCGATGGGTGGCGCGGGAGGATCCTCGGCCAGGCCGGCGGGCCGGGCCTGCACCAGCAGGAGCTCCTCCTCCACCAGTGGCTGGCTGTCGATTTCCTCGATGGGCGGCGCGTTGTACAGCACCGCCATGTCCAGCCGTCCGGTGCGCAGCCAGTCGATCATGGTGACGGACAGGGCTTCGCTGATCGACAGGCTGGCTTCGGGCAGGTGCTGCCGAAAAGCCCGGGTCAGGGGCACGGTGAGCACCCGGGCCACGCTGGGCGGCAGGCCGATGGCCACGCGGCCGGCGAGCGCGCCGCGCACGCGGCCCAGCTCCTCGCGGGCGCGTTCGACCTGGTGCAGGATGCCGCGCCCATGTTCCAGCAGCAGGCGGCCCGCCTCGGTCGGCACTGCGCCGCGGCCATTGCGCACCAGCAGGTTCTGGCGCAGCTCCACCTCCAGCAGGCGCACCTGGCGCGACAGGGCCGGCTGGGCCACGTCCAGGGCCAGGGCGGCGCGGGTGAAACTGCCCAGCTCGGCCACCCGGACAAAGTATTCCAGCTGTTTCAGGTCCATGTGAGCCGGGTTTCAGATATAGCAAAAGCGAATGGCTAATAGTACGGTATTCCTCTTGTGAACTGGATGGGCCCGGCGACAATGCAGTCATGAGGACCGATACCGCCACCGCTGCGCCTTCCGGGCAGGACGCCCTGCGCGGCATCTCGTCCATGGCCACACGGCAATTGCTGGCCGATCTCGTGCAGGACTGGGCCGGCCGGGGCCTGCCCGTCGGCATCGAGTCGGTCGGCGGGGTCGATGCCGCTCGCCGTGTCATGGCCAACGAAGCCTTTGACCTGGTGGTACTCGCCTCCGACGCCATCGACCGGCTCATGATTGCCGGCAAACTGCTGCCGGGCAGCCGTGTCGACGTGGTGCATTCGGGGGTGTCGGTTGCCGTACGCGCCGGTCAGGCCCTGCCCGACATCGCGACCGAGGCAGACCTGAGGCAGACCGTCCAGGCGGGCGGGCGCATCGGTTTTTCGACCGGCCCCAGCGGTGTGGCCCTGCAGCAGCTGTTCACCACCTGGGGCCTGGCCGACGCGCTGGCCGGGCGTCTGGTGCAGGCACCCGCGGGTGTGCCCGTGGCCACTTTGGTGGCCCGTGGCGAGGTGGACCTGGGCTTCCAGCAGCTCAGCGAACTGCTTCATGTGCCGGGCATCACCATCGTCGGTCCCATGCCGCCCGAGGTGGCCATCGTGACCACCTTCAGCGCCGCGGTCTGCGCCACCTGCACCGACCCGGCGCGGCAGGCGGCCACCCGGGCCTTCATCGACTTCATGGCGTCGCCCGAGTGCAGCGCAGCCAAGCAGCGCCAGGGCATGGAGCCCGCCTGACCCTATCCCACCAACCCAAGCCGATCGCACCCCCGCCACGGAGCCCCGCATGAGCCTGCAACAACCCCTGATCATCGACTGCCATGGCCACTACACCACGGCCCCCAAGGCCCTGGAGAACTGGCGCAACCAGCAGATTGCCGGCATCAAGGACCCGGCGCTCATGCCCAAAGTGGCCGACCTGAAGATCAGCGACGACGAACTTCGCGAGTCGATCGAGACCAACCAGCTCAGGCTGATGAAGGAGCGCGGCTCCGACATCACCATCTTCAGCCCACGCGCCAGCTTCATGGCCCACCACATCGGCGATTTCAACGTGTCGTCCACCTGGGCGGCCATCTGCAACGAACTCTGCTATCGCGTCTCCCAGCTGTTCCCGGACCATTTCGTGCCGGCCGCCATGCTGCCGCAGAGCCCGGGCGTCGATCCGGCGACCTGCATTCCCGAGCTGGAGAAGTGCGTCAAGGAATACGGCAACGTCGGCATCAACCTGAACCCCGATCCGTCGGGCGGCCACTGGACCAGCCCGCCGCTGACCGACCGCCACTGGTACCCCATCTACGAAAAGATGGTCGAGCACGACATCCCCGCCATGATCCACGTCAGCACCAGCTGCAACGCGTGCTTCCACACCACGGGTGCTCACTACATCAACGCCGACACCACGGCCATCATGCAGCTGATCCAGGGTGACCTGTTCAAGGACTTCCCGACACTCAGGTTCATCATCCCGCACGGCGGCGGCGCCGCGCCCTACCACTGGGGCCGCTACCGCGGTCTGGCGCAGGAAATGAAAAAGCCGCTGCTGCAGGACCACCTGCTGAACAACGTGTTCTTCGACACCTGCGTCTACCACCAGCCCGGCATCGACCTGCTGACCAAGGTGATTCCGGTGGGCAACATCCTGTTCGCCTCGGAAATGATCGGCGCCGTGCGCGGCATCGACCCCGAGACCGGCCACTACTACGACGACACCAAGCGCTATGTGCAGGCCACGGCCAACCTGAGTGACGAGCAACGCTACCAGGTGTACGAAGGCAACGCGCGCCGCGTGTTCCCGCGCCTGGATGCCCGTCTGAAGTTGCAAGGAAGGTAACTTCCAGGCAGACCACCAAGGTCTGTGGTGGGTGTGCGTTTTGCGTAGGTCAAGGAGGAGCCCGCGAAGCGGGCGGGGGACACGAAGCAAAACGCGCGCACACCGCAGGCCCCTCACCAACGGAGAAAACAACATGTACGAACTGGGCGTTGTCTACCGCAACATCACCCGCGCCGACCGTGCGGCCGCCGACGGCCTGGCCGCGCTGGGCTCGGCCACGGTGCACGAAGCCATGGGCCGCGTCGGCCTGATGAAGCCCTATATGCGGCCGATCCAGACCGGCGTGCAGGTCTCGGGCACGGCCGTGACGGTGCTGCTGCAGCCCGGCGACAACTGGATGATGCATGTGGCCGCCGAGCAGATCCAGCCCGGCGACATCGTGGTGGCCACCGTGACCGCCGAGTGCAGCGACGGTTACTTCGGCGACCTGCTGGCCACCAGCTTCCAGGCGCGCGGTGCTCGGGCGCTGATCATCGAGGCCGGTGTGCGCGACGTGAAGACGCTCAAGGAGATGAACTTCCCGGTATGGAGCCGCTACATCTCGTCCAAGGGAACGATCAAGGCGACGCTGGGTTCGGTGAACATCCCCGTTGTCTGTGCCGGTGCGCTGGTGACGCCAGGTGATGTGATCGTGGCCGACGACGATGGGGTGGTGTGTGTGCCGGCTGCGCGCGCGGCCGAGACGCTGGCTGCGGCCATCAAGCGCGAGAGTTTCGAGGGTGAGAAGCGCCAGAAGCTGGCCAGCGGCGTGCTGGGTCTGGACATGTACAAGATGCGTGAGCCCCTGGCCGCCGCTGGCCTGCGCTATATCGATTGAGAGGCTGCATGAGCAAACCCACATCAGGTGACTTCACCAAGACCTCTGGCTGGCTGGACTGGTACACCGACCCGTCCCAGCCCCGCTTCCGATTGCCCGCGGGCGCGGTGGATGCGCATTGCCACGTGTTCGGCCCGGGCGCCGAGTTTCCCTACGCGCTCGAGCGCAAGTACACGCCGTGTGATGCCAGCAAGCACGAGCTGTTTGCCTTGCGCGACCACCTGGGCTTTGCCCGCAACGTGATCGTGCAGGCCACCTGCCATGGCGCCGACAACCGCGCCATGGTCGACGCCTGCCTGGCCAGCCGCGGCAAGGCGCGGGGCGTGGCCACCGTCAGGCGGTCGGTCACCGACGAAGAACTGCAGGCCCTGCATGCTGCCGGCGTGCGCGGCGTGCGCTTCAACTTCGTCAAGCGCCTGGTGGACTTCACGCCCAAGGACGAGCTGATGGAGATCGCCGGCCGCATTGCCCGGCTGGGCTGGCACGTGGTGATCTACTTCGAAGCGGTGGACCTGCCCGAGCTCTGGGACTTTTTCACCGCGTTGCCCACCACCGTGGTGGTGGACCACATGGGCCGCCCCGACGTGAGCAAGCCCATCGACGGCCCCGAGTTCCAGCTGTTCCTGAAATTCATGCGCGAGCACGGCAACGTCTGGAGCAAGGTCAGCTGCCCCGAGCGCCTGTCGGTCACCGGGCCGAAGGCGCTGAACGGTGAGCAGGCCGCCTATCAGGATGTGGTGCCCTTCGCGCGCCAGGTGGTCGAGCAGTTCCCCGACCGCGTGCTCTGGGGCACCGACTGGCCACACCCCAACCTGAAGGATCACATGCCCGACGACGGCCTGTTGGTGGACTTCATTCCGCAGATTGCACCGACGGTCGAGCTGCAGCGCAAGCTGCTGGTGATCAACCCCATGAAACTCTACTGGCCTGAGGAGGTCTGACATGGCACTCGACAAACCCTACAAGGACGTGCCCGGCACGATCATCTTTGACGCCGAGCAGTCCCGCAAAGGCTACTGGCTCAACCAGTTCTGCATGAGCCTGATGAAAGCCGCCAACCGCGAGCGATTCAAGGCCGATGAGCGGGCCTACCTCGACGAATGGCCGATGACCGAAGAGCAGAAGCAGGCTGTTCTGGCGCGCGACCTCAACTGGTGCATGCGCACGGGCGGCAACATCTATTTCCTGGCCAAGATCGGCGCCACCGACGGCAAGAGCTTCCAGCAGATGGCGGGCTCCATGACCGGAATGACCGAGCAGGAGTACCGCGACATGATGATCAAGGGCGGTCGCAGTGTCGAGGGCAACCGCTATATCGGCGAGGACGGCGACGCGCAGGCGCACCGCCAACCCCAGGGCGCTGCTGGAAAGAAAGGCTGAACACCATGGCACGCATCACCGCATCCGTTTTCACCTCACACGTGCCCGCCATCGGCGCGGCCATGGACCTGCACAAGACGCAGGAAGACTACTGGAAGCCCGTGTTTGCGGGGTACGAGTACTCCAAGCAGTGGATGAAGGACAACAAGCCCGACGTCATCTTCCTCGTCTACAACGATCACGCCACTGCCTTCAGCCTGGAGATGATCCCGACCTTCGCCATCGGCACGGCGGCCGAGTTCACCCCGGCCGACGAAGGCTGGGGCCCCAGGCCAGTGCCCAAAGTTGTCGGCCACCCCGAGCTGGCCTCGCACATCGCGCAGAGCGTCATCCAGCAGGACTTCGACCTGACCATCGTCAACAGGATGGACGTGGACCATGGCCTGACGGTGCCGCTGTCCTTGATGTGCGGCGAACTCGATCCGGTCAAGGAGGCCTGGCCCTGTCCGGTGATCCCGTTTGCGGTCAACGTGGTTCAGTACCCGGTGCCCTCGGGCAAACGCTGCTTTGCGCTGGGGCAGGCCATCCGCAAGGCCGTCGAGAGCTTTGACGAAGACCTGAATGTGCACATCTGGGGCACGGGCGGGATGAGCCATCAGCTGCAGGGCGCACGCGCCGGCCTGATCAACCGCGAGTGGGACAACGCCTGGCTGGACCAGATGATCAACGACCCGGTAGGCTGCGCCAACACACCGCACATCGACTACGTGCGCGAGGCCGGCAGCGAGGGTATCGAGCTGGTGATGTGGCTGATCGCCCGTGGTGCGATGGCCGATGTCAACGACGGCAAGGTCACCGGTCCGCTGCCCACCGTGAAGCACCGCTTCTACCATGTGCCCGCGTCCAACACGGCGGTCGGGCACCTGATCCTTGAGAACGCCTAAAGGAATCCCATCATGACCATCAAAGTCGCTCTCGCCGGTGCTGGCGCCTTCGGCATCAAGCACCTGGACGGCATCAGGAACATCCCCGATGTCGAGGTCGTCTCCCTGATCAGCCGCGACCTGGCCAAGACGCAGGAAGTGGCCGACAAGTACGGCATCCGGCACGTGACCACCGATCTGGCCGACAGCCTGGCCATCAAGGAGGTGGACGCCGTCATCCTCTGCACGCCCACGCAGATGCACGCCGCCCAGTCCAAGGCCTGTCTGGAGGCCGGCAAGCATGTGCAGGTGGAGATTCCTCTGTGCGACATCCTGGCCGAAGGCGAAGAGGTGGTGGCGCTGCAGAAGCAGACCGGCCTGGTGGCCATGTGCGGCCACACCCGCCGTTTCAACCCCAGCCATCAGTTTGTCCACAAGAAGATCCAGGCTGGCGAGTTCAACATCCAGCAGATGGATGTGCAGACCTATTTCTTCCGCCGCACCAACATGAACGCCCTGGGCCAGCCGCGCAGCTGGACCGACCACCTGCTGTGGCACCACGCCGCCCACACGGTGGACCTGTTCGCCTACCAGTGCGGCAGCCCGATCGTGAAGGCCAACGCCGTCCAGGGACCTATCCACCCGACCCTGGGCATTGCCATGGACATGAGCATCCAGCTCAAGGCCGCCAACGGCGCCATCTGCACGCTGAGCCTGTCCTTCAACAACGACGGTCCGCTGGGCACTTTCTTCCGCTACATCGGCGACACCGCGACCTACATCGCGCGCTACGACGACCTGTTCAACGGCAAGGACGAAAAAATCGACGTGTCCAAGGTGGACGTGTCCATGAACGGCATCGAGCTGCAGGACCGCGAGTTCTTCGCCGCCATCCGCGAGGGCCGCGAGCCCAACGCCAGCGTGGCCCAGGTGCTTCCGTGCTACCAGGTGCTCAATGACCTTGAGCAGCAGCTGAACGCCTGATTCCCTATCATCTGTCCCAGCGGCCCCACGCCACCGGCTGGGGCCTTTGTCGTTTCAGGAGAGCCCACCCATGCAACAACGCCAACTTGGCCCCTTCAGCGTCAGCGCCATCGGCCTGGGCTGCATGAACATCTGCCACGCCTATGGCGCACCGGCCACGGAGGCCGAAGCCGAACGCCTGCTGCTGACCGCGCTGGACGCCGGCGTCACCCACTTCGACACCGCCGCCCTGTACGGCTTTGGCGTGAGCGAAACCCTGGTCGGCAAGTTCCTGTCCAAGCACCGATCCAGGTTCACCCTGGCCAGCAAGTGCGGCATGACCGGCGTGCCCAACGAGCAGGGTGTGAAGGTGCGGGTCATCGACGGCCGGCCGGCCACCCTCAAGGACACCTGCGAAGAGGCCCTGCAGCGCCTGCAAACGGAGGTGATCGACCTGTACTACCTGCACCGCTGGGACAAGCAGGTCCCTATCGAGGACAGCGTGGGCGCGCTGGCCGATCTGGTGCGCGAAGGCAAGATCCGCAGCGTCGGCCTGTCCGAGGTGTCGGCCGCCACCCTGCGCAAGGCCCACGCGGTGCACCCCATGGCCGCGCTGCAGACCGAGTATTCGCTCTGGACGCGCAACCCCGAGATTGCGGTGCTGCAGGCCTGCCGCGAGCTGGGCGTGAGCTTTGTGGCCTTCAGCCCGGTGGCCAGGGGTTTCCTGTGCGGCCCCATGGACGTGAACGCGCTGGACGCCAAGGACATCCGTCGCACCATGCCGCGTTTCTCGCCCGAAAACTATGCGAAGAACGCCGCCCTGCTGCCGGCCTACCACGCCATCGCAGCCGAGGTCGGCTGCACCCCATCGCAGCTGGCCATCGCCTGGCTGCTGCATCAGGGCGAAGACATCCTGCCCATCCCCGGCACGCGCAGCGTCGAGCACCTGATGGACGATCTGGGTGCGGCCGACGTGAAGCTGGCGGCCGATGTGCTGGCCCGGCTCGACGCGCTCATCAACCAGCACACCGTGCACGGCGACCGGTACAACGAGCAGGCCAACCGCGAGGTCGATACCGAAACCTTCGGCTGAGCCTCTGGGGGCAGGTCGGCGCAGATACAGGTCGAATGCCATGGCTGGGTTCTGCCTGGCCAGACTCGCAGCAGCGGGCCGGTGGATCGGCCGATGATGTTTTACATCCTGCAACAGGTTTGACGTGACGTGCAGAACTCTGGCGCATGCCTTGGACTTTAATGACGGCATGGGGCTGCGCACCGTGGCCCCGCCACCAGGAGAAAACCATGCCAGCGGCTTCCATGACCCTGCAGGCTCTGTTGCGACAGCAGGGCGCACGAACCTCCGACTGGGCTCGCGTTCTGGCCACCGGTGCGCTGGTGGCAGGTGCCTGGGCGATGTCGGTGGCCCTGGCGCCGGCACAGGCCAGGGATGTCTATTTCTCGATCGGGGTGCAGGCCCCCGGCGTCTCGGTGGGGGTGAGCAACGCACCGCCGGTGGTGTACCACCCACCGGTGGTGGTGCACTATCCTCCACCAGTGGTCCACTATCGACCGCCTGTGGTCCATTACCCGCCCGCCGTGGTGGTTCATCCGGCACCGGTCTACTACCACCCTAGGCCGGTGGTGGTGTACTCGCAGCCGGCCGTGCCGATCGGCCGTCCGGTGGTGGTCGTGCCTCAGCCGGTGTACCACGAGCGGCCTCGGCACCCTGGTCACCGTCACGGGCATCACAAGGGTGATCGGCACCACAAGCACCACGGCCCACACTACCGCTACTGATTTCCACGGTCGGCCCGCGGGCGTGTGGTGTCAACCCGAAGGGTTTACATCGCCTTGAAGCGGTGAGCGTAAAGCCGGCTGACCGTCCAGGTTTCGGTGCGCCCTGTGAGCCTGAGATGCAGCCTTCCCTGATGGTCGCGCTCCACACGATCGATGGCTGTCGCATTCACCACGGTCCCCCGATGGATCTGCCAGAAGCGTTGGGCACTCAGGCGCGGCAGCAGTTCTTTCAGTGGGGTCCGTATCAGGACTTCGCCGTCGGCGGTGAGCACGCGCACGTATTTGTCGGCCGCCTCGAAAGCCAGCACCTCGTCCACCGGAACGAATCGGATCTGGGACCCGACACCGGCCTGGATCAGGGTGAGGGGCTCGGCCACCGGCACCGCTGTCAGGGCGCCTGGCGCCATCAACTGGCGCAGCTGATGCAGGGTGTGCTCCAGGGGGTCCGCCCCGCTGCGGGGCACGTGGTCAGTGCCTGGGCCTGATGCCCGCCACTGCAGCTGTTGCTGCAGCCGAAGAACGGTTTGCCGAAGCCTCAGTGCCTGCACGGGCTTGAGCAGGTAGTCGACGGCCTGTGCCTCGAAGGCCTGCAGCGCGTACTGGTCGTAGGCGGTGACAAAGACGATCAACGGGAAAGGTCCTGAAGCAGGCCATTCTTCCGCCAGTTCGGCGGCCGCTTCCAGTCCGGTTTGCCCGGGCATGCGGATGTCGAGAAAGAGGACGTCAGGCATGAGCGCCAGAGACTGCGAGACCGCCTGCTGCCCATCGCCCACGCTGGCCAGTATGGACAAATCCGGCCATGCCTGTGCCAGTTCGGTCTTCAGCGCGAGCGCCAGCAGGGGCTCGTCTTCGGCAATCAGGGCGGAGGCTTTCATGGGTGTGGCTTCAAGGGTTGGGCGCGGGCAGATACAGGTGGATCCGGGTACCCTGGCCAGGCTGGCTTTCTACCTCCATCCGACCCTTGCCGGGCAAACTTTCAAGGCGTTCCCTCACCTGGGACAGGCCGAAGCCTCCGTTGGCCGATCGGGGGGGCGTCGGTCCGATGTCCATCCCCACGCCGGTGTCGTTCACCTCGATCTTCAGTTCTCGATCGTCGTCTGCGGTGGCGGCCACGGTGATTTCGCCACCTTCCAGCCTGGGTTCGAGACCATGGCGGATGGCGTTCTCCACCAGTGGCTGCAGCAGCAGGGGCGGCACGCCCCGGCGTGCCAGGGCTTCGGGCAGGATCAGTTGGTAGCGCAGGCGCGGACCCATGCGAACGGACATGAGTTCCAGGTAGTCATGCAGTCGTTCGAACTCGTCGGCCAGGGTGTGGCCGCCAGCATGGGCATCGGTGCGGGATGCCGTGAGCGTGGCACGCAGGTAGTCGCCCAGCCGGTCGAGCATGGCCACGGCGCGTGGGGGGTCGGTCTGGATCAGCACCCGCAGGTTGGCCAGTGTGTTGAACAGCATGTGGGGCTCAAGCTGCGTTTCCAGCAGTTTCAGGCGCGCTTCGGTGGCCTGTCGCTCCATCTCGCGGCCTTTCTCGCGCTGGTAGAAGAAAGCCAGAAACGCCAGGCTGATGCCCAGGGACGACAGCAGCACGCCCCAGAACCGTGTGGGGGACCGCAAGATCAGCGGCAGGGTGGACTGCTGGCTGTAGAGGTCGCCGATTCCGGTGCCCATCACGTAGCCCAGCACAGTGCCGGAAAACAGGAACAGGACCATGCGGGGTGAGAGTGCCCAGTAGTGAGGGCCGAAGGTCCCCAGCCAGCGGTGGGCTGCAATGCGCAGCGCGTCGGCGCAGAACCAGATGCAGGTGCTGATGGCGTAGGAGTAGACCAGAGAGGCACCAAACGAGTGGCCTTTCTGGCTGTAGGCGTAGAGCCCGAGGAAAAAAGCCACTGCCCAGACGATCATTCCCCGGCGCAGCAGGCCCGCGCGTGCATCGGTCGGGATCCAGCGGATCAGGCGTTCGGTCAAAGGGAGGTCAGGGTTCATGCCAGCAGACAGGGAGCGGGTTGATTCTGGCATGCGCATCTGCTGGCGGTCAGTCTCGCCCGGATGCCCGGGGCCCACGCGGTTGGGCGCGCAAGGCCTGGCGTTCGCGCTCGGTCAGGCGCTCCCGCAGGCTGCTGCCGGGGCCAATGCCATACACACCCACGCCGTGCATCATCAGGCCAAACCCCCAGCCCACGGCAGGCCAGACCATCCAGGTCTTGCCCTGGCTCAAGGCCAGCAGGCCCAGACCGGCGATGACCACGGCATACACGAAGGCGTGGGTGTAAAAGCCGAGCTTGGCACCGGCACGCCGGCGGGCAATGCGCTCCAGGTCTGCGGGCAGATCGGGCTGGGTGTGGGGGGAGCTGTTCATGATGGGTTCCGATGGGGGAGGGCGGGAGGAATGATGCGGCGATCGGGCCAGCAGCCCAAGCGCTGTGCGACGGAATGCCGGCGACGGGCGTGAAATGATGGGGGGCGGTCGTGAAATGATCCGGACCTGGTGCGATCCTCACCAACGCCGGGGAACCCGCCAGTTCAGATCCGGTCGATACCGGGTGCATCTTTTCTTTACCCGGCGTTTGCCAGTCCTTGATCGACCCGCCTTCAAAGTGTTCCGTGCCTTCCTACAATGGGTGCCATGACCCGAAAAATCTGGCTTTCTGTCTTTGTGCTGGTGGTGCTGAGCGTGGTGGCTGGCTGGTGGTGGACGCGCAAGGATGCCAGTCCCGCCCAGCAGTATCGGACCGCCCTGATCGAACGCGGCGGTCTGCAGGCTTCCGTTTCAGCCAGTGGGACGGTGAATCCGGTCACGCAGGTGTCGGTCGGCACCCAGGTGTCCGGCCAGATCCGCGAAATCCATGTCGACTTCAACGACGAGGTGCGGGCGGGTCAGCTGATCGCCGAAATCGACCCCGAGACCTTCGAGTACCGGGTGCGCTCGGCGCAGGCCGATCTCGACGCGGCCCGGGCCAGTGTGCTCACCGCCCAGGCCAATGCGGCCGCCACACGGGCCAATGTCTCGCGGGCGCAGACCGAGCTGGCCGAAGCGCGGCGGGTGCACGAACGCAACCTGCAGCTGGTGGCCCAGGGCTTCATCTCCCAGAGTGAGGCCGACCGGACCCAGGCGGCGCTGACTGCGGCCCAGGAGTCGCTCAAGTCGTCCGAGGCCCTGGCGGCCGTGAGTGAAGCCCAGATCCGCAGTGCCCAGGCCACGGTGGCCCAGCGCGAGTCGTCGCTGGCGCAGGCGCGGGTGGACCTGGGTCGCACCCGCATCACCTCGCCGGTGGATGGCATCGTCATCAAGCGTGCGGTCGAGCGGGGGCAGACCGTGGCCGCCAGCCTGCAGGCGCCCGAGTTGTTCGTGATTGCCCAGAACCTGGCCGACATGCAGGTCGATGCCAGCATCGACGAGGCCGACGTGGGGCGCATCCGTTCGGGCCAGTCGGTCAGCTTCACCGTCGACGCCTTTCCGGGGCAGACCTTCGACGGTGTCGTGCACCAGGTGCGCAAGGCGGCGCAGAATGTCTCCAACGTCGTCACCTACACGGCGGTGATCGGTTTTGCCAACACCAGCGGGCGCCTGTTGCCGGGCATGACCGCCAACGTGCGCGTGGTGACCGATGCCCGTGACGACGTGCTGAAGGTGCCGAACGCCGCCCTGCGCGTGCGGATTGCCGGTGTCGAGCCGGCGCCGGCGGCCGGCGGGACGGCAGCGCCTGCGCCCAACGGACCGGCGCCCGCGCCCTCGACTGCACCGGCAGGTCGGGGCCCGATGGCCGAGTTCCGCAACCGGGTGGTGAGCGAGCTGACCCTGCGCCCCGAGCAGGTCGAGAAGGTCGACGCGCTGATGGCCGCGGCCGGTCCCCGGTTCATGGCCTTGCGGGAGCTTGACGAGGCGGCGCGCGCCCGGGCGCGCGACCGCATCGTGGCCGACCTCAGGGCCGCCATCGCTGATCTGCTCGACGAGGGGCAGCGGCCCCGTTATGCCGCCCTGGTGGCCGAAGCCGCCGGGCGCCAGACCACCCGTGGGCGTCTCTTCCTGCTGGGCAGCGATGGCCGACCGGTGGCCTTCGACGTGCGCCTGGGCATCAGCGATGGCACGGCCACCGAGCTGGTGGTGACGCCGGGCGCTCCGGGCTCGGAGGTGCTGACCGAGGGCGCCCGCGTCATCACGGCGGTGACCGGTACGCCCACCTCGGGCGCCCCCCGCACCACGGCGCCGGGACCCCGGCTGCCGTTCTGAGGGCGTGCGCATGGCGTTGATCGAAGCCCGCGATCTGGTCAAGACCTACCGGATGGGGGACCAGGCCGTTCATGCCCTCGATGGGGTGTCGGTGGATATCGAGGCGGGCGAGTTCGTGGCCATCATGGGTGCCTCGGGTTCCGGCAAGTCCACCCTGATGAACATCCTGGGTTGTCTGGATCGGCCCGACAGCGGCCAGTACCGGCTGGCCGGCGAGGCGGTGGATGGCATGAGCGGCGATGCCCTGGCGGGCGTGCGCAACCGGCGTATCGGTTTTGTCTTCCAGCAGTTCAACCTGTTGCCGCGCACCAGCGCGCTGGAGAACGTCGAACTGCCCATGGTCTACGCCGGTGTGCCGACGGCCGAGCGGCGCCGGCGGGCTCTGGAGGCACTGCAGCGGGTGGGTCTTGCCGAGCGCAGCGCGCACTCACCCGCGGAGCTGTCGGGAGGACAACAGCAGCGGGTGGCCATTGCCCGCGCGCTGGTCAACCAGCCGCAGCTGATCCTGGCCGATGAACCCACGGGCGCGCTGGACACCCGCACCAGCGAGGACATCATGCGCCTGCTGACCGAACTCAACCGCCAGGGCATCACCGTGGTGCTCGTCACCCACGAACACGACATCGCGGCCTGGACCCGTCGGCGCCTGGTGTTCCGGGACGGCCGCATTGTGGAAGATGTGCGCCAGCAGCCGCAGCACGAAGGGGTGCCGGCATGAACTTTGTGGCGGCCGTGCGCAGCGCCTGGCGAGCCCTGAGCGCCAATGCCTTGCGCTCCATGCTCACCATGCTGGGCATCATCATCGGTGTGGCGGCGGTGATCACCATGATCGCGGTGGGCGCCGGTGCCACCGCTCGCGTGCAGGAGCAGATGAAGGCGCTGGGCTCCAACATCATGCTGGTGATTCCGGGCAGCATCACCGCGGGTGGTGCCCGCCTGGGCGCACAGAGCGGCCAGGGGCTGACCGAGGAAGACGCGCTGGCCATTGCACTGGAGGTGCCGCAGGTGCAGGTGGCCGCCCCCAGTTCGCGCACGGGCATCCAGGTGGTGGCGGGCAACACCAACTGGAGCACATCGCTGTTCGGCACCACCAACGATTACCTGGAGGCGCGCGACTGGCCGCTGGCCGCCGGGCGGGCCTTCGAGGCATCCGAGATGCAGGGCTCGGCCAAGGTGGCCCTGATCGGCCAGACTGTGGCGCGCGAGCTGTTCGGTGACATGGATCCGATCGATCAGGTCATCCGGCTGCGCAGCGTGCCGGTCACGGTCGTCGGACTGCTGGACCGCAAGGGCCAGAACGCGATGGGCCAGGATCAGGACGACGTGGTCATCGTGCCCATCTCGACCTACCGCAACCGCATCCAGGGGGGTGGCAGCGGACGCCTCAAGCGGGTGGGCTCCATCAGCGTCAAGGTGCGCGAGGGCGAGAGCATGAAGGAGGCCGAGGAGGGTATCCGCGCCCTGCTGCGCCAGCGTTTTCGGGTACAGCCGGGCGCCGACGAACCCTTCACGGTGCGCAACCTGACCGAGATTCTGCAGGCCCAGGAGGCGTCGAGCCGGATCATGACCCTGCTCCTGTCGGCCGTGGCCGGCGTGAGTCTCGTGGTCGGCGGTATCGGCATCATGAACATCATGCTGGTCAGCGTGACCGAGCGCACCCGCGAGATCGGCCTGCGCATGGCGGTGGGTGCGCGCGGGCGTGACATCCTGGCCCAGTTCCTGATCGAGGCCGTGACCCTGAGTCTGCTCGGCGGCGCCATCGGTGTGCTGCTCGGCGCGGTGGCGACCTGGGCGGTCGCGGCTTTTGCTGGCTGGCAGGTGAGCATGACGTTGCATTCGGTCGCGCTGGCCGCCGGCTTCTCGGCGCTGGTGGGTGTCTTCTTCGGTTTTTATCCGGCGCGGCGCGCATCTCGCCTGCTGCCCATCCAGGCCTTGCGGCATGAGTGAACGGACCGTGGTGTCCCGACGCCGCTACCTCATCGGTGGCGCGGTGGGTGGCTCGGCCGTGTTGGGATGGTTGGCGGGCTGTGCCTGGCCTTCTCCCACGGTCCGAACGGTGCGGGTTTCCGAGGCCCGGATGGCGGAGCGCCTGGCCCGTCAGTTTCCCTACACCTACCGGCATCTGGACCTGCTGGAGTGGCACCTGAGCAACCCCTGGCTGCGTCTGATTCCCCACGAGAACCGCCTGGCCACGCGGCTGGATGTCGCGGTGGGCCTGCTGGAGGGTCGCCAGCGGGAGCGCCAGGGCACCGTGACGTTCAGCTATGGTCTGCTCCTGGACATGTCTGACCGCAGCTTGCGACTGCGCGACATCCGCCTCGACGCCCTGGAAGTTCCGGGTTTGTCGGGTCTGGCGGCCAGCCTGACGCAGCGGCTGACGGGGGCCCTTCTGGAAGAACGTTTTCGGGAACTGGTGGTGCATCGCCTGAGCGACGACGATGTGCGCAGCGCGCGCGGCTGGGGCTACGAGCCGGGCGATCTTCGGGTCGTGCCCGGTGGCCTGGAACTGGAGTTGCGTCCGATACGTCGCTCCTGACGGTGGCTGGGCAGGGTGCCGCCGCAGGGGCTCACTGCGGCTACGATAGTCCTTTTCTTTCGCAGGGCAGGAGCCGCTGCCCACCTCTCGTTCTTCCCCCTCCCCATTCCTCCCTCTATGGATATTGCATTGCTGATCAAGGCCGCCATCATGGGCGTGGTGGAGGGCTTGACCGAGTTCCTCCCGATTTCGTCAACGGGACACCTGATCCTGACGGCCACGCTGTTGCGTTGGGAGGGTGAAAAAGTCAAGCTTTTCGAGGTGGTCATTCAGACCGGCGCCATCCTGGCCATCGTGTCGCTCTACATCGAGCGCCTGTGGCACACCCTGATCGGACTGCCCCGGGACCGCACGGCTCAACGCTTTGCATCGAACGTCCTGATCGGTTTTCTGCCCGCGGCCGTTGCCGGCGTGCTGTTCATCGACGTCATCAAGGGGGTGCTGTTCTCGCCGCTGGTGGTGGCCATGGGTTTCATCGCTGGCGGACTGGTGATTCTCTGGGCCGAGCGCCTCCAATCGCGAGGTGCGGTGTCGAAGGTGGACGACGTGGACCGGGTGCGGTGGACCGACGCCCTGAAAGTGGGGCTCATCCAGTGCACGGCCCTGGTGCCGGGTGTCAGCCGTTCGGGCGCCACCATCATCGGGGCCATGCTGGTGGGCTTCAACCGCAAGACCGCGACCGAGTTCAGCTTCTTCCTGGCCATTCCGATGCTGTTCGGGGCGGCGGCCTACGATCTCTACAAGAACCACCACCTGCTGGGACGGGAGGACCTGCCGGTGTTTGCTGTGGGGCTGGTGGTGTCGTGGGTCTCCGCCTGGGTCAGCGTGCGATGGCTGTTGCGCTTTGTCGGGCATCACAGCTTTGTGCCCTTTGCCTGGTACCGCATCGCGTTCGGGCTGTTGATCATCGTCACAGCCTATGGTGGCTGGGTGGACTGGACGGGTTGAGGATGTCGAGGTCATGGGCAAGCTGCTGATCCCCTTGTCGTCGCTGCTCAGCGGCGTCGGCCTGTTGGTGGTCGGCGTGGGCTTGCTGTTTTCGGTGGTCGGACTGAGGGCGGGACTGGCCGATTTTTCCGGTCTGACGCTGGGCCTGGTGATGTCCGCCTATTTCGCAGGCTTTGTCCTGGGTACCTACGTCTGCCCGGTCGTCATCCGCCGCGTGGGTCATATCCGCGCCTTTGCAGCCATGGCGTCGGTGGCCTCGACCATGCCCATCCTCCACGCACTGTGGATCGACCCCTGGTTCTGGGGCGTTCTTCGATTGATCACGGGGGTGTGTCTGGTGGGGCTCTACATGGTGGTGGAAAGCTGGTTGAACGCGCTGGCACCCAACGACCAGCGGGGCAAGGTGTTTGCCGCCTACATGTCGGTCAATTTCGTCGCACTGGCTCTGGGACAATGGCTGATTCTGGTGGGCGACCGCCTGGGCTTTGTGCCTTTTGCCATGGTGTCGGTGATGTTTTCTTTTGCCTTGCTGCCGATCACCTTGACGCCGGTGGAAGAGCCTGAACCTGTGGAGGCTCCGGTGTTGAGCCTGCGCAAGCTGTACGAGGCGTCGCCGCTGGGAACGGCCGCTGCCTTTGTCTCGGGCGTGCTTAACGGCACCTTCTTTGGCATGGGTGCGCTGTACGCGCAGGGCGTGGGGTTCAGTGACACCGGCGTGGCGGCCTTCATGGCCGCCACGATTCTTGGTGGTGCGGTGTTCCAGTGGCCGGTCGGCCATTATTCCGACCGGCACGACCGGCGCCTGGTGCTGTTCTGGGTCTGTACGGCCGCCTCGGTGCTGGCAGGACTTTCGCTGCTCCTGCTGACCCTTCCGCACGGGGCGCTGACGCTGCTGGGGCTGTTCTACGGTGGGCTGGTGTTCACCATCTACGGGCTGGGTGTGGCACACGTCAACGATGTGATCGATTCATCGCGCCTGCTCGAGTTCACGGGCGGGCTGTTGCTGGTGCACGGCGCCGGTGCCGCGCTGGGTCCGACCGTTGGCGGTGTGGTGATGGACCAGTTCGGTGCCGCCAGTCTGATGCCCTTCTTTGGCTTTGTGCTGGCGGCGCTTGCGCTCTACACGATCAAGCGCATGCGGGTGGCACCACCCGTTCCCGAGGAGGCCAAGGCCGAGTATGTGGTGATGGGGGGTGGCTCTCAGGCGGTGCTCCAGATGGATCCCAGGACCAGCCCGGAATCCGAAGGAGATGGCCCACACCGGCTGCCGTGATGAGGGGCCGGTGCCAGGGATACCCGGCGGGTCGGCGCGCAGAGGTCAGCGCCCGGAAGGGTTCGAGTCCGGCGCGTCCACCGGGGGAACGCTGAAGCAGAAGGTGGCTCCCTGGCCGGGTGCGCTGTTGGCCTGCAGGGTGCCGCCATGGCGCAGCACGATCCGGTGCGCTGTGGCCAGTCCGATGCCCAGGCCGCTGAACTCGTGGGGCTGGTGCAGCCGCTGGAAAGGCTGGAACAGTTTCTCGGCACGGCTCATGTCGAAGCCCGAACCGTTGTCGGCCACACAAAACCGGGTCTCGCGTTCGTCCTGGCGCGCGTACATCCGTATGCGGGCTTCCGGCGTCGCCTCGGTGTATTTCCAGGCGTTGTGCAGCAGGTTCTGCAGCAGGGCCTCCATCAGGGAGGGGTCTGCAGACACGACGAGATCGGGTTCGACCGTCCAATCGACCGGACGGCGGGGCGACTCGGCCGCCAGCTCTTCCAGCAGGCGGGTGGCCATCTGACTGAGGTTGACGGGCTGGCGCTGCAGTTCACCCCGCCCCACCTGGGCCAGCTTGAGCAGGCCGTCAATCAGAAGGCCCATCTTTCGGCTCGCCTGCTTGATGCGATCCAGGTGTTTTCGGCTGGCGCCATCGAGCGAGGGGTTGTCTTCTTCCAGCGCCTGGGCAAAGCCGTTGATCAGTCGCAAAGGCGAGCGCAGATCGTGCGCGACGGCATAGGAATAGCTCTCCAGCTCATCGTAGGCCGCCTTGAGTTCGCGGGTTCTTTCTCGGATGCGTTGCTCCAGCGAGGCGTTCAGGCGCTGGATCTGGCGCTCGGCCTTTTTGCGCTCGGTGACGTCCTGTGTGACACCGAATGCACGCACGGCCCGGCCTTCGGCGTCCCGTTCAAAGTCGGCACGGACGCTGAACCAGCGATCCTCGCCATCGATGCGTGCCCGGTAGCTCGAGTTGTACGGGCGCACGCCTTTGATGGCGTCCGTCCAGTCCTGCAGGATGCGGTCGCGATCGGGCGGGACCACCAGGGCCATCAGGTCCGGTCCGGTGAATTCGGCCCAGGGCAGACCCAGCTGACGGTGCGAGTTGTCCAGCGTCCGGAACCGGTTGGCCGCGACGTCGGCCTCCCAGCTGGCCAACCCGGCCAGGGCGTGGGCCTGCTTCAGCAAGCGCTCGCTGTCGCGCAGGGCGGCCTCGGCCGTCTTGATGGCCGAAATGTCCTGCACCACAGACACGAAGTAGTCCGGCACATCCGGTGCCCGGCGCACCAGCGCCACAGTCAGGTGAACCCACAGCACCTGACCGTCCTTGCGGAGGTAGCGCTTCTCGATCGAATAGCGGTCGCGTTCCCCCCTCAGGGTCTGCTGCAGCAGAGCCTCGTCCGGCACGATGTCGTCCGGATGGGTGAAGTCCTGGAAACGCATGCTCAGCAGTTCTTGCTCGGTGTAGCCCAGCATCCGGCAGAAAGTCTGGTTCACCAGCATGAGTCTGCCATGCTGATCCACCTGCGTGATGCCGGCGGCGGCATGTTCGAAGGTGTCGCGAAAACGCTTGCGGCTGGCCTGCAGCTCGTCGTGCAACTCGCGCAGGCGCAGGTTCTGACCCTGCATCCACCAGATGGCGCCCACCACGACCAGCTGGGTCAGGAAATGCCAGAGATTGAGCCAGAAGGCTTCGAGCGGGTTCTGGAAAGCGAAGGAGCCGTAGGGCTCGACCATGAAGAAGTTGACCAGCACCATGCCAAGCACCGTGCTGGTCATGCCGGCGGCAAAGCCGCCATAGAGAGCGGAGATGGCGGCGGCCAGGGACACCGTGATGAACCGCCCGCCCGACTCGGCGGGTGCCAGGGCCAGACGCAACCAGGCCGCCAGCAGGGTCAGGGCGATGGCCACAGCCAGCCTGAGCCAGACACTGTGTCTGGACGGATGCCAGTTCCACAGGCGCGCCCATGCGCGGCGGCGCTCGGGCAGGACGGTCGGCGGTGGTTTCATTCAGGAAAAAAGCCCGGGAGCACCGGACGGGCGGCGCTATCCCCCCAGCGGGAACAGACATTCCTGTTTATACGGTTTCCCTGGCTCCCCCATTGTGAGGGAAAGCGAGCGGGATGCAGCGCATTTCTGATGATCGGATCCAGGTGTGTGGACGGGACCTAGCGGGCCATGGCCTGCAACACCTGGTCGATGGCTGCAGCGGTGTCCTGGGGTTTCTCCATCGGGAACAGGTGGCTGCCCTCAAGCATCAGAAGGCGCTCAGGGTGCGGACCGACCAGTTTTCGCGTCATGGTCATCCCCACCTGTTGCATCTCCAGCGAGCGCGTACCCCCGATGAAGCCCACCGGACACTGCAGCGGATGCCGCCGCAACAGGCGGTCCAGATTGTGGGGCAGGGTGTTGTAGATGCGTGTCTCGATGTCACGATCGAAGGAAAGCACGCGGCGGCTCCCCTGGGGCGTCGATTCGTCGTGGGTGCCCAGCGCGATGTAGTCGCGAAGCACCTGGGGGTCCCAGCGGGCGAAGGCCTTTTTGTGGGCAAAGTGTTCGAAGGCAGACCCGGCGTCCGGCCACTGGTTGCGTCGGCGCCGGCTCACCTTGCCGGGCGACACCGAGCCGACCAACTGGGTGCGCTTGATCAGCTCGAGTGTGCGTGCGCGCCAGCCGCCCAGCACGGGCGAGTCGATCAGGAGCACACCACGCACCGGGTGGCCGCCCAGCATGGGGTGGCGGGCTGCACACATCAGGCTCAGAAAGCCACCCAGCGAGTGCCCCACCAGCCAGGCACCCTGTCCGTGGCGTTCGATTTCGGGGGCTGCGAAATCGGCCAGCTGCTGCACCAGGTGGGGCCAGTTGCTGGTCACCGGGTAGCGCGGGTCGTGACCGAACTTTTCGACCGCCCTCACGGCGTGGCCGCGCGAACGCAGGCTGCGAAACAGCATGCCATAGGTGCTGGCAGGGAAGCTGTTGGCGTGGGAGAAGATGATGAGAGACATGGCGACAAGAGGCTGAAAAGAGCCCAGCGACCGTGCGTGAACCGGCTCAGATGAGCTTCTCCTGCGCGTTGCGGATTTTCTGCAAGGGTCTTTGCCGGCCCTGGTTCTCGCACATCAGGGGGACCTCGGTGTGGCTGCCGTCCCAGGTGGGGTGCTCGATGCCGTCGAAAACCTCGCGCAATTTCCGGCCCCAGGTGCTGCGGACCATCTGGAAGTAGGGGTTGCTGTCGTCGATGCAGGTGATCTTGTCACTCTGCAGCGCGTTGGCCTCGTAGACCGCCAGGTCCAGCGGCAGGCCGACCGAGAGGTTGGATTTGAGGGTCGAGTCCATCGACACCAGGACACATTTGGCAGCCTCGTCGAGTGGAGTCTCGGGGGTGATGACGCGGTCGAGCACGGGTTTCCCGTACTTGGATTCGCCGATCTGGAAAAACGGGGTTTCGGCGGTGGCCTCGATGAAGTTGCCGGCCGAGTAGACCTGGAACAGGCGCATGCCCTCGCCCTTGACCTGGCCGCCGAAGATCATGGAGACATTGAACTCGACCCCGGAGCGTTTGAGCGCCTCGCCGTCGCGGTTGTAGACGTGGCGCACGGCCGAGCCCAGCACCCGTGCGGCGTCGAACATGCTCGGCGCGTTCCAGATGGTGAGTGGCTCACCGCCGTCGGGGTCCTGGAGCTTTTCCACCTGCAGGATTTCGCGCACCGACTGCGAGATGCTCAGGTTACCGGCCGACAGCAGGCACATGAAGCGATCGCCCGGCTTTTCGTAGACGATCATCTTGCGGAAGGTGCTGATCTGGTCCAGTCCCGCGTTGGTGCGGGAGTCGGACAGGAACACCAGGCCGGCCTTGAGCTTGACAGCAACGCAGTAGGTCATGATTTTTCAGCGAGTTTCTTGAGAGAGTAGAGCTGTTCCAGCGCTTCGCGCGGACTCAGGGTGTCGGGGTCGATGGTGGCCAGCGCGACCAGCACCGGGGGTGTCTCGGGTTCGGGCGCGGCCGGCGGGGGCGCGAACAGGTCGACCTGCACCCGGCTGTTTTCGCTGTGGGCCTCCAGTGCCGCCAGAGCGTGTTTCGCGTGCTGCACCACAGCCGAAGGTACACCGGCCAGACGGGCGACCTGGATGCCGTAGCTGCGGCTGGCGGGGCCGGGTTCGATCTGGTGCAAAAAGACGATGCCGCTCTTGCCACCACCCTCGACCGCACTCACGTGCACGTTGACCGCGCTGTGGTGGGTGGCCGGAAACTCGGTGAGCTCGAAGTAGTGGGTGGCGAACAGGGCAAAGCAGCGCGCCTTGTCGTGCAGGTGGGTGGCGATACCCCCGGCCAGGGCCAGGCCGTCGAAGGTCGAGGTGCCACGGCCAATCTCGTCCATCAGCACCAGACTTTGTGGTGTGGCGGCATGCAGGATCTGAGCGGCTTCAGTCATCTCGACCATGAAGGTGGACTGCGCGTTGGCCAGGTCGTCGGCCGCACCGATGCGCGTGTGGATGGCGTCGATGGGCCCCAGGCGGCAGCTGGCGGCCGGCACGTAACTGCCCATGCTGGCCAGCAGCACGATCACCGCCACCTGGCGCATGTAGGTGCTCTTGCCGCCCATGTTGGGGCCGGTGATGACCTGCATGCGCTGCTTGCCGCCCAGCACCGTGTCGTTGGCGATGAAGCTGCCACCTGTGGTTTCATTCAGGCGGGCTTCAACCACGGGATGGCGGCCGGCGCGGATCTCGATGCAGGGCTCGGGGGTGAATGTGGGTTCGCTCCAGTTCAGCGTCAGCGAGCGCTCGGCCAGGGCGCAAAGCGCGTCCAGCGAGGCCATGGCGCGGGCTAGGCGGGTGAGAGGGTCGATGAAGGCCTGGAGTTCGTCCAGCAGGTGCTCGTAGAGCCACTTCTCCCGCGCCAGTGCCCGTTCCTGGGCCGACAGGGCCTTGTCCTCGAAAGCCTTGAGTTCGGGGGTGATGAAACGCTCGGCGTTCTTCAGCGTCTGGCGGCGCCGGTAGTCGTCGGGCACCTTGTCGACCTGGCCCTGGGTCACCTCGATGTAGAAGCCGTGCACCTTGTTGTACTGCACGCGCAGGTTGGCGATGCCGGTGCGCTCCCGTTCGCGCGTTTCCAGCTCGATCAGGAAGCCGTCGCAATTGGTCTGGATGGCGCGCAGCTCGTCCAGCTCGGTGTCGAAGCCGTCGGCCATCACGCCGCCATCGCGGATGAGCGCGGCAGGCTCAGGGCGGATGGCCTGGGTCAGCCGTTCAGCGCAGCCCACAGGGGGTGTCAGGTCGAGGGCCAGCTGTTGGAGCAAGGTTGGAGGGTTCGATCCCAATCCCAGGTCCAGTGACAGGGCCAGCTGGCCGGCCCGGACCAGTGTCTGCGTCAGGCCAACGAGTTCGCGGGGACGGACCTGGCGCAGCGCGATGCGGGCGGTGATGCGCTCGACGTCGCTGGCGCCTTTGAGCTCGCGGCGCAGGGTCTGCCAGAGGCCGGAACGCAGCACCCCGAGGGCAGCCAGGCGCTCACGGGCCTGGCTTCGGTCGCGTCGGGGCTCCAGCATCCATTGGCGCAGCGCGCGGCTGCCCATGCCGGTGTGGCAGGTGTCCAGCAGCGAGAACAGGGTGGGGCTGTTCTCGCCGCGAAGGGTGTGGGTGAGCTCCAGGTTGCGCCGGGTGTTGGCTGGCAGGTCGATCCGTTCGCCACTGCGTGCGATCTGCAGGCTTCTGATGTGGCTGAGCGCTCGGCCTTGGGTGTGCTCGGCGTAGGCGAGCAATGCGGCGGCGGCGGCGTGCGCGTCCTTGAGGTCTTGTGCGTCCCAGGCGGCCAGGCTGACGGCCTGCAGCTGTTCCAGCAGTTTACGCTCGCCCAGGGCGGTGTCAAAGGCCCAGGCGGGCCGCACCACGGCGACACAGCGTTGTCCGTCGGGCAGGGGCAGCGCCGCCACGGCATGGACGGCCTTCTCGAACGAGGGGGAGACTTCGGCGCTGTACAGCATCTCACCCGGAGCGATGCGGGCGACCCAGTCGGCCAGCTCGTCGCTGGCGCATTGGGCGAGGAACACGATGCCTTGCGTGACCGACATCCAGGCCAGGCCGAGGCCGGTACGCGGGCCGGGGTGCACGGCCATGACCCACGCCTCGGTCTTGTCGGACAGAAGCTCGCTGTCGGTCAGGGTGCCGGGCGTCACTACCCGCACCACCTTGCGCTCGACCGGCCCCTTGGCGCTGGCCACGTCACCCACCTGTTCGGCAATGGCCACCGATTCGCCCAGCTTGATCAGCCGCGCCAGGTAGCTGTCGACCGAATGGAAAGGAACCCCCGCCATCACCACCGGTTCCCCGGCCGACTGGCCGCGCTGGGTCAGGGTGATGTCCAGCAGCCGGGCGGCCTTCTCGGCATCACCGTAGAAGAGCTCGTAGAAGTCACCCATCCGGTAAAACACCAAGGTGTGCGGAAATCCGGCCTTGATGGCCAGATATTGCTGCATCATCGGGGTGTGTCTGTCCAGTGGCGCGCTCAATGGGGACTCGTCGGGTTGCCTGAAAACCAGGCAGAGACTGTATCAGTTCGCATGGCCGCCCCCGCCCCAGTTTTATTCCGAACCCTCCATGACCTCTCCGGAGATCGCCCAGGTGCCCGGGACCGAGCACCCGAACAAGGCCGCCAATGGCGCGCAGGCGTGCCTTCCCCCGCTGGATCTGCTGTTCCTGTCGGCACCGCTTCCGCTGGCCCTGACCCGGCGTTCCGATGGCCAGTTGCTGGCGGTCAACGATGCCTGGGTCCGGTTCACAGGTGTGGGGCGGGAGCAGGCACAGGGACAGACCACCCTGTCCCTGTCTCACTGGATGAGCGGGGAACAGCGCCAGCGCTACCTGGCCGCGCTGGATGCCGGTGAATCCGTCTTCACCTATGAGAACTATGGTCGGAAAGGCCGGCGTGTGCGTCTGCACACCACCCTCCTGGAACACCAGGGCGAGGCGATGCTGCTGGTGAGCCTGCAGGACATCACGCGCGAGCACGAAGCGGAGCAGCGCCTGATCGAGGCCAACCGGCGACTGCAGCAGCAGGTGGAATTGCACGAGGCCACCGAACGCCTGGCGCGCGTGGGGCACTGGACTGTTCCGGAAGACGAGGAGCAGGTGGTCTGGTCCCGGGGGCTGCGGGCCATTGTGGGTGTCGATCCGGATGAGGAGCTGAACCGTGATCAGGCCCGCGCCATCCTCCATGAAGACGACCGGGCTGCCTGGCTGGCGGCGCGCGAAGCCATGGATGGTCGCGTGATCGAGTTCCGTGTCTGGACCCGGCAGGGAGAGATGCGCTGGGTGCGCTCGCGCATGAGCCACACCCTGGTCCGTGGCAACCCGCAGACCGATTTCGGCATCGTGCAGGACATCACGGCTGAAAAGCTGGCCCTGGATGCCGCGGCCGAAAAGGCCGAGTTCGTGCGCCAGATTGCGGCCCGGGTGCCTGGTCTGATCTACCAGGCTCGACTGCGTCCGGACGGACGCAGCGAAATTCCTTTCGTCAACAACGCGGTCCATGGCATGCTTGAACTGGCGCCCGAGGACTTGCGCCGAGACGCCCGGCTGCTCTTTCAGAGGGTGCATCCGGAAGACCGTACGGCGGTCGAAAAGGCCTTGGCTGTGTCGGCCCGGGAGCTCACGCCCTGGCGCCAGCGTTATCGGGCGGTCCTGCCCAAAGGCGGCGTGCGCTGGTACAGCGTCGAGGCCGTGCCACAGGCCGAGCCGGACGGATCCGTTCTTTGGCATGGTTTCACCACGGATGTCACGGAAAGCCACCGTGCCAGTGAGCAGCTGCTGGCCCAGCACCGCATGCTGGAGGCCATCCGCCAGGCTCAGGCGTCCTACATCGACTCGCGCGACCGGACGCAGGTCTTCGACGCCTTGTTGCAGACCGTGCTCGAACTGACCGGCAGTGCCTATGGCTTCTTGGGTGAGGTGTTGCGCGATGCCGACGGACAGCCCTACCTGGTGACCCATGCGCTGAGCGACATCGCCTGGGACGACCACTCCCGGGCGCAGATGCAGAAGCACCGGGTCGAGGGCATGGCGTTCCGCAACCTGCAGACGCTGTTCGGAGAGGTGATGACGACCGGGGAGGTGGTGATCGCCAACCGTCCGTCCGCAGACCCCCGCTCCGGGGGCATACCGCCAGGCCATCCCTCGCTCGAGGCGTTCATGGGCATCCCGGTGCATGTGGGTGAACAGCTGGTGGCCATGGTTGGTCTGGCCAACCGGCCGGTTGGGTACGCAGAGGCGGACATCGAGTTCCTGCGACCCCTGCTGGCCACCCTGGGGCAGCTGGTACTGGCCTTGCGCCAGCAAATCGAGCAGGCTCAGACCCTTCGGATACTGGAGTCGACCAGCGCCGAACTGGTACGCCAGCGCGAATCGCTGCAGATCACGCTCGACAGCATGTCGCAGGGCATCAGCCTGGTCGACAGCGACCGCCGCACCGTGGTTTACAACCGGCGCCTGCTGGAGTTGCTGGACCTGCCCGAGAGCCTGATGGCTTCGCAGCCAACGCATGAACAGGTCGTGCAGTTCCAGGAAGGAGCGGGGTGATTTTGGCCCTGACCTGTCGTTGGTCGGTGACTCCGAGGTCCGCAGCTACATCGAACGCAACGACAACATGTGGGTGCCCGAGCTGTATTTGCGCCGCACCCGCCAAGGGCGTGTGCTTGAAATCCGCTCCCGCAAGCTGGGCGGCGGGGGCATGGTGCGCACCTACAGCGATGTCACGTCCTACGTGCACGCCCAGGAGCAGCTCACCGAGGAGCGCCAGCGCCTGTCCTGGGTGCTGGAGGCCACCCGGCCCGGGATCTGGGAGTTCGACCACCGCAATCAGGTGTTCAAGATCGACGACCGCTGGGCGGGCATGCTGGGATATGCCGTCTGCGAGCTCGAACCCCTGTCCGAAGACACCTGGCGCCGGCTCACCCATCCTGACGATCTGCCGCGGATCGACGCCGCCCTTCGACGCCACATCGCCGGCGAGACCAGCTACTACGAATGCGACATCCGGATGCGGCACAAGCTGGGGCACTGGGTCTGGATCAATGACCGCGCCCGTGTCCACCGGCGTGACCCGGACGGCATGGCCCTTTACATGTCCGGCACCCACATCGACATCACCGAACGCGTGCTGGCCCAGGAGCAGGTCAAGGCCCTCAATGCCACGCTGGAGCAGCGCGTGCGGGAGCGCACCGCTGCACTCGAACGCTCCATGCGCGACATGGAGACCATCTCCTACTCGATTGCCCACGACCTGCGGGCACCCCTGCGGGCAGTGAACGGCTTTGCCTCCCTGATTGCGGAGCAGGGCGAAGCCATCGGGCCGGTCAACCACGAGATGTTCCTGCGCATCTCCCGCGCCTCGCGCAACATGGGTCAGATGATCACCGACATGCTGGAGTTGCTGCGCGTGGTCCGGGTCGATCTGAACACCGTACCGGTGGATCTGGCACCCTTGGCGCGGCGCGTGGCCGACTCCCTGGCGCCCGGCATGCAACCGTCCGATCTGGAGTGCGGACCCTTGCCGCCGGTGATGGGCGACGCCACCCTGCTGCACCAGGTGCTGTCCAACCTGCTGGATAACGCCATCAAATACGCCCAACCGGGCACACGACCCACCGTCGAACTGGGTTACGACGCGGTCAAGGCCGCCTACTACCTGAAGGACGGCGGTATCGGCTTCGACATGTCACGTGCCGGCAAGCTGTTCGGGCTGTTCCAGCGCATGCACCTCGCCACCAACGTGCCCGGCACCGGCGTCGGGCTGGCCATTGTGGCCCGCATCATCGAGCGGCACGGTGGGCGCATCTGGGCCGAGTCCACGCCGGGCCAGGGCAGCACCTTCTGGTGGACGCTGCCAGCGGCCTGAACCGGCGGACCGAGGCCTGCCGGGCCAGCGCGCGAAAGCGCTCTCAGAATGGTGCGTTTTCGGCGGCCGGCGGCAAGTCGTCGCTCGGTTTCGCCGCTGCGGCCTCGGCTTCTGCGGCTGGGGCTCGGCTCTGGCGAACAGCCGCCTTGTCGCCTGCGCTGGCGAACTTGCTGTATTTGCCGACCACGCCCACCAGCTGGCCGTAGATGCGCGGGTTGGCGGCCAGGCATTCCTTCTGCTCCAGAAAGTCCGCTTCACCGGTGAAGTTGCCGATCAGGCCGCCGGCTTCGGTCACCAGCAGGGCACCGGCGGCCACGTCCCAGGGCGACAGGCCCATTTCGAAGAAGCCGTCGGAGAAACCGGCGGCCACATAGGCCAAGTCGAGCGCCGCCGAACCCGGGCGGCGCACGCCAGCGCAGCGCGGCATCACGTCGCCCAGCATCTTCAGGTAGGTCTGGAAGGCATCGCCCGGTCGGAAGGGAAAGCCGGTGCTCAGCAGGCAGTCGCGCAGCGCCGTGCGTTTGGCGACCCGGATGCGGCGTTCGTTGAGGTAGGCGCCACGGCCCCGGGTGGCGCAGAACAGGTCGTTGCGGGTCGGGTCGTAGATGACCGCCTGCTCCAGCCGGCCCTTGACCATCAGCGCAATGCTGACGCAGTAGACCGGAAAGCCATGGATGAAGTTGGTGGTGCCATCCAGCGGATCGATGATCCAGATGTGCTCTTTGTCGCGGCCTTTGCCGTCACGCCGTCCGGACTCCTCGGCCCAGATGCCGTGATCCGGGTAGGCGGTCAGCAGAGTCTCGATGATGGCCTGCTCGGCCGCGTGGTCGACTTCGGTGACGAAATCGTTGGTCTGCTTGGCCGACACCCGGACCGACTCAACATCGAGGGCGGCGCGGTTGATGATGGCGCCGGCGGCGCGGGCGGCCTTGATGGCCACGTTGAGCATGGGGTGGAGGCTGGACGACATGAATTGTGTTCCTGGGCCGTGCCTGGCGGACACGGCATGGGATGAAGAGCGAAACGGAAACGCCCCGGCGATGCGGGGCGACGACAATACACAGATTCTACCGGCCCCGGACCCTATGTGTGGGGCTTTTTTGCCATTGTCCGCTTTGTCCGTCACACCATGCGCACCCGGTTCATCCTGATCGAAACCAGCCACGCCGGCAATGTGGGCGGCACTGCCCGCGCCCTCAAGGTCATGGGTTTCGATGACCTGGTCCTGGTGGCGCCCCGATGGGCCAATGTGCTGCGGCGCGAGGAAACCATCCAGCGCGCCAGCGGGGCCACCGACGTGCTGGCCGCTGCCCGTATCGTCGACACCCTGGACGAGGCCCTGGACGGCATCAGCCACCTGTGCGCCACGGCCATGACGCCGCGCGACTTCGGCCCGCCGACCCGGTCGCCGCGCGAGCACTTCCAGCAGTTGCTGGCTGATGGTCCGGCAGAGGCCGAAGGCGGTGCCTCAGCCCGTCCTGCTGGCATCGCGTTCCTGTTCGGGTCCGAGCGATTCGGCATGCGCAACGAGGATGTCTACCGCTGCCACGTTTGCCTGAGCATTCCGACCAACCCTGGCTTTGGCTCGCTCAATCTGGCGGCGGCGGTGCAGCTTATTGCCTACGACTGGCGCCTGGCCCTGGGGGGATTCGGCGGGTCGACGGCGCAGCCTGTGCGTCCGGCGGCCGACGCGGCTGCGGTCAGCGGCATGCTGGCCCACCTGGAGCAGGCGCTGGTGGCGATCGACTTTCTCGACCCGTCCGCGCCCAAGAAGCTCATGCCACGCTTGAACCAGATGTTCAACCGCGCTGCATTGCAGGAAGAGGAAATCCACATTCTCCGTGGTGTGGCCAAGGCCATGCTGGAGACCGCCGCCAGGTCCAGGCGGTAGACTGCAAGCCCAACCCGAACCCAAAGAACATGTTTGCCCGCCTCCGCTCCGACATCCAGTGCATCCTTGAGCGCGACCCTGCCGCGCGCAGCACCTGGGAGGTCATCACCTGCTACCCCGGCCTGCATGCCATCTGGCTGCACCGGCCGGCGCACTGGTGCTGGAACCACGGGCTCAAGTGGCTGGGGCGTTTCATCTCGCACCTGGCCCGCTGGTTGACGGGTATCGAGATCCACCCGGGTGCGAAGATCGGCGAGCGGGTCTTTTTCGATCATGCCATGGGCACGGTGGTGGGTGAGACCGCCGAAATCGGCGACGGTTGCACCATCTACCAGGGCGTCACCCTGGGCGGGACTTCGCTCTACAAGGGCACCAAGCGGCACCCCACACTGGGCCGTGACGTGGTGGTGAGCGCGGGCGCCAAGGTGCTGGGCGGCTTCGAGGTGGGCGACGGCGCCAAGATCGGCAGCAATGCGGTGGTCATCAAGCCAGTGCCGGCGGGCGCCACAGCGGTCGGCATACCGGCGCGCATCATCCCGAGCAAGCAGGGGGAAAGTGCCGACGTCACCGAAGAAACCAAGCCCAAGTTCCAGGCCTACGGCATCACGCAGGAAGACGACCCGCTGTCACAGGCCATGCGCGGCCTGATCGACAAGACGGGCAGCCAGGAACACCAGATCGCGCTGCTCTGGCAGGCGATCGAAAAGCTGGCCTGTGCCCAGCGCGGCGACTGCGTGCCCGACGACGCGGCGCGGGAAGAACACTTCGAGGCCGACAAGCTCAATCAGCTGGTCGGCAAGTGATCAGTGTTGGTGGCCGTGGGCCCCGTGGGCATGGCCGTGCGCGATTTCCTCGGCTGAGGCCGCACGCACTTCCAGCACCTTGAGTTGCAGGGTGAGGGTCTGGCCGGCCAGCGGGTGGTTGCCGTCCAGATGCACCACCGGCCCTTTGATCTTGACCACGTTGAACACCGCTTGCCGACCCTGGTCGTCCGTACCCTGCAACTGTCCGCCTACCTTCACGCCCGGTGGAAAGTCGCTGCGTGCAATGGTCGTCACCAGCGATTCGTCGCGTTCACCGAAGGCATCGTCCGGCGGCAGGGTGACGGTGGCCTGGTAGCCGGCCGCCTGTCCTTCCAGCGCCTTTTCGATGCCGGGCAGGGTGTTGCCGTAGCCGCCATGCAGGTAAGAGCGCGGGGTCTTGCCATCTTCCAGCAGTCTGCCATGGGCGTCAGTGGCGCGGAAGCTGAGGGTGACGACGGTGTCTTTGGTGATGTTCATTCGGATGTCCCGGAAGGTACTCAGCGCACGGGGCGGATGGCCGATTTCGGTCGAAACGCCTTGCAGATCTCGTCGTGGGTCTCCAGGTAGGGACCACCGATGAGGTCGATGCAGTAGGGCACGGCGGCGAAGATGCCGCCCACACGCACCGAGCCATCGGGGTTGCGGGCGCCTTCCAGCGTTTCGGCAATGGCCTTGGGCTGGCCGGGCAGGTTGATGATCAGGCTGCGGTCCCGCACGACGGCCACCTGGCGCGAGAGGATGGCGGTGGGGACAAAAGCCAGGCCGATCTGGCGCATCTGTTCGCCAAAGCCGGGCATTTCCTTGTGGGCCACGGCCAAGGTGGCTTCGGGTGTGACGTCCCTCAGGGCGGGGCCGGTGCCGCCGGTGGTCAGGACCAGAGCGCAACCCGCGTTCACCAGTTCGATCAGGGTCTGGCTGATGAGGGCCTGCTCGTCGGGGATCAGGCGGGGCTCGAAATGGATCGGGTTCTTCAGGGCCCGGGTCAGCCAGTCCTGCAGGGCGGGCAGGCCCTTGTCTTCGTAGACCCCGCTGCTGGCGCGGTCGCTGATGGACACGATGCCGATGCGCACGGGGTCGAAGCTGGTGTGCTCGCTCATGGGGTGGTTTCCTCGCCGGTGTCCTTGTCGTCGCCAACCTCGCGCTCGGCCAGGGCAGCACGCACGATCTGGAAGATCTCGCGGTAGGCGCGGCCGTGGCGCTGGGCTTCGCCTGGACGTTCCTGGGCGGCGCTGGCCTGGGCGTCCTTGCGGGCCTGGCGAATCAGCGTACGCAAGTGCTGGACATCGGCGTCCGGGTGCGTGTCCAGCCAGTCGGTCAGGGCGCCGTCGTCCAGGATCAGTCGGTCGCGCCATTGTTCGGCCTGGTGCAGGGCCAGGGTTTCTCGGGCCGAGGGCTTGCGCTGTTCTTCCAGCGTCGCCTCGACATCGGCGATGACCTCGGGTTCCAGGGCGCGCATGAGCTTGCCGATGAACTGCATCTGCCGGCGCCGGCCTTCGAAATTGGTGATGCGGCGGGCTTCGGCCAGGGCGTCGATCAGCTTGTCGGAGAGCCCGTGGCGCTCGCGCAGGCGGGCCATCAGGTCGCTGCGCAGGGTCAGCAGGGCTTCACCGAGTTTCTGCAGGTGCTCGCTCTCGCGCTTGAGATCGGTTTTGCTGCGATCGGTGTCGCCTTTGGCCTCGCGTTTGAGTTCGAGGTCGAGTTCGCTGCCTTCGGCGACGAAGTGGCCGCGGACGTAATAGCCGCGTTGGGACTTGCGGGGCATGGGTATGGACGCCAGGCGCCCCAGGGCCGTCGGGTCAGGCCGGTTCGGTGCGGGCCCGGAAGGCCTGAGCATCGTCGGCATGAAGGGGCGCTCGAAGGCGCAAAGCGGTGAAGATGAACCGGCAGGTATCATAACCGGCACCATGAATCTCGCCACCACCGCCACCCTCCGTCCCACCCCTGCCGAGGGGTCGTCCGCCCAGCCTTTGGCGGGCTTTCAGTACAGCCGTGCACGGTTTGAAGAGCTGGCCGATCTGGCGCTGGACCACGCCCGCCAGCTGGGCGCCGCGGACGCGGCGGTCGAGGTGTCCGAGGGGGCCGGCCTGTCGGTGTCGGTGCGCAAGGGGGCGCTGGAGAACGTCGAGCGCAACCGCGACAAATCGTTGGGGGTGACGGTGTACCTCGGCCGCAAGCGGGGCAATGCGTCCACCTCGGACTTTTCGCCTGCAGCGATCCGCCAGACGGTGCAGGCGGCCTACGACATCGCCCGTTTCACGGCGGACGATCCGGTAGCCGGCTTGCCCGAACCCGAGGATGTGGCCGACAGTTACCCCGATCTCGATCTTTTCCACCCCTGGGCCATCAGTTCGGCCGAGGCCATGCGACTGGCCCAGGCCTGCGAAGCGGCGGCGTTCGCCACCAGCCGCAAGATCACGAACAGCGAGGGTGCCGGGGTGTCGGCCCAGCAGTCGCACTTCTTCAGCGAGCACATGCGCGGTGGCGAGCGCCGCCGCCCGGGCATCTTCCATGGCGGTTACGCGAGCTCGCGCCACAGCCTGTCGGTGGCGCCCATCGCGGGGCGGGGCGATGCCATGCAGCGCGACTACTGGTACAGCTCGCAGCGTGCGCCGCAGGACCTGGCGGCGCCCGAGGTGATCGGGCGCTACGCGGCCGAACGCACGCTGGCCCGGCTGGGCGGGCGCAAGCTGGCCACCACCGAATGCCCGGTGCTGTTCGAGTCGCCCCTGGCGGCGGGACTATTGGGCGCGTATGTGCAGGCCACCAGCGGAGGAGCGCTGTACCGCCGCACCAGCTTTCTGTGCGACAGCCTGGGCAAGCAGGTCATGGCCCGGCACCTGGACATTGTGGAAGACCCTCTTCTGGTCAACGGCAAGGGCAGTGCTCCCTTCGACGATGAAGGGGTGCGCACGGTGCGCCGCAAGGTGCTGACCGCCGGCAAGGTTCAGGGCTACTTCCTGTCTAGCTACTCGGCGCGCAAACTCGGCATGCGGACCACCGGCAATGCGGGCGGTTCGCACAACCTCACGCTGACCAGCCGGCTGACCCGTCCGGAAGACGATCTGGAGGCCATGCTCCGGAAGCTGGGGCGCGGTCTGTTCGTGACCGAACTGATGGGGCAGGGCGTGAACTACGTGACCGGCGACTATTCGCGCGGTGCTTCGGGCTACTGGGTGGAGAACGGACGCATCGCCTATCCGGTGCAGGAGATCACCATCGCCGGCAACCTGCGCGACATGCTCAAGGGCATCGTGGCGGTGGGGGCCGACGCCTACACGCACGGCGCCAAGACCACGGGGTCCATCCTCATCGACCGCATGAAGGTGGCGGGCAGCTGACCGGAGGGCTTTGCCCGATGCCGTCCCGGCCTGAGGCCTTTTGGATGCGGGTCATCCTATTCAACCCGGTGCGCCATCCTTGCGACCTGAAGCCCTGGCCCTGCGCCCAGCCGCCAGTTGGGCGGTCTCGAGCCTGTTTTCGGCAGGTCCGTCGCAGCGCCTGGGGGCGTTCGCCTTCAGCCGCTGGCGCATGCTTTTCGCTTCCCTGCTGCTTTGGTCGCTGGCCCTGGCGGGTGGTGGCTGGCGCAGCCTGGATGTCTCGGGCTTTTGGCTGCTGGCCTGGTCGGGCTCATCGGCATCTTCATTGGCGACTTGGCCTTGTTTGCCTGCATGAACCGGCTGGGGTCGCGTCGCTCGGCTGTGTTTTTCGCCACCCATGCGCCGTTCTCCGCTGGCCTGGCTCTTTCTGGGGGAGTCGCTCTGGGGCTGGATCCCGGGGGCAGCGACCCGCGCAGCGGTGGAGCGTGGGGGCGACAACGACCGCAGCGAA
>CALMYH010000003.1 GCA_937873395.1 uncultured Burkholderiales bacterium
GGCCGCAAGCGCGCCCGCCAGGACGTCAAACTGAACGCCGCCAACAGCTCGCTGCGCTCCAAGTACCGCACGGCCGTCAAGAACGTCGAAAAGGCTGTCGTGGCCGGCGACAAGGACAAGGCCACCGAGCTGTTCGCCAAGATGCAGAAAGTCGTCGACACCATCGCCGACAAGGGCATCTTCCACAAGAACAAGGCTGCCCGCGACAAGAGCCGCCTCTCCGCCAAGGTCAAGACCCTGGCCACCGCCGCCGCCTGATCGGCCGGCCACCGGCCTGCCCCGGCAGGCCATCAGCCCGGACCCGGATCCTCACCGATACCAGGTCCGCCGTTTGAATCGGTGCGCTGCCAGCAAAGAAAAAAGGAAAACCGCCGCGGTCGCAAGACCCGGCGGTTTTTTCTTGGGTGCGGCGGACATCCGCCGCGGGAGGGTTTTTCAGCCGCGCAACCTGAAAGCTCCCACCACCCGCGCCAGCTGTTCGGCCTGGCTGCGCAAGCTCTCGGCCGCGGCGGCACTTTCCTCCACCAGGGCCGCGTTCTGCTGGGTGACCTGATCCAGCTGGGCCACGGCCGAGCCCACCTGGGCAATGCCGTCGGACTGCTCCTGGCTGGCCAGGGTGATGCCGTCAATGAGCTGGGACACGCGCGCCACCTGCTCGACGATGCGGCCGACGCTGTCGCCCGCCTGGGCCACCAGGCCGGTGCCGGACTCGACCCGTTCGACACTCTGGCCGATCAGCTGCTTGATCTCCCGGGCGGCGTCGGCGCTGCGCTTGGCCAGGCTGCGCACCTCGCCGGCCACGACGGCAAACCCTCGGCCCTGCTCCCCTGCCCGCGCCGCCTCCACGGCGGCATTGAGCGCCAGGATGTTGGTCTGGAAGGCAATGCCGTCGATGACGCCGATGATGTCGCTGATGCGGCGGCTGCTGTCGTTGATGTCCTGCATGGTGGCCACCACCCGGCCCACCACCTGGCCGCCTTCTTCTGCAGCCTGTCTCGCCTCGCGGGCAATGCGGGCCGCCTCGCGCGAGGTCTCGGCGTTCTGCTGCACGGTGGACGTCAGCTGTTCCATGCTGGCCGCTGTCTCTTCGAGGTTGCTGGCCTGGGTTTCGGTGCGCGCCGACAGGTCGGCATTGCCGGTGGCGATCTGGGTGCTGCCGGTGGCGATGTTGTCGCTGCCCTGGCGCACCGTGTGAACCATCTCGGCCAGACTGCCGTTCATCGTCCGCAATGCGATCAGCAGCTGACCGGTTTCGTCGGTGCTGTGCACCTCGATGCTCGAAGTGAGGTCGCCCGAAGCCACGGTTTCCGCCACCCGCACGGCCTTTGCGATGGCGCCACTGGTCTGGCGGGCTATGGCCCACATGATGGCGGCGCCGGTTCCCAGCAGCATTCCCATGCCTGTCAGCAGCAGGATCAGGCCTTGCAGTGAGTCCGCCGCGTGTGTGCTCAGACGGGTGCCGAGTGCCCGAAATGCCTCGTCCACGAGGGCAAACTGGGTGTCGATGTGGCCCGTGACGGCACCGAAAAAGTCGCTGGAGTCCCGGGAAAGAGCGTCCGCCCGCAGCACCTCCCGGTCCACGAGCGCGAATGCGCTGTCGGCGGCGGCCCAGGCCGCATCGCCTTTGCCGCCAAGCGCAGCGCGCAGGTCGGCCTGGCCGGCCAGTGCCTTGTCCAGACTGCGACGGGCCTGGTCCACGTGCAGGCGGGACAGGCTCATCAGGGTGCTCAGGCCCGTGCGCTGTGTGCCGCCCAGTTCACCCCGTGCCAGCGCCAGCGAACCCTGCGCCCGTGCCTGCCCCAAGGTTTCAGTCAGGCGGGGAAGGTGCACCAGCACCGATTGAATGAGATGGTAGTTGCTGGCGTTTGAATCCTGGCTCATGCCGGAAGCGTCGGCGATGTCTTCGATCAGCACCAGCTGACGGGCAATGAGTGCGGAATGGCGCTCGAAGCTCTGCGGACCTGGAATGGTCCGACCGGACACGTCGGCCGCCAGCGCCTTCCAGTCCTGGCCCAGGGCCTGAACCCTCGCATGCAGATCGGCAAACCCCGCCCTGGCCAGGGCATCCGCCAGGCCACCCATGGCGGCATCCACATCGGCTTGTCGCTGTTCTCGGCCGGCCCGGACGGCGTCATTGCCCCCCAGAAAATTGGCCGACAGCCCCCGGTGCTGCTGAGTCTGCTGTAACAGCTTGAGGGCCGCTCCGGCGGATGGAATGCCCTGGGTTTCACCCCAGGCGGCCTGCCAGGACACCAGATGGGCCCGGACGGCCATGACGGTCGGAACAGTCACCATCGCCAGCGCGATGAGGCCGATCAGCAGGAATTTGTGGGCCAGGCGAAGGTTGGCGAGACGGTGTTTCATGGGGCAATGCCTTGCATGGCTGTGATATCTGTTGCTTTCAGATATCGGCCCCGAGCCGAGCTTGCACAGTGCAAGCCGGGGGTTTATTTCGAACTAGTCCTTTGGAACGATCCGACCAAGCTCACCGGAATCGGGGATCAGGACGACCCGGCACTCCGCTCTGGAAGCAGACATCCCTCGGACACCTGAAGCTCGTTGTCCTTGGCGAAGTTCATGACGAAGTCCCAGGCCATGGGTTCGGCGTCGCGCAGGTCGGTGTGAACGATGACCACCTTGACGCCGTTCATGACCGTGGGCACGCACCAGGGCGAGTAGGCCAGGTGAGCGCCGGGCCTGTTGCCAGCGCCACCAGGACGGAACTGGCTCATGACACCCGCCAGCCGCTCGGCCCAGTCGCTGGGGCGAAACGTGCGTCCACTGAGGGTCACGCCCTGGATGAACACTTGCTTGGCGGTGGGGTTGTCCATGGGTGCGAAAGGCCTTCGGGTAGAGGGCGGCAAGCCCGGGAACGGCAGCGGGTGAAGTGCCGTTTCGGATGCCGGTATTGTATCTTATATAAGACCTGAGATCAGGGATAACCCGGGCATTCCCATCTGATGCGCTGCGCCGGGGCATGGCTTTGATGCCCAACCAGCAACGATCGTGCCCGGCTCTGCCCCTAAAATCGCGCTTCAACGGCTCAACCTTCGTTGGGCCGCTTGTTTTTGGATTGCCCGCTTCCCCGCCATTCCGGCCGTTTCACGGAGTCTTTCATGTCTGTTGCCGCCCCCGCCGCCCCGTCATCCCCCCACGTGATGAACACCTACGGCCGCCTGCCCATTGCCATGTCGCATGGCAAGGGCTGCCGTGTCTGGGACACGAACGGCAAGGAGTATCTGGACGCGCTGGCCGGCATCGCGGTCAACACGCTGGGGCATGCCCACCCCAAACTGGTGCCTGCGCTGCAGGACCAGGTGGCCAAGATGATCCACTGCTGCAACTACTACCATGTGCCGGACCAGGAACGGCTGGCGCAGATGCTGGTCGAGCGATCCGGCCTGACCAACGTCTTCTTCTGCTCCACCGGACTGGAAGCCAACGAGGCGGCCCTGAAGCTGGCGCGCAAGTACGGGCACGACAAGGGCATCGAGAAGCCGCAGATCGTGGTCTACGAGAAGGCCTTTCATGGCCGCTCCATCGCCACACTCAGCGCCACCGGGAACCCCAAGATTCAGGCGGGCTTCGGTCCGCTGGTGGAAGGCTTCATCCGGGTGCCGGCGAACGACATCGAGGCGCTCAGAAAAGCCACCGAAGGCAACCCCAACGTGGTCGCGGTGTTCTTCGAGACCATCCAGGGCGAGGGCGGCATCAACCCCATGCGCGCCGAATACCTGCAGGCGGTGCGTGCGCTGTGCGACGCGCGCGACTGGCTGATGATGATCGACGAGGTGCAGTGCGGCATGGGCCGCACCGGCAAATGGTTTGCGCACCAGTGGGCGGGCATCCAACCCGATGTGATGCCGCTGGCCAAGGGGCTGGGCTCGGGCGTGCCCATTGGTGCGGTGGTGGCCGGCCCCAAGGCGGCCCACATCTTCCAGCCGGGCAACCACGGCACCACCTTTGGTGGCAACCCACTGGCCATGCGCGCCGGCGTGGAAACCATCCGCATCATTGAGGAAGACGGTCTGCTGGAGAACGCAGCCCAAATGGGCCATCTGATCCAGACCCGGCTGCTGACCGCGCTGATGAACAAAAAGGGCGTGAAGGAAGTGCGCGGCCAGGGTCTGATGATCGGCATCGAGCTGGACAAGCCCTGTGGCGTGATCACCCAGCGCGCGGCCGATGCCGGCCTGCTGCTCTCGGTCACGGCCGACAACGTGATCCGCCTGGTGCCGCCACTGGTCATCAGCGGCGCCGAGGCCGACGAGATCGTGGCCCGCCTGCTGCCCATCATTGAACAGTTCCTGACGGAGAACCCATGAGCATCCGCCACTACCTGCAGTTCAAGGACTTCAGCGCCGACGAGTACGGCTACCTGCTGCGCCGCGCGGCCTTCATCAAGGCCAAGTTCAAGGCGGTCGAGAAGTACCAGCCCTTCGCCGACCCGGACCGCACCCTGGCCATGATCTTCGAGAAGGCCAGCACGCGCACCCGCGTGAGCTTCGAGGCCGGCATGTACCAGATGGGTGGCTCGGTGGTGCACCTGACCACCGGGGACAGCCAGCTGGGCCGTGCCGAGCCGATCGAGGACAGCGCGCGCGTGATCAGCCGCATGGTCGACATCGTGATGATCCGCACCTTCGGCCAGGACAAGCTGGAGACGTTTGCCGAGTACTCGCGCGTGCCGGTCATCAACGGCCTGACCAACGAGTTCCACCCCTGCCAGATCCTGGCCGACCTGTTCACCCTGGTCGAGCACCGCCCCGCACCCGGCGGCGACCCGCTGGATGCCATCAAGGGCAAGGTGGTGGCCTGGGTGGGCGACGGCAACAACATGGCCAACACCTGGTTGCAGGCGGCCGAACTGCTGGGCTTCACCGTGCACGTGAGCACACCCAGTGGCTACGAGGTGGACGCCAAGCTGGCCGGCATCAGCAACCCGGCCTGCTACAAGGTCTTCAGCGATCCGAAGGAAGCGTGCAAAGGCGCCGACCTGGTGACCACCGACGTCTGGACCAGCATGGGCTACGAGGCCGAGAACGAAGTGCGCCGCAAGGCCTTTGCGCAGTGGTGCGTGGACGAGGCCATGATGGCCGTGGCCCAGCCCGATGCCCTGTTCATGCACTGCCTGCCCGCCCACCGCGGCGAGGAAGTGACGGCCGAAGTCATCGATGGCCCGCAGAGCGTGGTGTGGGACGAGGCCGAGAACAGGATGCATGTGCAGAAGGCGCTGATGGAGTACCTGCTGCTGGGCAAGCTGGCTTGAGTCTGCCCCTGCGGTCTGGTTCGGTGTTGACATGAGCGCGTGCACCACCTGTGGCGCCTGCTGCGCCAGCTTTCGCGTGGACTTCTCGGTGTTCGAGACCCAGTCCGAAGGCGGCAACGTGCCCGACGGCCTGTGGGTGCCGGTGACCGACCACACGGCCCGCATGCGCGGCACCGACCACGCCAGCCCGCGCTGCGCGGCTTTGTACGGCCAGGTGGGCGAAAAAGCCCTCTGCGGCATCTACGAGTGGCGATCCAGCCCATGCCGCGAGTTTGAAGAGGGCAGCGAAACGTGTCTGCAGGCACGCCGTCGCCACGGGCTGGGCGGCTTGCCAGTATGACAATGCAGTCATGCAAGCCCTGATCGACGCCATCGCGTCGGCCTCCCACCCTGCGGATGCCTGCCGCGTCTTTCATGGCCGTGGTGGCCTGTACCCCGGCTGCGAGGACTGGACCCTGGACTGGTACCCGCCGGTTTGGGTGGCCACGCACTTTGGTGACACATCAGCGACCGAGGTTCAGACATTGGGTGATGCGTTGGCGGCGCGCTGGGCCCAGATCGGCCAGGGACAACCGCTGAACTGGGTGCTGCAACGGCGCCAGCCCGACGGCCCGGCCAGCCGCGCCGTGACCAAGCTGATGGCCGGCAGCATGCCCGAGCCGCACGTGGTGACCGAAGACGGCGCCCGCTACCGGGTGCAGGTGCTCAAGGGCCAGAACCGGGGCCTGTTCCTGGACATGGCCGAGGGCCGGCGGTGGGTGCGGCAGCACGCGCAAGGCGCCAAGGTGCTGAACCTGTTTGCCTACACCTGCGCGTTTTCGGTGGTGGCACTGCAGGGGGGTGCGCGCGAGGTGGTCAACCTGGACATGGCCCAGGGTGCGCTGACCACGGGCCAGCAGAACCACCAGCTCAACGGGTTCAACGGGCGGGCCAAGTTCCTCGCGCACGACCTGTTCAGTTCCTGGGGCAAGGTCAATCGACTGGGCCCCTACGACGTGGTCATCATGGATCCGCCCAGCTACCAGAAGGGCAGCTTCGTGGCCCAGAAGGACTGGCCTCGCCTGCTGCGGCGCCTGCCCGATCTGCTGAAGCCGGGAGGGCGGGCCCTGATCTGCCTGAACGCCCCCGAGATTCCCGAGTCGGTGCTGCGTGAACAGCTGGCGAAGGAGGCACCCGCCATGGTGGTGGAGCAGCGTCTGCCCAACCCGCCGGTGTTCGCCGACATCTCACCCGATCGCGGGCTCAAGGTGCTGGTGGCCCGGCTGGGGTAAAGGAAATCGCCAGAGACCGACGGCCTGGCCACCACAGGCCGATTATTTGCTTTAGGCTTGAAGTAATTTTTGAGCTTGTTGGAAATAACCGACACCACGGCGTTTTCACGGGTGCTAACTTCCCTGAACGATGAAAAAGCTCTGGGACATTTCCCCCCCCATCCATGCCGCGTCGCCTGTGTTTCCAGGCGACACGGCCTACAGCCAGCAGTGGGTGGCCAGCATCGCGCCCGGTTGCCCGGTCAACGTCAGCGCGATCACGCTCAGCCCTCACGTGGGTGCGCACGCCGATGCGCCGCTGCACTACGACCCGGATGGCGCGGCCATTGGCACGGTGTCGCTGGACGCCTTCATCGGCCCTTGTCGCGTCATCCACGCGATCGGCTGCGGCCCGTTGGTGCGGCCCGAGCACCTCGCACACGCGATGGACGGTCTGCCCCCCCGCGTGCTGGTTCGTGTCTACCAGCAGATGCCTCAGACCGCGTTCGACAACGACCTGCCTGCCTTTGCACCCGAGACGGTGGAGCTGCTGGCCGACCGCGGTGTGGTGCTGATCGGCATCGACAGCGCCAGCATCGACCCGGCCAGCAGCAAGACGCTGGACAGCCACCAGGTGATCCGCCACCGCGGCCTGCGCGTGCTGGAGAACCTGCTGCTGGATAACGTGTCCGAGGGCGACTACGAGCTGATCGCCCTGCCCCTGAAGCTGAGCACTTGCGACGCCAGCCCGGTGCGGGCCGTGCTGCGCGAGCCGTGAACACACAAAGAGGAGAACCCCCGATGACAACGACCCTTCAGGACTGCCAGGCCTTGGACGCGGCCGACCCGCTGCGCGGCCTGCGCGCGCAGTTCAACATCCCGGCCGGCACCATCTACCTGGACGGCAATTCGCTGGGCGTGATGCCCGCCAGCGCACCGGCCCGGGTGGCCGAGGTGGTGACACAGGAATGGGGCACCGACCTGATCCAGAGCTGGAACAAGCACGGCTGGTTCCAGATGCCGGGCCAGGTGGGCGACAAGATTGCACGCCTCATTGGGGCCGGCCCCGGCGAGGTGGTGGCCACCGACAGCACCTCGGTCAACCTGTTCAAGGTACTGAGCGCGGCGCTGAACATGGTGCAGGCGGATGCGCCCCAGCGCAAACGCATCGTGAGCGAGCGCAGCAACTTCCCGACCGACCTGTACATTGCCGAGGCACTGTGCAGGCAGCATGGCATGGAGCTGGTGCTGGTCGAGCCGGAGGACATCGCTGTTTCGCTGAACGCCGAAGTGGCGATCCTCATGCTCACCCACGTGAACTACCGCACCGGCGCCATGCACGACATGGCGGCCGTGACCGCCGCGGCGCATGCCGAGGGTATCCTGACCGTGTGGGATCTGGCGCACAGCGCCGGTGCGGTGCCGGTGGATCTCACAGGGGCCAAAGCCGACTTCGCGGTCGGCTGCGGCTACAAGTACCTCAACGGCGGCCCCGGTGCGCCGGCCTTCGTCTGGGTGAACCCGCTGCACACCGACCGCTTCTGGCAGCCGCTGGCCGGCTGGTGGGGTCACGCGGCGCCGTTCGCCTTCACCCCCGACTACCAGCCCGCACCGGGCATCACGCGTTACCAGTGCGGCACGCAACCCATGATCAGCCTGGCCGCGCTGGAATGCGGTGTGGACACGGTGCTGGCGGCCGAGCCGCTGGGCGGCATGGCGGCGTTGCGCGCCAAGTCGCTGGCGCTGACCGACCTGTTCATCCAACTCGTGGAAGAGCGCTGTGCCGGCCACGGTCTGGGCCTGGCGACGCCGCGCGAGCATGCGCTGCGCGGCTCGCAGGTGTGTTTGACAAGGGACGATGGTGCCTACGCCATCGTGCAGGCGCTGATCGCGCGCGGCGTGGTGGGCGACTTCCGTGCCGGTGATGGCGGCATCCACAAGGACATCCTCCGCTTCGGCTTCACGCCGCTGTACATCGGCTTCGAGGACGTGTGGAACGCGGTCGAGCATCTGAAGCAGGTGCTCGAATCGGGCGAGTGGCAGCGCCCCGAGTTCAACCGCAAGCACGCCGTGACCTGAAGGAGACGCGTCATGACCTGCCCCCACCACGACGACCCACCGGCATCGGCCACCGAGGCCATCGTGCGCGACGAGAAGGCGCAGCTGGACTTCAGCCGCGACATGAGCTACGGCGACTACCTGCAGCTCGACGCCATCCTGAACGCGCAGAAGCCGCTCTCGCCCGCGCACGACGAGATGCTGTTCATCGTGCAGCACCAGACCAGCGAGCTGTGGATGAAGCTCATGCTGCACGAGCTGACTGCGGCCATGCGCAACATCGCCACCGATGAACTCAACCCGGCGTTCAAGCAGATGGCGCGCGTGTCCAAGATCATGGAGCAGCTGGTGCACGCCTGGGACGTACTGGCCACCATGACGCCGCCCGAGTACAGCGCCATCCGGCCTTACCTGGGCCACTCCAGCGGCTTCCAGAGTTTTCAGTACCGCTGCATCGAGTTCAGTCTGGGCAACAAGAACGCCGCCATGCTCAAACCGCACGCCCACAGCGCCGAGCGCCTGGCCATGGTGCAGGCCGCGTACGAAGCGCCATCGCTGTACGACGAGTGCCTGCGCCTGCTGGCACGGCGCGGACTGGCCCTGCCGGACTCCCACACCCGGCGCGACTGGACGCGTCCCTACGAAGAGAGTGATGTGGTCAAGCAGGCCTGGCTGCAGGTCTACCGTGACCCGAAAGCGCACTGGGACCTGTACCAGCTGGCCGAAGAACTGACCGACCTGGAAGACGCGTTCCGGCTCTGGCGTTTTCGTCACCTGACCACGGTGGAGCGGGTGATCGGCTTCAAGCGCGGCACCGGCGGCACGGGTGGCGTGAGCTACCTGCGCAAAATGCTGGACGTGGTACTGTTCCCGGAGATCTGGAAGCTGCGCACCAACCTGTGAACCTTCGCCTCCCTCGCCGAAAGACCGGACGCGTCAGCCCGCTCTGGCTGGCCTTGTTCGGCTTGCCCTTTCTGCTGATCGGTCTGGGGGTGTGGTTGGTGGGCATGCTGCCGACCGCCTACGATGCGGTTCGCATGCGCGACTGGCAACCGGTGACAGCCGAGTTGCAGTCGGCCTCGCTGGAGCGGCGGCGCGGCAGCAAACAGTCCATCACCTACATCGCGCACGCCCGCTACGCCTACGAGTTCGGCGGCGTGCGCTACGAAGGGGAGCGGGTGGCCATCAACGGCATGGCCGACAACATCGGGCCGTTCTGGATCGACCTGGGCCGCCAGCTGGAGCGCGCCCATCGGCAAGGCCAACCGGTTTCCGCCTGGGTGAACCCGCAAGCACCGCACGAGGCGGTGCTGGACCGCAGTCTGCGGTGGCCGCTGATGGCCTTCATGGGGGTGTTCGGCCTGCTGTTCACCGGCGTGGGTGCGGGCCTGGTGGCCGCTGCGGTGTATGCCCAGCGCAAGGCGTCGGCGCCGCCCCATCCCGACGCCGGCACCCGCCCCTGGCTGAGCCACGCGGCCTGGGCCACACCGAACATACCGTCCAGGACGCAGGCCGAAGGCTGGGTCTTGCTGGCGGCAGGGGTGGTCTTCAGCCTGGTCGGCACGGCCGCGTCGGTGGCTGCACTGCCCTCGGCCATGAAGGGTGAGGCCCTGGTCTGGGTGGTGCTGCTGTTTCCGCTGGTTGGCCTGCTGATGCTCTGGCAGGCGTTCAGGCACTGGCGGCGGATGGGCCGCTACGGCAACCCCGCCCTGCTGATCGACCCGCACCCCGCCCCGCTGGGCGGCCAGGCCAGCATGCGGCTGGTGTTGCCTGTGGTTCACCAGGCAGGACTGCGGTTCGACTATGCGGTCAGCGCGCTCGATCGGCGCACCACAGGCAGTGGCAAGAACCGCCGCACCCAGGAAAAGCTGGACTGGGAGACCGAGGGTCAGGCCAGGGTGGCGCCCACCACCGAAGGCGTGCGTCTGCAGTGGTCTGCGGTGTTGCCGGCCCACCTGGGCTGTTCTGCCCTGCCCGAAGAAAACGGCCGTGTCTGGCAGGTTTCTGTCACGGGCCATGGGCCGGCGGCCGATTTCAAGACCCGCTTCGAGATCCCGGTTTTTGACACCGCCACAAGCACCGACTTCGTCCAGCCCGCCCATGACGGCGACGTGTGGGGAAACCATGACCCGGTGGACAACACCATCGCCCGCGAGCGTCTGTTGTCCACCTGCCAGACCCGGATGGACCTGGATGGGGCCCTGGTGCTGACCCAGCCCTACCGCCGTCAATGGGCCATGAAGGCGGTGTGGCTGGTCATGGGCCTGTTGTTCGCAGGCGCCGGCACCTTCATGCTTCAGGAAAGAGGCGGCGCGTTCTGGATGGGGGCGGTGTTCGCTTCCGTGGGGCTGCTGATGGCTGGCATCAGTCTCTGGAGCATGGCCACAAGACGCAGTGCCCGCCTGGGTCGCCTGGCAGGCCTGCAGGCAACCCGCCACTTCCTGGGGTTGCCGGTGCGGTCGAGGCACTGGCCGGCCGATGCCGTGCAGAACCTGGCCATCCACCAGAGCTACAGCACGCAAAGCACCGGCCAGCGGCCAAAGACCATTGTTCAGGTGCGTGCCCTGCTGCGCGCGGGGGGTCATGTGGTGCTGGCCGACGGGATCGACGGCGAGCCGGCCGCCCGCTTGCTGGTGGCCGACATCGCCCGCCACACCGGCTGGACCTTGCGAGCCTGATCCTTTCAGGCGCCCGATCTCAGGCGTTTCTGGATGCGGCGCAGGGCCGGCATGGCGGCCTGCCGGGCCGCCGTTTCGGCTTCACGGTAAGCCTGCAACACCCGTTGCCCGGTGTCGGTCAGGGCAGCACCCCCCCCCGTCTGGCCACCCCGCTGCTTGTCCACCAGGGGTTCGGCAAAGTCGGCGTTCATGGCCTGCACCAGCGACCAGGCGCGCTGGTAGCTCATGCCCAGCCGACGCCCGGCCTCGGCAATGGATCCGGTCTCGGCAATGCCCTGCAGCACGTCCGCCCGGCCAGGGCCGATGAAAATGTGATCGGCCTGCTGCAGGCGCAGCCGCACGCGGGGTGTGGGTTGGTCGGTCAAGGTCGACAGGCTCATGGACAAAGGAAAGCGGCGCCGAGGCAGCAGCCGGCCTGGCGGACAAACCAGGCGATATCTTTCGCGGAAGATATTTCGATATACTGCATGAAAGATAACGATTGTCTGACGCCTTCTCTTCACTGTAAAGCCCTGCGCGATGAAACCGATCCGGTCGCTCTACCGGCAGCTCCTGGCTGCGCTGGCCCTGAGCCTGGGGCTGCAGGCTGCACACGCGCAGGCCTCCACCGTGGCAGCGGCCTCCGACCTCAAGTTCGCCATCGAGGAACTGGCTGCCCAGTTCGAAAAAGACACCGGCCACAAGCTGCGGCTGATCTTCGGCTCATCGGGCAACTTCTATTCGCAGATCCTGCAGGGCGCGCCCTTTCACCTGTTCATGTCCGCAGACGAGGACTTTGTGTTCAGGCTGGCCGACGCCGGCCGCACCATGGACCGCGGACGCCTGTACGCCCGGGGTCGCATCGGCATATTGGTGCCCAAAGGTTCGGCGCTAAAGGCCGATGGTGAACTGAAAGACCTGGCACAGGCCCTGCAGGATGGCCGCGTGCGCCGATTTGCCATCGCCAATCCGGAACACGCGCCCTACGGCATGCGCGCCCGCGAGGCCCTGCAGCATGCCGGCCTGTGGCAGGCCATCGAGCCGCGGCTGGTGCTGGGCGAGAACATCTCGCAGGCAACCCAGTTCGCCACCTCCGGGTCCACCCAGGGCGGCATCGTGGCGCAGTCGCTGGCCCTGGCGCCGAGTGTGGCGCGTTTGGGCGACTTCGCCCTGATCCCGGAAAGCTGGCACCAGCCTCTGACGCAGCGCATGGTGCTGATGAAGGGGGCCCCCGAAGGTGCCAGGGCCTTCTACGACCACCTGGCCACGCCAGCCGCCCAGGCGGTGATGCGGCGCTACGGCTTCGAGCTGCCGCGCTGAGGGACCACAAACCATGGACTGGCAGGCCCTGGTGCTCTCGGTGGAGCTGGCGGCGGTGACGCTGCTGGTGCTGCTGCTGCCGTCCTTGCTGGTGGCGCGCTGGCTGGCCCGCACCGCCTGGCGGCACAAAGCCTGGCTGGAGGCAGCCATCCTGATGCCATTGGTGCTGCCGCCCACGGTGCTGGGGTACTACCTGCTGGTCAGCCTGGGGGGCAACTCCTGGATCGGGCAGTGGCTGCAGGAGCAATGGGGTCTGTCGCTCACCTTCAACTTCCTGGGCCTGGTGGTGGCTTCGGTGGTGTTCAATGTGCCATTCATGGTGCAACCCATGCTGAGGGCCTATGAGGCCATTCCGCGGCAGCTGCTGGAGGCTGGTCTGGTCAACGGCCTGCGGCCGCACGAGATCTTCTGGCGTATCGAGCTGCCACTGATCTGGCCCGGGGTGCTCTCGGCACTGGTCATCACCTTCGTGCACACACTGGGCGAGTTCGGTGTGGTGCTGATGGTGGGCGGCAACATTCCGGGCGAGACCAAGACCATTGCCATTGCCATCTACGACCGGGTGCAGGCCTTCGACCTCGCGGGCGCCCACCTGATGTCGCTCATCCTGGTGGTGGTGTCCATGGTGGCGGTGGCCGCATCCCTGCTCGCCAGCCGGCGCCTGAGCCACGCGCAGCGCACAGGTGTTCACACATGACGCTCGAATTGGCCATCGACCAGGGAGAGCCCATGCGGCTGGCGGGATCACTGCGGTGCGAACCGGGCCAGCTGGTGGCCCTGGTCGGTCCGTCGGGTGCGGGCAAGACCTCGCTGCTGCGGGCGGTGGCCGGCCTGATGCGGCCGCAGAGCGCCCACATCCGCTGTGGCGACAGCGTCTGGTGCGACAGCGCTGCGGGTGTCTTTGTGCCGCCCCAATCGCGCCGCGTGGGCCTGGTGTTCCAGGACTACGCGCTGATGCCGCACATGAGCGCCCTGCACAACGTGGCCCTGCCCTTGCGCGGACCGCAGCGCCTCGCGCAGGCCCAGTCCATGCTCCAGCGTGTGGGGCTGACGCGCGAGCAGATGCTGCGCCGGCCAGCCGGACTGTCGGGCGGGCAGCAGCAACGCGTGGCGCTGGCGCGCGCCCTGGTGCGCGAGCCGCAGGTGCTGCTGCTGGACGAACCGTTTTCGGCCGTCGACCAGATGACCCGGCAGCAACTCTATGGCCTGCTGGCCGAGCTGCGCGAGGACATTGCGGTACCCATGCTGCTGGTGACCCACGATCTGCACGAGGCGCGCTTGCTGGCCGATGAGCTGGTGGTCATGGCCGAAGGGGTGGTGTTGCAGCAGGGGCGGGCCGATGCCATCCACCGCACGCCACGCAATGCCCGGGTGGCCGACATCGTGGGCTTGGCCAACCGCTTCGATGGCGTCTGGGAAGGACCGGTCGCCGGCAGCCCGGCTGGCACTGGCTGGCTTCGCTGGGGCAGCGGCCCGGATGGCCTACGTCTGCCGGTGCGCGACAAGGGCCGCATCGATGTGGGCCAGCGGGTGAGCTGGGTCGTGCCCGGCGAAGGCCTGCAGTTGTGCGGGCTCGATACCACCGGTGCCGAATCACTGGTCAAGCCACCGAAAAATGGGCTTGAACTGATCGTGCGCCTGAGCGAACTGCGACACCTGGGCGAGGTCTGGCTGCTGCACCTGCGCTGCGAGAGCGGTCCGTCAGCGGTGTTCCGTCTCATGCTCACCGGTCCCCAGGTGCTGCCGCTCCAAACCGGCCAGTCCCTGCGCCTGTGCCTGGACCTCGACATGGTGCACATCATGCCGGTGCGGACCGGCGCCGGGACCGCATTGCCGGGTCAGGCTGAGCCCGCCCATTGACCGATCAGTCTAACAGGGCGAGCTGGGCCTGCAGAGCCGAGGGCGTGAAACGGCTGTTGTCGAGCGGCTGCCGCTCGGCGTTCAGGCCCAGGCGGTGACAGGCCCTGGTGAACCGCTGGCGGATCAGGTCGGACCAGATGCCCTGTCCTTTCATGCGGGTGGCAAAATCGGCCCGATAGTCCTGTCCGCCATGCAGGTCCTGCACGCGCGCCATGATGCGTTCGGCGCGCTCCGGCACATGCTGTTGCAGCCACAGGCGGAACATGGGCTTGAGTTCCCAGGGCAGGCGCAGCACCTGGTAGAAGGCCCGAGTGGCGCCTGCCTCGGCCGCCGCCTGCAGCACCTGCTCCATGTCGTCGTTGAGAAAGGGAATCTGGGGCGAGACGCTGACCCCCACCGGCACACCGGCTTCGGCCAGGGTGCGGATGGTGCGCAGCCGCCGGTGCGGCGCGGCGGCCCGGGGCTCCAGCCGGCGAGCCAGCGACGCATCCAGCGTGGTGACGGTGACATAGACCGCCGCCAGCCCCAGCCGCCCCATGGGCGCCAGCAGGTCCAGGTCTCGTTCGACACCGCTGCCCTTGGTGACGATGGCCACCGGATGCCGCGCGGCGTGAAGCACCTCCAGCACCCCGCGCGTCAGGCGCAGTTCGCGTTCGACGGGCTGGTAGGCATCGGTCACCGTGCCCAGGGCCAGCAGATCGGGCTGGTAGCCGGGGCGCAGCAGCTCGCGCTGCAGCACACCCGCGATGTTGCGCTTGGCGATGATGCGGGTCTCGAAGTCCAGCCCGGGCGAAAGGTTGAGGTAGCTGTGGCTGGGGCGGGCATAGCAGTAGGCACAGCCATGCTCGCAGCCCCGGTACGGGTTGAGGCCGAGCGAGAAGCCGATGTCGGGCGAGTCGTTGCGGGTGATGGCACTGCGGGCGTCTTCCCAGATGACCTCGGTGTGCGGTGAAGCGCGCAGTTCATCGGGCAGTGCGGACAGCGTGTCCCAGCCGTCATCGAAGGCCGCGCGCTGCTCGCGCTCGAAGCGATGCGGCTGCCGGTGGGGCACGCCGCGGCCCTTGAGGGTGATCAGTGGAGTCCGGATTTCGGGCATGACATGGACTGTAGCCATAGACTGTGTTTTTGTACAGTTTTCAGAACGATGACTGGCTCTCACAATGGCCGCAAACCGAGCACACGCATGAAACAACTCTCCGGCCTGGACGCCACCTTTCTCTACCTGGAGAAACCCGAAATGCCCATGCATGTGGGCGCCATGCACCTGCTGGAGCTGCCGGCTGGCTACCGCGGCCGCTATGTGAATGACCTGCGCCACCACATCGCCGCCCGCCTGCCGGCCGCTCCCGTGCTGCGCAGGCGGCTGTGGTGGATGCCGCTGAACCTGGCCAATCCGGCCTGGGTCGATGCCGACCCAGACCTCGCGGAGCACATCGTCGAGATCCGTCTGCCCCGCGGCAGTACCGCCGGCGCCGACGTGCGCAGCCTGATGGAAGCACAGGTCTCGCGGCTGCACCCGGTGCTGCTGGACCGCCACCGCCCCTTGTGGAGAATGCACGTCATCGAGGGTCTGCCGCGCACGGCCGAAGGGCACAGACAGGTGGGCGTATACACCCAGTTGCACCACGCGGCGGTCGACGGCCAGGCGGCGGTGGCGCTGGCCAACGTGCTGTTCGACCTCACACCCGTGCCGCGCCAGCTCGAGATCCGCCCGTCAAGTCGCACGCGCACCTTCCGGCTCGACATGATGGAGATGCTGCGCGATGCCCTGGGCAACGAGGTGTCGCAAGTGACACGCATCGTGCGCGAACTGCCAGCCACACTGGGCACGGTGGTCGGCACCGCAAAGTCCGCGCTCCGTCTGGACACACTGCTGGGCAAGGGCTCGGGCAACGTCACACTGGCACCTGCGACGCCGATGAACGTCACCGTCACGCCCGCGCGCGCCTTCGCCGCTGTCAGTCTTCCGCTGGCCGAGCTCAAGACCCTGGCCCATGCCCACGGCGCCACACTCAACGACCTGGTGCTCATGCTCTGTGCCGGCGCCCTGCGCAGCTATCTGCAGCACCGGGGTGCTCTGCCCCGCAAGAGCCTGGTGGCCGCCGTTCCGATCTCCCTGCGCGAAGCCGGGGACACGCGCGCCGACAACCAGGCCTCCATGAGCCTGGTCAGCCTGGGCACCCACCTGGCCGACCCGGCGAAGCGGCTCAGGCACATCACCCGGGCCACCGCGGCGATGAAATCGACCATGGGCCGCATGAAGCGCATTCTGCCGACCGACTACCCGTCCATCGGCGTGCCCTGGCTGATCGAGGCGGCCGCCTCGCTGTATGGCAAGGCCCGGGTGGCCGAGCGGCTGCCTCAGGTGGCCAACCTCGTGATCTCCAACGTGCCCGGGCCGCAGGTGCCGCTGTATCTCGCGGGCGCCCGGGTGCAGTCGAACCACCCGACCAGCATCGTCGTGCATGGCCTGGCGCTGAACATCACCGTGCAGAGTTTCGACGCCTCGATGGATTTCGGCCTGATGGCCGACGCCGCCGCACTGCCCGATCTTCGCCGGCTGGCACAGGAGGTGGAAGCTGCGATGGAAGAACTGCGTGGTCTGCCCCTGCCCGGCGCCCGAAAGAGAGCCCGCCCTGTGTCCCCCAAGCGACCGCGGACCGGAGACGATGCTCACCAAAAACCTGCCCCTGGCCGATAACATGCAGCCATGATGTTCTGCGAGCGCGACGCATGAGACCACGCACCCGCCACCAGCCCACCCCCGACCCGCAACAGGGCACCGAGGAGGCGCTGCACACCGTGCCTCCCGGCCTCTGGCTGATGATGCTGGAAGCCAGAGCCCCCTGGGAAGCTCTGGCCCTGGCCGCCGTGTCACCCTGGCTCTCGAAAATGCCATCCGGCGATGGCCATGCGGTTCTGGTGTTCCCGGGTCTGGGCGCTTCCGACCTGAGCACGGTGGCGCTGCGCCGCTTCCTCAGACAGCACAACTACGAACCCTACGGCTGGGAGCAAGGCCTGAACCTCGGTCCGCGCGATGGCGTGCTCGAGGGCTGCCGGGAGCGCATCGAGGCCATTTGCCGCGAACATGGAGGTCCGGTCAGCCTGATCGGCTGGAGTCTGGGTGGCATCTACGCGCGCGAGATGGCCAAGGAGATGCCAGACCGGGTGCGCTCGGTCATCACCCTGGGCACCCCCTTCACCGGTCACCCCAAGGCCACCAACGCGTGGCGCTTCTACAAACTGGTCAGCGGCCAGCACCCGCACGACGAAGAACTGCTCGCCCAGGTGCGCAAGCCGCCGCCCGTGCCCACCACCTCCATCTACAGCAAGACCGACGGCGTGGTGGCCTGGCAGTGCAGCATCAACCCTGTGCGCCATGCCCACACCGAGAACATCGAAGTGCACGCCAGTCATCTGGGCATGGGCATGAATCCGATGGCCCTGTATGCCATCGCCGACCGGCTGCGCCAGGATCCGGGACACTGGCGGCGCTTCGACGTCCAGGGTGCGCGGCGCTGGTTCTTCAAGGTGGCACACCAGCCCGAAACCGTGACCCAGTGGTATTGAGCCGGAGCCGAATCCGTGTTTTTCGTTCAGGAGCTTAACCAGTGCAGCTGAAGGCCAATGGTCTGCGCATCGAGGTGGACGACCAGGGACCGAAAGACGGGCCGCCGATGCTGCTGATCATGGGTCTGGGCATGCAGTTGATCGCCTGGCCGCAGCCGCTGGTGCAGATGCTGGTCGATCGCGGTTTCCGGGTGATCCGCTTCGACAACCGGGACATCGGCCTGAGCCAGGGCTTCGACCATGCCGGCATACCCAACATGGCACTTGCCGGCCTGCGCCACGCCTTTCGCCTGCCGGTGCGCAGCCCCTACACGCTGGGCGACATGGCCCAGGACTCCCTGGGCGTACTCGATGCGCTGGGCATTTCCCGGGCTCACGTGTGCGGCGCCTCCATGGGAGGCATGATCGCGCAGCACATGGCCGTGATGGCGCCCGCGCATGTGGCCAGCCTGACACTGATGATGACCAGCAGCGGCGCGCGACACCTGCCACAGCCGCCGTGGCTCTTGCAGCGCACGCTGATGTCGCGCCCGATGGGCCACCGGGTTGACGCTGCCGTCGAATGGGTGCTGCGCGTGCTGCAGGCGATCGGCAGTCCGGCCTACCCGGCAGACCCGCAGGTGCGGCGCCAGCGGGTACTGGCCTCGGTGCAACGCGCCTGGAACCCCGGTGGCTCGGTGCGCCAGCTGCTGGCGGTCGCGGCCGACGGGGACCGCTCGCCCCTGCTGCCCCGCATCACGCAGCCCACGCTGGTGATCCACGGCACGGACGACCCGCTGGTGCCCCTGGCCTGCGGGGAAGAGCTGGCGCGCCGCATCCCGGGCGCCCGCACCGACTTCATCGCCGGCATGGGGCACGACCTGCCGGATGCCCTGCTGGCACGCTTTGCCCAGGGCATGGCAGACAACGCCGCCCGGGGCAGCGACTGAGGTCGGACCGACCTCAGTCCCTTGCAGGCAACACCGTCCCGCGGCACTCACCGAACCCGATGCGCGCCGCACCGGGCTTCTCGCACCAGCCGCGCAACACCACCGCATCACCGTCCTCCAGGAAGGTGCGGGTTTCGCCGCCCGGCAGTTGCAGCGGATTCTTGCCACCGGCCGTCAGCTCGATGAGGGCACCGGCCTGGTCCAGCGTGGGCCCCGACAGCGTGCCACTGCCGAACAGGTCGCCAGGCTGCAGGTTGCAGCCGTTGACCGTGTGGTGCGTGACCATCTGCGCCACGGTCCAGTAGGCGTGGCGGTAGCTGGTGCGGCAGATGGTGGCATCGCCCTGCCCGGCTTCGCGCATCTTCGGGGTTTCCAGACCCACCTGCAGCTGGATGTCGAAAGCGCCTCCCTGGCGGTTGGCCTCGCTGTCCAGGTAGTGCAGCGGCTGCGGGTCGTCCGCCGGCCGCTCGAAGGCCACGCGGTAGGGTGCCAGGGCCTCCAGCGTCACGACCCAGGGCGAGATGGTGGTGGCGAAGTTCTTGGACAGGAAGGGACCCAGCGGCTGGTATTCCCAGGCCTGGATATCGCGGGCCGACCAGTCGTTGAGCAGGCAGAGGCCGAACACGTGGTCCTCGGCCTGCGCCATGGCCACCGGGTCGCCCAGCTCATTGGCCGTGCCGACAAAGATGCCCAGCTCCAGTTCGATGTCCAGGCGCTTGCAGGGACCAAAGGAGGGTTGCGTCGCTCCCGGCGCCAGCGTCTGGCCCACCGGCCGATGGAACTGCTGGCCCGAGACACCGATGCTGGACGCGCGACCGTGGTAGCCGATGGGGATCCACTTGTAGTTGGGCAGCAGCGGGTTGTCCGGACGGAACAGCTTGCCGATGTTGGTGGCGTGGTGCACCGAGGTGTAGAAATCGGTGTAGTCGCCGATGCGGGCGGGCACACCGTATTCGGCCTGCGCCTGCGGCACCAGGCAGGCCTGCAGCGCCGCCTGCTCGGCAGCGCCTTCGCGCAGGGCGCGCGAGAGCACCAGGCGCAGCGTGCTCCAGGCCGGTGCGCCCTTGGCCATCAGTTCATTGAGCTGGGGCTGGGCACCGGCCTGCACGGCCGGGGCGGCTTCACCGCCGAGGAGGCCAGCCCGGGCCACGGCCGCCAGATCCAGGATCTGGTCACCAATGGCCACACCTCCGCGGAAGCTCTCGTCACTGCCCTGGCGGCGAAAGCTCGCAAACGGCAGGTTCTGGATCGGGAAGTCGGTGCCTGTCAGGTTGGCCGATGCCACCCAGCTGCGCAGCGCCGGGTCGTGGGTCTCGTTGAGCATTGTCATGTCGGGTGAATCTCAGTCCAGGGCCTTGAATTCCTTGTCGTGCATCCAGGCGGCGTGCTTGGGGGCGCGCTTGGTCTGGGCCCATTCGTTGAGCATGTCCCACTTCACCTCGTCCAGGTCCTTGTGCATCTGGGGCGTGCCCACGTCGGCGCACAGCTCCAGGCGGTGGCCGTTGGGGTCGAAGAAATAGATGCTCTTGAAGATGGTGTGGTCGGTCGGCCCGATGACGTCGATGCCCGCGGCCTGCAGACGGTCCTTGGTGGCCACCAGGTCGTCCATGCTGCCGAGCTTGAACGCAATGTGCTGCACCCACTCGGGTGTGTTGCCGTCGCGGCCCATGGCGGGCGAGTTCGGCAGCTCAAAGAAGGCCAGCACGTTGCCCTGCCCGGCGTCCAGGAACACGTGCATGTAGGGATCGGGTGCCTTGGTGGACGGCACCTGGTCTTCGGCAATGGCCAGCACGAAGTCCATGTTCAGGTGTTTGACGTACCAGTCGACGGTTTCCTTGGCGTCCTTGCAGCGGTAGGCGACATGGTGAATGCGTTCGATCTTCATGGTGGCTCCTTGGGGTGGGTCGGTGGTCAGAGGTCTTGCAGGGCGGCCTGCACATGTTGCTGGAAAACGCCCGCGTCTGCCAGTGCGTTGGCATTGAGCAGGGCCAGCTTGACAAGAAACAGTTCGGTCTTCTCGGGGCCGGCCTGGTCGATGGCCTGGGCCAGCGTGTCGTACACGGTTTCCAGTCCTTCGATGGGCAGTGCGGCGGTCGGGTTCATGGTCTCGGTCCTGGTTGGCGTGTGTGTCAACGGGGCAGCGCGGCATCGATGGCGGCCTGCAGGCGGTGGGCGTCCAGCGTGAGCCATCGGGCACAGACATGCTGGTCCGGTCGCAGCAGGTAGGCCGCACCACTGGCCCGCACCCCGTAGCGGGACCGGAAATGCCCGTCGGCATCGGCAAAGCACTGGTCGGCGCCGGCCACCGGCCCGCCGTGACCCACGGCACTCACGCGCAGCGCCACACCGCGCTCGCGCGCCTGGCGCACCACCGTCTGGATGGTCTCGGGCAGCGTGTCGCCCTCGGTGAAGTACAGCAGGTCAAAGCCACCGCCCAGGTGGTCCAGCAGGTAGTCGTCGGCCGCCAGCCGGATGTTGCGCGGCGGCGCGCCGTGGGCCGGACCCTCGGTGAACAGCGCGTTGTCGTCGCCCGGGCTGTTGAGCATCGAGTGCGTGTATTCGTGGGGCCGCGAGGTGCGCCAATGGTAGAGCGGACGCACAAACTCGTGCTGCAGCGACAGCGACAGCACCGCATCGCGCAGCAGCCGGAATCCCCGGGTGGGCGGTGTCATGAAACGCACGCTCTTGCCGGCCTCGCCGATGATCTCGCGCGCTGCACCCACCCGCTCGGCGCTGTGGTTGGCCAGCAGACGGGGGCCCGCCAGACCCTTGACCACATAGGCCAGGTGCCAGCCCAGCGACTGCGCGTCCTGGAAAGCGGTGTTGGCCCCGCGCACGCCGAAGATGGGCAGCAGATGGGCCGCGTCACCGGTGAAGATGAGGCTGCCGTGCACAAAGTCCGGCAGCGTGAGGGTGCGCGCCGAGTACACCGAACTCCAGTCCATCTCCCAGGGCGTGCCGGCATGGCCGATCATCGCCAGCTGGGCGTCGATGCGGGCCTTGAGCGACTCGGGGCGCAGCGCCTCTTCGGGTGTCTCGCCCTCGGGCAACTGGTAGTCCACGCGCCAGATGCCGTGCGGCTCGCGGTGCATCAGGATGGTGTTGCCCGGGTTCCACTCGGGGTCGAAGAAGGCCAGTCGCTCGGTCGGCAGCGGCAGGTCGATGCGGATGTCGGCAATGACAAATAGGCCTTCGTAAGACGCTCCTTCCATCTGCAGGCCGGTGGCCGCGCGGATGGCCGATCGGCCGCCGGAGGCGTCCACCACCCAGTCGCTTTGCAGGGTGTATTCACCCTCGGGGGTGTCCACCTGCACCTCGGCGAAGCCCTCGCACTGGGACACGCCCACCACCTTGTTGCCCCAGCGGGTCTCGATCAGCGGGCTGGCCGCGCAGGCATCGTGCAGGTATTCCTCCATGTACTGCTGCTGCAGGTTGAGCATGGGGTAGAAGCGGTCATCGGCGTCGTGCGGTGCTTCCATGCGAAAGACGCGCTGGCCCCGGTAGAACGAGTTGCCAAAGCGCCAGGGCAGGCCACCCTCGGTCATGCGGCCGGCCACCCCCACCTGCTGCAGGATCTCCATGGAGCGGCGGGTGAACACGATGGCCCGGCTGCCCTGCGAGAACTGAAGCTCGGCGCTGAGCACCACGCTGGCCACCCCGTGGCGCGCCAGCTCCAGCGCGGTGACCATGCCCGCCGGCCCGTTGCCGACAATGACCACCTTCTGCCGCGGCTGCGTCCCGTGCTGCGACGGCAGCCAGGGCTGGAACACCTGGTAGGGGTAGTAGATCGACGGCCGGGGCTGCGTCGTCGGCTGGTGCATGGGGCTCTGTCTCCGGGATTTTTGTCTGGCGATGTCGGGATTGTGCGCGATTTTAGTTGCGTGCGCAACTATTTCTGCAAGCCCCCTGATGTGTGCCCGCCGGCCTGACGGACAATGCAGGCATGAGTGAACGCAGCCCTTCCCCTCCCGCCCTGGAGCGGTTCTTCACCTACCGCCTCAACACCCTGGCCAAACTCAACGACATGGCCACCCATTCCCTGTACCTGGCCGAGGTCGGGCTGGGTCTTTCGGAGGCCCGCACGCTCTCGTCCATCGGCTCCTTCTCCCAGCTCACGGTGAACCAGCTGGCGTTCGAGGCCAACCTCGACAAGGCCCAGGCCAGCCGGGCGGCGCAGTCGCTGGTCGACAAGGGCCTGGTGCAGAAGGTGGCCAGCCCGCTGGACGGCCGCAGCGTGTTCCTGGCGCTCACACCCAAGGGCAAAAGCCTGTGGCGCCGGGTGATGGTGCTGGTGGAGCAGCGCAACCAGGCGCTGACCAGCTGCCTGAGCGAGGCCGAGTACCAGCAGCTGCTGGGCATGTTCGAACGCATGCTGGCGCAGGCCAAGACGGCGCAGCGCCCGGAAAAGGCCTGACGCGGCAGACCACAGCCAGAGGCGGGACAATAGGCCCATGCCCGAAACCCCCGCCGTCATCCTGCGCATCCGCGACCTGAGCAAAACCTACGCGGGCGGCTTCCAGGCGCTCAAGCGCGTGAACCTGGACATCCACCGCGGCGAGATCTTCGCCCTGCTCGGTCCCAACGGCGCCGGCAAGACCACCCTCATCAGCATCGTCTGCGGCATGGCCCTGGCCAGCACGGGCCAGGTGCAGGCTGGCGGCTTCGACACCGTGCGGGACTACCGCCAGGCCCGCAGCCTGATCGGGCTGGTGCCGCAGGAATTGCATGCCGACGCCTTTGAAACCGTCTGGGACACGGTCAGCTTCAGCCGCGGCCTGTTCGGCAAGGCCCCCGATCCGGCCTACATCGAGAAAATCCTGCGCGACCTGTCGCTCTGGGACAAGAAGGACAACCGCATGCTGCAGCTATCGGGCGGCATGAAGCGGCGGGTGCTGATTGCCAAGGCCTTGTCGCACGAGCCGACCATCCTGTTCCTGGACGAGCCCAGCGCCGGCGTGGACGTGGAGCTGCGGCACGACATGTGGCGCCTGGTGCGGCAGCTGCGTGACGCCGGCACCACCATCATCCTGACCACGCATTACATCGAGGAGGCCGAAGACATGGCCGACCGCATCGGCGTGATCCGCCAGGGCGAACTGATCGTGGTCGAAGACAAGGACACGCTGATGCGCCAGCTCGGCCGCAAGGAGCTGTCGCTGTCGCTCCAACACGCCCTCTCGTCCGTGCCCGATGCCCTGGGTCGCTGGCCGCTGCAACTCTCGGCCGACGGCCTGACCCTGACCTACACCTTTGACGCCCAGAAGGAGGACACCGGCATTGCCGAACTGCTGGCCGCGCTGGGCGCCGAGGGCATCCATTTCCGCGACCTGAAATCCCGCGAAAGCTCGCTGGAGGACATTTTTGTCAGCCTGATCAACTCGAACGACCACACGACCGACGAGGTGGCCGCATGAGTCTGAACATCCATGGCATCCGCGCCATCTACGCGTTCGAAATGAACCGGGCCAAACGCACCTGGGCGCAGAGCATCATGGCGCCGGTGCTCACCACCTCGCTGTACTTCATCGTGTTCGGCACCGCCATCGGCTCGCGCATGGGCGACATCGGCGGCGTGAGCTACGGCGCCTACATCATCCCCGGCCTGCTCATGCTCTCCCTGCTGTCCGAGAGCATCTCCAACGCGGCCTTCGGCATCTACCTGCCCAAATGGTCGGGCACCATCTACGAGCTGCTGAGTGCGCCGGTCAACTGGGTCGAGGCTCTGCTGGGTTATGTGGGCGCGGCCGCCACCAAAAGCCTGGTGCTCAGCTGCCTGATCCTGCTGACCGCCCGCCTCTTCGTGCCCTATCAGATCGCCCACCCGTTCTGGACCGTGGCCCTGCTGGTGCTGACCGCCGTCACCTTCTGCCTGTTCGGCTTCATCATCGGCCTGTGGGCGGACAACTTCCAGAAGCTGCAGGTGGTACCGCTGCTGGTCATCACACCGCTGACCTTTCTGGGTGGCGCCTTCTACAGCATCAACATGCTGCCCGAGCCGTGGCAGACGGTGTCCCTGTTCAACCCGGTGGTCTACCTCATCAGCGGCCTGCGCTGGGCCTTCTACGGCGCCGGTGACGTGCACATCGCGGTCAGCACCGGCATGACGCTGATGTTCATGCTGCTCTGCCTGGGCATCGTGTGGTGGGTGTTCCGCACCGGCTGGCGCATCCGGCGCTGAGGGCTGTGCCTGATGCGAAATCGCCCGCTGCCGGCCCCGCTGCTCTACACCTACCGCCGCTGCCCCTATGCCATGCGCGCCCGCATGGCGCTGCTTTCGATCTGTGACAGCGAGTTCAAGCACCACCTGGACCGCGCCAAGTGCCCCGAGCGCTTTGACGAAACCGCAGACCGCCACCGCCATCGGCATCTTTCCGTTCGTGCGCCAGTTCGGGGCCATTGAACCCGGGTGGTTTGACCGGCTGCCCTTGCCAACGGTCAAGGCCTGGGCTTGGCCGGGCGAACTCAGTCTCGGGCCTGCGCCTGTGAACGCCTCCAGGTGTAAGCGACGCCCAGGCCTGCGGAGACACCGCCCTTCTTGCGCACCAGCGGGCTGGCTTCATTGGCAGCACCCTGCACGGACTCCAGGCGGGCGAACCCGAACAGTTGCCAGTCGCGGCCCAGGCTTCGGCTGGCCGACAGCGACAGCCGCGTGGCGACCAGGCCGCCCCGCGCCACATAGGCAGGACGCCAGGGGGTTGCGTCTTGTGGACCCACGCCATAGAAGTCTTCTGCCAGACGGCGATCGGCCACGATGACGCTCAAACTCGTGCCATAGCGCCATCCACCGGCCGACCGCCGCTCGAACAGCAGCCGGGGTTCGAATGCCAGACCGCGGTAGCTGCCCCGGTCGCTCAGGTCGAACACGCCTCGCAGCGGAAAATCGGCACGCCAGCGCCCGCCACCCGGCCCTGCCCCCAGTGCCAGCTTCAAACGGGGACCGAGCTCCACCAGCGTGCCCAGTTCGCGCATGCCATCGCGCGCCTCGATCTCGTCGCCTCCGCCACCAAACGAGCCAGCGAGCCCCAGGTCCAATTCGACCCGCTCGGTCTTCAGGGCACGCAGCCCGACCGTCTCCTGGTCGGCCCGCAACCACTGGCCGCGGTACACCACGTAGGGCAGTGCCAGGGCACGTTTGAGCTGGGTGTCAGACCCCGGGTAGGCTTGCTGCGTCACACCCAGGGCAAAGGCACCGACCTCCCACAGCGGCGGCCCAACACGCCCGGCCTCTGTGGCGTGAACAGGCATGCTGCCTGCGACAGCCAGAAAGACACCGGCGACCAGACGCGACGAAACACCACCCGACATGATGTTGATGCGGCCCATAAAAACCATTTGGTTGTGTATTGAACCGAACAGTTTACTCTCAAGTCGGGAAATGTGGTCGACCTTGTTTCCCGACCACACCTATGGAGCACCAGGTCGTCAGAGGAAAGCCAGGCCGAAAAATGCCAGCAGGGCACCGGCCACCAGGGCCATCAGGTGCGAGAACCACGACGAACGACGTCTTTCTGGCGGAGGTGCCGCCTGGGCGCGCTGCTGTCGCAGTCTCTCCAGGTAGGGTGGGTCGGACAAGGTGCTGCTGGTTGCCGACGGTGGCGGGGCCACTGGGTCCACCAGGCGTGTCGGGCTGCCCGGCATGGCCCAGGATGCCCACAGGGCGTGGGCGTGCTGGGGCAGAACCGCACCCTGCTCGACGGCGGCCTCGACATCCCTCCAATGCAGACGGACACTCACCCCCGGGTGGAACACGTCCTCGGCGAGGGTCTCCGCCCACCGGGTGGGCTCCTCCATGGATACGGTGTTGGGGTTGTCGGTGATCATGGCTTCACGCAGGCTGCCGGCACGGACACTACCATAGCCCAAACCGATTGCCGCTGGGGCCGGCAGTCGCCCCCCCTGTCGCCGCCCCACCTGTTCAGATGTGAGGTTTTTGGGGTTGCCGACCGATACCGAGCGGTACGGGCTTGCCCAAAAAGAAAACCCGCAGCCCTTTCGGACAGCGGGTTTCGGAACAATTGGTCGGCGTGGCGGGATTCGAACTCGCGACCCCTTGCACCCCATCGAAATATACGTGAAATCTTGCGGGATTTCCTGAGACGGTACGGGACGAATTTTTCTGTTTTAAATCATATAGATACAAAGAATACTTGATCCCAAGTCGTCCCACAAAATACACTGACAGCGTTTTTTCGGTTTACCCCCCGGTTTACCCCCCAGGACCTGTATGACGCGATATCCGAAGTCAGGAAAAGGCAAAAAGTGGACGGCGCTGGAGCTCAAGGCCGTGCCTCTGGCATGGCGCGGCGACACGCTGAGCGACAGCGATGGACTGACCGGCGAAGTCCGCGTCGTCGGCGACCAGACCATCTCCATCCACTTCAAGTTCGCCTTCAAATGGAACGGCAAAGTGGCCTGGCACTACTGTGGCACCTGGCCGGCCCTGTCCATGGAACAGATCCGCCGGCAACGGGATGAGGCGCGTGACCTGGTCCGTTCCGGCGTCAACCCCAACGACCAGAAGAAGGCCGAACGCATCGAGAACCAGGCGGCGGTCGAAGCGACGATTGCACAGGCCGCAGCCGAGGCCAGCCAGAACAAGCCCTTCAAGGACATGTTCGACGCGTGGCTGGCCGACGGCGTGGCGCGCAAGGACGGCAACGCCGAACTGCGCCGCTCCTTTGAGAAAGACGTGCTGCCTGTGCTGGGCGACAAACCCGTGCGCAGCATCACCGAGCACGACCTGCGCAAGGTCCTGCGTTCCATGGTGGCCCGTGGCGTGAACCGCATGTCAGTGCGCGTGCACCAGGACCTGGTGCAGCTGTTCGCCTGGGCCGAAAAGCGACAGCCCTGGCGCGGCCTGCTGATCGAAGGCAACCCGGCCGACCTGATCGAAATCCGCAAGATCGTCTCCAAGGACTTCGACATGGTCAACGAGCGCGACCGCGTGCTGACGGCGAAGGAGCTACAGGAACTGCAGTCGATCTTTGAGCGCATGGAGGCCGACTACGAAGCGACCCCCGCCGGTCACAAATACGAGGTGCCGCGCCCGCTCAAGCGCGAGACCCAGCTGGCGATCTGGATCTGCCTGGGCACGCTGTGCCGCATCGGCGAGCTGCTGATGACCCGGTGGGAAGACGTGGACCTGGTGGAGCGCTACTGGACCATCCCGATCGAGAACGTCAAGGGGCCGATGGGCAAGAAGCAGGGCCACCGGGTCTACCTCTCTGACTTCTCGCTGCGCCAGTTCCAGGCGCTCAAGAACCTGACCGGAACATCGCCCTACTGCTTCCCGGCCCGCAACCACAAGGAAGACAGCCACATCGACGTCAAGACCGTGTCCAAACAGGTGGGCGACCGACAGATCCAGTTCAAGACCCGCAAGGACCTTTCACGCCGTGCCAACGACAACGCACTGGTGCTCAAGAGCGGCAGCCTCCGCGAGTGGACACCGCACGACATGCGACGCACCGGCGCCACCATGATGCAAGCGCTGGGCATCCTGCCCGACATCATCGACCGCTGCCAGAACCACGTGATGGCCGGCAGCCGGGTGCGGCGGCATTACCTGCACCACGAGTTCGCCGACGAGAAGAAGGCGGCATGGGAGAAGCTGGGGCAGCGGATTGATGACATCCTGGGACAGAGCGCTCCATCGTCTGCGGTGTCCGCATGAGCTTCGGCGCGGCTGGTCGGAATCCCAAAGCCGGGCCAACTTAACATATGATTGCACGATAACATCGTTAATGTTATTGTTCAAATTTGATGTTACGAAAGACCGAGCATTGACGCTTGTAGCCGCCACCCGGAAGTACCTCAACGAGGTGTTGGGCATTCCCACGCCCAAGGAAAAGCCCTGGGCGCAAGCCGGCGCGCTGCCGTATTTCCTTCAAGACGCGTTCCAGTTTGCCGAGCTTGAACTGCTGGGCCATCCCATCGTGCTCGCGATCACTCCATCCAACGAAGAACAAGCCCTGGGGGACATCCGTGCCCGGCTGGACAAAGTGCGCGCGCAGGGAGAGCCGCCGGTTGTGTTCGTGACCGATGCCTTGGCGTCGTACGAGCGAAAACGCCTGATCGAGCAGAAGGTTCCATTCATCGTGCCCGGCAACCAGCTCTACCTGCCCGACCTGGGCCTGGACCTTCGCGAACACTTCAGGCAGCGGGCGCCATCCACAGGCACTACCCTGAGCCCATCGACACAGGCGATCCTCATCGCTGCGTTGGTGAACGAACCCCTGGCCACCGACTGGCATCCCGCCCGCCTGGCATCGGCCATGGGCTACACCCCTATGACCCTGTCCCGGGCGGTCAGGGAGCTGAACGCGGCGGGCCTCGCCGCGACGCGCAAATTGGGGCGTTCGCAGTATCTGCACCGCGAGTTGCCACCACAGGATATTTGGGAAATGGCAAGACCCTTGCTCCGCAGCCCTGTGCGCCGGACGTTGTGGGCCGTGAGCGATACCTTGCCAGCAGGCCGCCAGTGGCGGCTGGCTGGCCTGAGCGCACTCGCCCGCGATTCCATGCTCACGGAGCCACGACAACCGGTGTACGCCACCACCTTCGCAGAATGGCGGGAGGCCCTGAAAGCCGGTGCCCGCGAGGCGCCGGAACCATCCGATGACACACAAGTGCTTGAGCTCTGGATCTACGATCCGGCTTTGGTGCCAGGTCAGGCGACTGTCGACCCACTGTCGTTGACCCTCAGTCTGCAGGACAGCACCGATGAGCGCGTCCTGCAGGCCCTGGACGAACTGAAGGGACAACTCCCGTGGTGAGAGGGCTGGATCTTTTCCGTGACTGGTTTGCGGCGTACACCGATCAGTACCTGCTGATTGGTGGAACCGCCGCGAGCCTGACGATGGAAGACGCCGGGCTCCAGTTTCGGGCGACCAAGGACCTGGACATCGTCCTGCATGTGGAGGTGCTGACACCGGCCTTTGGCGCGGCGTTCTGGCAGTTCGTGAACGCTGGGGGCTATCAGCTGCAGCAGGTCAGCGACACCGGAAAGCCGAAGTTCTACCGCTTCCAGAAGCCCGCGGATGAACGCTACCCGGCCATGATCGAACTGTTTGCACGGGCTCCAGATGGCTTGACGCCCGCCGAGGGCAGCCAGCTCACCCCGATCCCACTGGATGAGGCAGTGTCCAGTTGTCGTGAGTCGCTGAGTCCTGAACACGAAGTGGCGAAAAATCAAGCAGTTAGCGCCGTGCTCAGAGAGGAGTTCTGAACTCGATTCTCACTGAGTTCTGAACTTTCCCGAAAACGTGTCACTGAGATTTGAATTTTTCGGAATGCCTGCAAGCTCCGTGAGACTTGGGCGTAGCTTCTGGAAGCGCGTGTGAACTCTCAACCTCAGTTCCCAAGAACGACAGTTCTCATGCGCGGTCTGCCCCAGTCTTGCGCGTCTGGAACTCATTGACTGATATGCAGGGTGGCCATTCAATTAGGCTCGACGACCTCACGGAATCCGGCGCACAGCGGTCATTGCGCATCGCATATCAAATGAAAAAAGGCATCGCAAGCGATGCCTTTGGATTGCATGCAGCAAATGCAACGCACTTAATCAGAGCTCAGCGACCAGCTCCGGCACAGCCGCGAACAGGTCGGCTTCCAGGCCATAGTCGGCCACCGAGAAGATCGGGGCTTCGGGATCCTTGTTGATCGCCACGATCACCTTGGAGTCCTTCATGCCAGCCAGGTGCTGGATGGCGCCGGAGATACCGGCGGCGATGTACAGCTGCGGGGCGACAATCTTGCCGGTCTGGCCGACCTGCAGGTCGTTGGGCGCGTAGCCGGCGTCCACCGCGGCGCGGCTGGCACCGATGGCCGCGCCCAGCTTGTCGGCCAGCGGTGTCATCACTTCGTTGAACTTCTCGCTGCTGCCCAGTGCGCGACCACCGGAGACGATGATCTTGGCGGCGGTCAGCTCGGGACGGTCGCTCTTGGCGATTTCGCTGCCCACGTAGGCGCTCTTGCCATTGCCGCTGGCTGCGGCCACGGTTTCCACGGCGGCCGAGCCACCCTGGCCGGCGGCGTCAAAGCCGGTGGTGCGCACGGTGATGACCTTGGTGGCGTCGCCGCTCTGCACGGTGGCCATCGCGTTGCCGGCGTAGATCGGACGCTCGAAGGTGTCGGCGCTCACCACCTTGGTGATGTCGCTGATCTGGGCGACATCGAGCTTGGCGGCCACGCGCGGGGCCACGTTCTTGCCACTGGCGGTGGCGGGGAAGAGGATATGGCTGTAGCCTGAAGCGATGGCCAGTACCTGAGCGGCCACGTTCTCGGCCAGGCCGTGGGCGAAACCCTCGGCGTCGGCGTGGATCACCTTGGCCACACCGGCGATCTGTGCGGCGGCGGCAGCAGCAGCACCAGCGTTGTGGCCAGCCACCAGTACATGCACCTCACCACCGCAGGCAGCGGCGGCGGTGACAGTGCTGAGCGTGGCGCCCTTGATGGAAGCGTTGTCGTGTTCGGCAATGACGAGAGCGGTCATGACGTGAATTCCTTGATCAGTGTTGGGGGCGCGGCGATCAGATCACCTTGGCTTCGTTCTTGAGCTTGTCGACCAGGGTGGCGACATCGGGCACCTTCACACCCGCGCCACGCTTGGCCGGCTCGGCCACTTTCAGGGTTTTCAGTCGCGGGGCCACGTCCACACCGAGGTCTTCGGGCTTGACAGTCTCCAGCGGCTTCTTCTTGGCCTTCATGATGTTGGGCAGCGTCACGTAGCGCGGCTCGTTCAGGCGCAGGTCGGTGGTGACCACCGCCGGCAGGCTCACTTCCAGCGTCTCCAGGCCACCGTCGACTTCGCGCGTGACCTTGGCTTTGTCCCCCGCCACTTCGACCTTGGAAGCGAAGGTGGCCTGCGGCAGATCAGCCAGGGCCGCGAGCATCTGGCCAGTCTGGTTGGCATCGTCGTCAATGGCCTGCTTGCCCAGGATCACCAGGCCGGGCTGTTCCTTGTCCACCAGCGCCTTGAGCAGCTTGGCCACGGCCAGGGGCTGCAGCTCGACATCGGTCTCGACCAGGATGGCACGGTCGGCGCCGATGGCCATGGCCGTACGCAGGGTTTCCTGGCACTGGGCCACGCCGCAGGAGACGGCGATCACCTCGGTCGCAGCGCCCTTCTCTTTGAGGCGCACCGCCTCTTCGACGGCGATCTCGTCGAACGGGTTCATGCTCATCTTGACGTTGGCAATGTCCACGCCCGTGCCGTCGCTCTTGACGCGCACCTTGACGTTGTAGTCGACCACACGTTTGACGGGGACGATGACTTTCATTTCATTACTCCTGTTAAATCTGCTGGTGGATACTGGATGTCAAACCCCATCGCACAGCCAGGTCTTGACGTATCAGCCGACGCCGACTCGACCAGTTCATCGTTGTTGGCGTGTATTGCGGCCACCGCACCGCGAATGCCAGTTGCCCTCGCATGCGCGCGTCATGCAAGCGGGCACTCGCTTGTGAGCCTCAAGAGATAGTGGGACAGGCAGTCTGCGGACGTATGCCATCAGCCAGGAAGCGGATGAATACCTCTGCCACCTGATCGCCAGTGAGTGTGCCGTCAGCGTGGTACCACTGGGAAATAGAACTGATCGCCCCCATGAACCAAAACACCGCGAGCCTTGCGTCACAAGGCGCAATGGAACCGTCCCGAACGCCCTCTTCTATGATGTTGCGAAGCTGGAGGTCAAACTTTCTCCGGCGTGCGGTAATCTTTTTACGATCCGCTGGCGTCATAGCGGAAAAGTCGTGCAGGATCGCGGGAGCTCCCATCTGATCTGTCAGGTGCGAGATGTAATTCCGCATGAACGCGGTGATCCGTCCGTACCCAGTGGACTCTGATGCGATCGCGTCTTTCAACACCTGATCACCAATTTTCATCGCCAGCTCATGGCACTCGTAAATGAGTTCCTGCTTGCTCTTGAAATAGTAGTAGAGGGCAGGCTTGGTAACGTTGAGTGCGTTTGCAATCTCGTCGAGCGAGACGTTTTGTGACCCATGGCGCCCAAAGGCTTTAGACGCTTCAGCAATCACTGCCTGCCGCTTGAGCTCGTACTGCTCATCCGCACCACTGACGGCGTTGTTCCACCTCGCCCCTTTGGTGGCGCGCTTGGTCGCTGAACGCACCCGTGGCTTGGGCTCCGCTTCGATGGATTGGCTCATGAGGTTAGAGGTCGCGCTTTGCTAAGGGGAGACAGTTGTTAGTCGAACATGATATCCAATGACCTCGGGCAGCCGCCTTCGGCGGCTTGCCCAGACACTCACTCAGCCAAAATCTGGCGCGCAATAATCAGCTTCTGAATGTGGCTGGTACCTTCGTAAATCTTGGTAACGCGAACATCTCGGTAATAGCGCTCCACCGGGAAGTCCGAAACGTAGCCGTAGCCACCATGGACTTGAATCGCTGCAGAGCAGACCTTCTCAGCCATCTCACTGGCAAACAGCTTGGCGATCGAAGCCTCTTTGTCTGAGGGAAGCCCCGCATCTCGCCGGCGCGCGGCGTAGATCATGTACTGGCGAGCCACCTCAACCTGCATCGCCATGTCGGCCAGATCAAAGCTGACGGCTTGGAGTGCCGAGATCGGCTTACCGTAGGCTTCCCGATCTTTGGCGTAACGAATGGCAGCCTCGAGCGCAGCGCGCGCGACACCGATCGCCAGGGCGGCAATCGCGATGCGCCCGTCTGACAAGAGCGACAGGGCCTTTGCATATCCTCGCCCTTCTTCTCCCACCAGATTGCCGACTGGAACGCGCAGATTGTCCAGCTGAATCTGGGCTGTATGCGCGGTGTGCTGTCCGAGCTTGTTCTCGATACGGAGCACCTGATAGCCCGGATCCTTGGGATCAACAATGAACAGGCTGAATCGATTCCGAGACCCAGGCTCCCCCGTGGCCGCCACGACAAAGGCGAAACCCGCTTCGCTTCCATTCGAAATCCATTGCTTGCTACCGTTGATCACGTAGTATTCACCATCGCGCTTGGCGGAGGTTCGGATGGAGGCAGTGTCAGAACCAGCATGAGGTTCCGACAGAAGAAATGCACCGATGTTCTTAGCCGAAGCCAACCCGGGCAGGTGCTGAGCCTTCTGCTCCTCTGTGCCGAAATTGCATAAGACATGCGCTGATGAGTTGTGCACGTGCATCATGGTGGCAAAGCCGCCATCGGCGACAGCGAACTCCTCAATGGCCAAGCAATACTCCACGAAAGAAAGTCCCGCACCTCCATGTGTTTGAGGGGCCAGCATGCCCATGAACCCCAATTCGGCCACGGACTGAATTTCCGCATGAGGCCACTTGCCGCTTTGGTCGCGTTGCGCCGCTGTGACGGCGACGACCTCCTCCGCTACGCGGCGGGCCGACTCCCGAATCATGACCTCTTGTTCGCTGAGGAAAGCGTTGGAAACACTGCTCATCTGATGTCCTTGGGATTAACTTTTTTGTGTCAAAAAACGCAGCTCAACCGAGCCAGCGCTTGCGGCGCCGGTAGTGCTTCATGTCCCGGAAGCTCTTGCGCTCTCCTTCCACTGTCAAGCCGAGGTAGAACTCGCGAACGTCCTCATTGCTCTTGAGTTGGCTAGAAGGCCCCTCCAGCACGATGCGACCGCTCTCCATCACATAGCCGTAATCTGCGAGTTCAAGCGCGACGCGGGTGTTCTGCTCGACGATCAGCAAAGTCAGTCCGCTGGCTTTCAAGTCGGAAAGAAGGCCGTACACCTCCTCCACCATAAGGGGAGCCAATCCGAGCGATGGCTCATCGATCATCACCAACTTGGGTTGGGACATCAATGCGCGACCAATCACCAGCATCTGCTGTTCGCCTCCCGACAAATAACCTGCGGTTCGGTCGCGCAGGGCGGCCAAGCGCTTGATGCGGGAATAGACCTCGTCGAGCCTTTCCTTGGCCTCTCGCCCGCTTCCCAAGTGCCCACCGACCACCAGGTTCTGTTCGACCGTCATGTGACGCAGGACCTTGCGCCCCTCCATCACGTGCACGAGACCCTGTCTCACCACATCCACCGGGTTCGCCCCGGTGATGTTGGTCCCGTCGAGCGTGATCGATCCTGCGGTGACCCGACCATCTTCGGTACGAATGAGGTTTGAAATGGCTTTGAGCGTCGTGCTCTTACCCGCGCCGTTGGCACCGAGCAGGGTAACGCACTGGCCCTTTGGTACACACGCTGTTATGCCCTTTACAGCCAAAATCACTTCGCTGTAAAGAACCTCAACGTTATTTAGTTCAAGCACAGGCAACTCCAATATTCGTCACTCCAGGCCCGTCGCGGCGGGCCTGGATATGCAGTCAATTACCACTTGTTCACGTTCGGAACGGGAGCGCTTTGTTCGACCAGCTTGTACATCCCTTTTTCAATCGTTCCGATGTTCACCGCCAAACCAGAAGTCGGGAACGGAGCATCGTTGCTGAACTTGATGTTGGGCAGAACACCAAATGTCAGCTCGCTTGGGAAAGCGTTGGTCTGCAAAGCAGTGCGAACATCCGCGCCCGTCACGCCGGCAGGACCCTTAATCTTGACCACCTGTTCCACCGCGCGGACCGTGAGTAGGGAAGTGGCCAACCCCATCATGCAGGGCGATGTGAAGTTGGCTTGCGTCTTGTACTGGGTGCGCAGCTTCTCGAAAAAGGCTCGCGCAGCTGTAGGATCGTCCGTCGGGATGGCCATGCCATAAACCTCGTAACTTCCCTCCATCTGGTTGAGGTCGCCCAAGGCCTTGCCCGACGAGAGCAACCCGTTGTGTGCACTGACCACAATAGGTAGGTTGCCCTTACCAAGGCTTTGCAAGGCACGACGGGTAGCCACCACCGATGCCGTATTGTTGAAGACTTGAATCACCGTCGCCCCTTTGCGAAGCAGTCGATGCACTTGCTGCGTAAGGTCCGTCGGCTGTGCCTCGGTGTAGATCGTCTCCACCACTTCCAGGATCTGGGGGTTGTCCTTGGCAAATCGCTCCACACCCTTGTGAATGTCCACATACGCGGGAGAAACTTCCGAAGAAATCACCCCGACCTTCAGCGGTCCACCCCCCATCTTCTTCTGATACCAAGCGTAAAAGCCGGCCGCTTCATGCGGGTAAGTCGCCCGTGCATTGAACACCCAGCTGCCATCCTTCCAAGCAAAGCCATAGCCAGCCGTGCCGAGCAGCAGGGGTACCTTGTCGTTGGGCAATCTCTGCTGCAGCGCATTGCTGTCTGGCCCGCCGAGGCCCCAGACGGCAATCGGGTTGAGCTCCGCCTTGATGCCTGGCCAGAGGGAAGCGACTTGGGCCACGTCGTAGCGTGCGTCATGCTCTTTGACTTTTAGGGTAACGCCGAGCGATTTGCCCACCTCTTCATTCCACCAGTCAAGCACCCCGCGGCGGCAGCCCGTGATGTCCTTCATCACGTCAGCGAAGGGCCCGGTGAAGTCAGCGATCCCAGCAATGTTGTATGTCGTCTGAGCGTAGACGGTGCTTCCACTGCCCAGTACGGCCAAGAGAGCAGCCGAGCCCAAAGCATGGCGGACTCTGACCGAAACCCATATCTTCTGTTTAATCATTTGCTTGTCTCCTTGGTGATTACGCTGTTTAACCAAAATCAACCACCCACCAGCGTGAAAATGGGGATCGGGATAATGTTTATGTTCAATAGGGATAGGGCCACATTCGATAGGACTGCTTCGCAATATTCCAACGATGCATCAGGCCGCGAGGCTCAAAAATCAGAAAGCCAGCGATGATGCCACCGAGAAAAATATTCATAGCAGCAAACACCAAGTCTCCGCCTAGAAATGGAATGCGCTCGATCAGTGCAGGCCCCATGCTCGTGATGGACTCCTGAGCCATACGAATAACGAGAACACCAATCAATGCGCCAGTAATCGAGCCCATGCCACCCACGATGATCATGGCAATAAACCAGATTGAATGAATCAGCGTGAACTGGTCAATCGCCACAAAGCGAATGTAGTATGCCCACAGCCCTCCACCAATACCGGCATAAAAAGCACCAACCAAAAATGCCAGGGCTTTCGTCCTCACCACGTCGATGCCCATCATCCCTGAAGCCACATCATCATCACGAACGGCGGCGAAGATTCGTCCGTGTCGGCTACGCGCAATGCCGTATCCTCCAGCGATCATGATCATTGCGACCACGAGACACAGGTAATACATGCTTATATCCGTCTCAAACCTGAATCCAAACAGCTCAGCAGGCTCCAGGGTGATGCCGTTTGAGCCACCCAGCCACTTTTGTGGAAGATTGAGCACAAAGAAGTGAAACAGGATCTGCGCAGCAATCGTGGTAAGCGCGAGGTAGAACCCCTTTATCCGGACGGCAGCAAGACCGAAAATGAGGCCAAAAAGCGCTGCGAACACCCCACCCGCGGGCAGGGCCAGCCAGAATGGAAGGTGCAGTTTGCTGGCAAGCACAGCCGTCGAATAAGCACCGACCCCCATGAAGGCGGCCTGGCCTATATTGACCTGGCCAGCCAAACCAGTATTGATTTGCAGACCAAGAACCACCACTGCAGTGATCAGCATCGACGTCATCACTGCCACCGATCGAACCTCGGCGACCATCGGCAGGGCAAACAGAGCCACAACAAATATCAACAGCGCAAATGCTTGATTTCGCGTGCGGATAAGCGATTGATCCTGACGATAGGAGGTTGCGAAAATACCTGCGGGATCCATGATCAAACCCTTTCAATGGTTTTCCAACCGAACATACCGGTTGGACGAATCAAGAGCATCAGCAACATGATGATGAATGGAAATACAGAGCCAATTGCACCGCCAACCAGAGGATCAAGATAGGCCGATGCTAAACCTTGAATCACGCCCACCAGCACACCGGCGAGCAACAATCCTGCGAGCGATTCCAAGCCAGCGAGCAATGCCACAGGAAGCGCTGCCAATCCGATGTCGGAGCTCAGCATGTTGATAGAGCGGCCACTCAGGTGAACCATGGCACCCAGGGTGGAAAGCACAGAGCCGAGAATCCAGGCAAAGGCAATGGATCGCTGCACGGAGATACCCATTGACATCGCCACCTGATGGTCTTCGGCCACGGCGGTCATCGTCAAACCCGTACGCGTTTTGTTGAAAAACCACGAAAGTCCAAAACCAATGGCAATCGTGAGCAACCCACCATAGAACATCGAGCGAGAGATCAGGATGTCACCAAAGATCAGCGGATCAATTGGAAAAACCATCGGAAAGGCGCGGACTTGTGGACCAAACAGGACCAAGACCACACCCCGAATTAGGATCAGAAGCCCGATGGTCACCATCACCATGGAAAAAACGGATTCACCGACAAGTCGCGCAAAGAAAATCCGCTCGATCATCAAGCCGAAGATGGCTGCGCTCACGAATGCCACTGGCAGGCCGATCCACAACGGCATTCCCATTTGAATCACTGTCCACCAGACCATGTACCCGCCGAAGACGACCAACTCCCCCTGCGCGAAGTTGAACACCTTTGATGCCCGATAGATCACCACAAAACCCATGGCAATCAGTGCATACAAGAGGCCCGTCAACGCGCCATTGATGAGGTAATTCAGGAAATCAATCATTGCCTTCTCCCATTTGAAATACCGGCCTTGGTCGTCTGGTCGGCAGCCGCTACGTCGCGAATGAGTACCTGCGCGGTGAACTGGCTGCGACGTCCATCCTGATAGGTCACCGGTATGTCCACAGTCACTTCAGACGCCCCGTTGTAAAGACCTTGAATCAGCGCCGAATACCTATCTTCCAGAAACTCTCGACGCAGTTTTCTCGATCGGGTCAACTCGCCCTCATCCGGGTCAAGCTCCTTCGGAAAGTTGGCGAAACGCCGGACTCGCGCGTGGGCGGGCAGGAACTGGTTTACCCGGGAGATTTCCCGGCTAAGGAGGTCGGCCACCTCTGGGCGCTGCGAGAGATCCGTGAAGGTCGAGAAGCCAATGCGCTTTTCTTCTGCCCAGCGAGACAGCACACCCATGTCGATGTTGATTAGTGCTGCAACAAAGTCGCGCCTTTCATCTCCGACGGTCATGATGTCTTTGATGAACGGGCTGAAGCGAAGGCGGGTTTCAACAAACTGCGGCGGGAACGTCTGGCCATCGGCAAGACGCTTCAGATCGGACACACGCTCCAAAAACACAAGTTCGCCTCGGTCCGTCTTGGTAACCGCATCTCCGGTTTGGTACCACCCGTCTTTGACCTTGGCCTCGACAGAGCCTTCGCGTCGGTAGTAGCCCAGAAACGAACTCCCTCCCCTGACGCACAACTCCCCATCTGCTGTCAGCATCCACTCCAGAGGAGTTCCTGCCTCGGGGTGCGTCTGCATCCAGTGACCAACGGTTTCTAGGTCAAAACGGTCTCCTTGGTGGCTCGTCAACAGCCCGACCTCTGTCGAGCCATAGATGTTTCTCAAGGGAACGCCCATTGCATGGAACATGCGGAACACATCTGGTGCCATGGTGGCTCCTCCGCAGATGGCCACCTGCAATCGTGTCAGGCCAAGTTGGTCTCTCAACGGCCTAAGGACCAGCGCATTGGCGAGGGGCAGCAAGGCCCGACTCCACCACGACACGTGCTTGCCGTCCATACGCGCGACGTGCACAGCATGTCCAACCTTCAAACCCCACTCGTAAATTGCTCGCCGCACAGCGCCCGCGTCGAGCATGTGTGCCTGCACGGAAGACGCCATGCTTTCCCATTGGCGCGGGGCAAACGTCATGGCCTCGACCGCCAGCTCTCGAATGTTTTCAAGAACCTGCTCAGGGCCCTCAGGAAAATTGACCACCATGGGCAGGCCGATTCCCAGGGCCAGACCCATGAATTGCTCCGTTGCCCATGCTGGGGCGATGTAGCTCAGGTACTGGGTGCCTGGCCTGGCCTTCGTGGCATTGATCAGACGTTGGGCGTTGTCAACCAAGCTACGATGTGAAAGGATCACCCCCTTGGGTTTGCCCGTGGTGCCTGATGTGTACGAAAGCACCGCGATGTCGTCAGGACGGCCCTGATCAACGAGACGGTCGTACATCAGCTCATCCTTTTCGCCAAGGGACCGCCCCTCGCTCTGCAACTGATGAAACTTGCGCAAGATGGGGTCTCGGTACGACCACATGCCCGTGTCGTCCCAGTACACGATGTGCCGCAGGTTGGGAGTGGCCGTCTTCACCGCCAACCCTTTGTCCACCTGTTCCTGATCCTGAGCAAAGAGACAGACGGCCTCACTGTCATCCAGCAGGTACTGCACTTCGTCTGCCGTGAGGTCCGGATACAGTGAGATTACCTTGCACCCGACTGCTTGTGCCGCGTATTCGGCCCAGTAATGCTGAGGCTCGTTCTCACCAATGATTGCGACCGTCTCTCCGCGTTGAATACCCAGTTGGTGAAGACCCAAGGCCAAGTCCATGACATTGCGCTGGACCTGTGAGAAGTCGTACTCGCGCCAGATACCACGCGTCTTGTGCCGCTGCGAAAGTCGCTGCGGTGAGCGTCTGGCGTGGTCACGCAGCAGTTGCGGCAGTGTTGCCATGCGAATGTTCATGCCACCCCCTCACCCAGATATGCTTTCAATACGGCAGGATCGGCCTGGATTTCCTTGGGTGTTCCCTCGGCAATCTTTCGGCCAAAGTCCAGCACAGCCACGCGATCCGCAAGGTCCATGACAACCCCCATATCGTGCTCGACCAGCACGATCGGGATGCGTTTGGCTTCTCTCACATCCAGAATGAACCTAGCCAGATCTTCCTTCTCCTCGGTATTCATTCCGGCCATTGGCTCGTCCATGAGAAGGATCTTGGGATCTTGAGCGAGAGCGCGCCCGAGGTCGACGCGCTTGCGAAGTCCATAACCCAGGCTGCCCACTGGGGAGTGCCGGATCGACTCGATTTCCAGGAACTCGATGATTTCCTCCACCGCTTCCCTGTGAGCCACCTCTTCGCGTACAGCGGGTCCGAAATGGCAAAAGGACTGGATCAGGTTGGTGCGCATATGCAAGTGGCGCCCCACCATCAGGTTCTCAATGACCGTCATGCCCGAGAAGATGTGGGTACCTTGAAACGTGCGGGCCAATCCGCGGGCCGCCACTTCGTGTGTGCCCATGCCTCTGATCGAGTGCTCGCCAAGACGGATTTCGCCTGCCTTGGGACGATAGAAGCCACTTAGGCAATTCATCAGCGACGACTTCCCTGCTCCGTTAGGACCGATCACGGCCAACAACTCGTCGTCGCGTACATCAATGGAGACATCGTTCAGGGCCACGATTCCCCCAAACTTCAAAAGCAGATGGCTTGCGGAAAGCACGATCTGAGCGTGCTTACCCTTTGGCAGATCACTCATTCTTTCCTCCGCGATCCATCAGTCGTCTTACTTGCATGGAAACCTCTTTTCATTCAGTCCCAGAATAGGTTCAGCTCTTTTTTGTGAGATGCTGACCGTCAGCGGGTCCCCGCGTCCAGGCTGATGGTGGTGGCGTTGAAGTAGGCGTTTTCGACGATGTGTTGAACCAGTGAGGCAAACTCCTGCGGTCGCCCCATCCGGTGGGGGAAGAGGATCGAGTTATCGATCAGCCCCTGAGAGACCTTGGGCGGCATGCCGGCGGACATGCCCGTCTCGAACAGGCCGGGCGCAATAGCGACGACACGAATCCCGTGCTGTGCCAGGTCACGGGATACTGGGAGCGTCATTCCCATCACCCCAGCCTTCGTTGCGCTGTAGGCTGCCTGACCCATCTGTCCCTGCCAAGCGGCTCCAGAAGAGGTGTTCACGATCACACCTCGCTCGCCGTCCTCGCTGGCGGTATTTCGCGACATCGCAAGGCTCGCGTGGCGGATGACGTTAAACGTGCCCGTGAGGTTGACGGCAATCACCTGGTTCCAGAGAGAAAGGGGAAACAGTTCGCCTTTGCTCAAGGTTTTGCACGGCCCAAGAATGCCAGCACAGTTCACGGCCACCTGCAAAGAGCCAAAGGCCTGCACCGCAAAGTCGACGGCAGCTTTCACCTCAGCATCGTTGGACACGTCGACCCGTTGAATGCGAACGCTTGACCCTAGGGGCAGTACGTTGTTGACCAAGCGCTCTTCATCAACGTCCACTGCCATCACCTTGGCGCCCGCCGCTACCAGCGCCTGGCAGGTGGCCAGGCCCAGGCCCGATCCTGCTCCAGTGACGAGTGCCACTACGTTTTGAATGTCCATGTTGTCTCCTTGTTCGTACTTGGTTCTGTGATTCAGCGGCCAAGAATCGTTATGCATGCCACGGCTTCTTCAATCCCTTCCAGGCCCCCGCCGTTCTCGGCGAGCGCAAGCCGGGCACTTTCCACCTGGCGCTTCCCTGCCTCCCCTCGTAGTTGAGTGACCAGCTCATGGATCTGTGCAAGCCCGGTCGCACCTACAGGGTGGCCCTTGGACTCCAGACCACCTGATGGGTTGATAGGGATCCGCCCTCCGATGCTTGTCTCACCGCGCTCCGCGATGACACCGCCCATGCCGAACTCGCAGAAGCCAAGGTTCTCGGACTGGATGATTTCGCCCATGGCGGTAGCGTCATGGACTTCGGCCACCGATATGTCTGCGGCTCCCACACCGGCCAATTCGTAGGCCTTGGTGGCCGCCAACGCTGTGCAGTGGGAGCGGTAGTCGGACTCATCGCGATCTGATCCGCTTTGCACCACCGAAGCGAGTACACGGATCGCTCGGCTTGCGTCCAAGTTGAGGCGTTTAATGGCCTTGCCGGTGCACAAAATTGCGGCCGCGGCACCATCTGAGATTGGTGAACACATTGGCAAAGTCAGCGGATAGGTTATGGGTGGCGCCGCTAGGATCTCGTCGATGGTGTATGCCACACGGTACTGGGAGAGCGGGTTATGAACCGAATGGGTGTGGTTCTTGGCCGCCACAGCCGCGAGCTGCCGCTGGGTCGTACCGAATGTCCGCATGTGCGAACGCGCGAATGCGGCATATACGTCCATGAAGACGCTGTACGGCTTGGGCGAGGACGATCCTTCGGGTACGGACACCTCCCTGCCCAGCTTCATCAGGGAATCTCGAATCTCTTGTGCACGGGAGATATCCCAAGCACTGTCAAACACGGAGAACATCCGCGCCTTGTCGGTAGAGAACATCTTCTCGGTTCCCACCGCGAGAGCGACGTCGCCCGCTCCGGACTTCAAGTGACTGCACGCCAGCGCAAACGCAGATGATCCACTCGCGCAGGCGTTCTCAATGTTCACCACCGGAACCCGGCCAATGCCCATGGCGCGCAAGGCAATCTGCCCGCGAATCATGTGCTGCCCTTCCATGTGTCCTTGAGAAGTGTTGCCAAAGAAGGCCGCTTCCAACTGCTCCTTCTGCATGGCGGCATCTGCAAGGGCTGCCTCCACTGCCTGCCTAGTAAGGGCTTTCATGTCAAGGTCGAGGTGTCGGCCAAACGGCGTCATGCCAACCCCAATCACGTAGATGTCATTCATGCTCAGTTTCCTTATGGCTCTTGAATACTGGCGGAATAGCTAAACTTTACCCGCCGTGCAATGGTTTTACTTTAAAGTAAAAAACAAAAAAAGAGAGAGGGGTAAACCCTCATTGGGGCGATCTCAAAAGGTCCGGATCGACCAGAGGCAGGAAGCGCAAGCCCCGCGCCGTCTCTACATCACCCTCGTCGGTCACGCGATACAGACCTCGACTGGCGTTATGGGGATGCTTCGCTGCCTCTCCCAAGGTGAGGACTGGTGCGAAGCAGGCATCAGTGCCTTCCAGCTCTCCAGTCCAATAGCTGCTTGACCTCGACGCAAATGCCTCAGCCATTCGGGCTTTCAGTGCGGGCCAAGCGGCCCTGTTCATCTGCTGAGAGGGATCCACGTCCGACAGCCCCATCTTTTCCAGAAGAAGCGCATAGAACTGCGGCTCAATAGCGCCAACCGTGATGTACCGACCGTCTGCACACCGATAGCGGTCATAGAACGGTGAGTCGTGAAAGACGCTGGCCACGGTCCCCTCTAGAGCACCACCCTTGCGGAGAAGCTGAACCAAGGGCGCCAGGAGGGCCAGCACATCCACGATCGCTCCATCGACTACACAACCCTTTCCTTCGCCACTTCTCGCGGCGAACATCCCGGCGACGATTCCCATCGTCAGACCCAAGGCCCCCGCCGCGTCTCCCAAGACCGTGGGTGGCAGAATTGGAGGATGACCCGGCATTTCGGTCAGTGACATCAGTCCGGTTAGGGCCACGTAGTTCATGTCGTGGCCTGCGGCGTGGGCCAGCGGACCATCCTGCCCCCATCCCGTCATGCGGCCGTAGACGAGGCGGGGGTTCACCTTGGCGCAGTCTTGAGGCCCCAGACCCAGCCGCTCCATCACCCCTGGACGATTCCCTTCAATCAAGGCATCGCTTTGGGCAATCAAGTCGATTGCAGCCACTTTGTCGTGTGGCGTCTTCAAGTTCAGAGTGACACGATGTTTGCCGCGGTTAATCAAGCTATCGGTAGGCGGGGTCATTTCTGCTGGCAGAGCCCCTCGACCTGGGCGTGCGACCAGGGTCACGCTCGCGCCGAGCTGTACCAGATGAAAGCCCGCCAATGGGCCGGGTCCGATTCCTTCGAACTCCACTACCTTGACTCCTGCCAACGGTAGCTGACTGCTTTGACTAGATGACTTCATGGGGACTCCTCTTTTTTTTACTCTAAAGTAAATTAGCTTTATTTTGGGTAAGGGAAATCACCAAGTTACTTACTCGATAGTCAAATGAAAGAATGTGAGGTCCCTAAGCACGCCGAGAATGGAGAAGACATGTCAGAGTCAGTGGTGGTTACCGAAGTCCGGAATCGATCTCTTTGGATCCGCCTGAATCGCCCAGATGCAATGAACTCGCTCACCCCAGAAGTGCTCCAAGCCATCGACAAGGGGCTGGACCAGGCACTGGAGAGCAACGACGTCATGACCGTTGTTCTTACTGGTACCGGCCGCGCCTTCTGCGCTGGGGCGGACCTTAAGTACGTGCGAGGTCAACTGGGCGAGAACGGCACGAGCGCCTTCCTCGCGGGTGTCTTGCGCACGATGAACCGCCTGGACCGATTCCCCAAGCCGGTCATTGCCTCGCTAAACGGCATTACCCTCGCGGGAGGGCTGGAGTTGGTGCTGTGCTGCGATCTGATTATCGCTGCCAAGAGCGCAAAGATCGGCGATGCACACGCCAACTACGGCCTGCTTCCTGGAGGTGGCGGCTCGGTGCGTCTCCCCCGTGTGATTGGCCCGACCCGCGCCAAGTACCTTCTCTACACCGGTGAGTTCGTTTCAGCCGAGGAGATGCGAGAAGCCGGGTTGGTGAATCAGGTCGTGGACGACTCGCAGCTCGACGCAGCGACCCAGAAGGTGGCCGACACCATTGCCACCAAGAGCCCTTTGGGCCTTCAGCGCATGAAGGCTCTGGTTGACGACGGGCTCGATCAATCAGAGGACACGGCACTTCGCTTGGAACTGCTGGCGTCAGAAGTTCATGCTTTCAGCGCCGACCTTCAAGAGGGGCTGGATGCCTTCCAGGGAAAACGCGCGCCGCGTTTCACCGGCAAGTGAACCAAGGTTCCGAACCATGACCACGCCCCCATGCTCCAACCGATTCGCAGCACTTCAGCGCATTCAGACCCAGGCTTACCGGAAGGCCCCAGCAATACGAGACATCTATGAGCGGGCGAATATGGCGCCGGCCGACTTATGCGGCGCCAGTGATCTTGCCCGCCTGCCCGTCACGACCAAAGACCAACTACTCGCCCTCCAACGAGCACATCCCCCTTTTGGCGGGTTCCTGGCCGCGGACACTCACGACATTCGACGCATCTTTGTGTCTCCAGGGCCGATCTATGAACCAGAGCTTTCAAGCGATGTCACCGGGCGTGGATTCGCGCAAGTTTTTAACCAAGCAGGCATCGGCCCCGGCGATCGCGTGCTCAATACCTGGTCTTACCACCTTGTGCCCGCAGGTCTTTTGCTTGACCAAGGAATCGCATCTACCGGGGCCACGATCATCCCGTGTGGTCCGGGCGGCGCTGAACAGCAAGCCCAACTGATTCTGGAGTTGGACATCACGTGTATTTGCGCGTCCACCAGCTTCTTCATTACCTTGATCGAGACCTTGGAACGCATGGGGTACCAGTTGCCTCGTGACTGGCGCGTCAAAAATGCCATGCTCGGTGGAGAGATGGGCAACTGGATGCATAAGCGACGCTATCTTGAGCAGCGCTATGCCATCAACACGTTCTCCGCCTATGCGACCGGAGACTTTGGACTCATCGGTTACGAACAAGATGGACTTGAGGGCTACCGCATTCACCCTGAACGCCTGGTCCAGGTGTGCGACCCGGTATCGGGCGAGCCCTTGCCAGTCGGCAGCACAGGTGAGATCGTGGTCACGACACTGGAAAGCGGGTGGCCATTGGTTCGATTCGGCACAGGCGACGTCGCTCAGGCGTTGAGCCAGACAGAAGACGGCCTCGTTGATCGCATTGGTCTTCTGCAAGGCCGCGTCGGCCAGGGTGTAAAAGTGCGCGAGGTTTTTGTCTATCCGCGCAACATCGAAGAATTGCTGAGTCGAGTGCCGGAGATCAATCGTGCGCAGCTTGTCGTAGAGACCCTGGGCCACAGAGAGACCATGACATTGCGTGCAGAACTCAAGCCAAAAGGCACACCAGCCAACGTGGAAGCTCACCTAGCTGATGCATTCAAACAAGTAACTCGGCTCAAGCTAGACAACATCGAATGGCTCGAGGTGGGCCAACTCGCTGAAGGAGATCCAACGCTTGTCGATCGGAAGCACGCACAAGCTTGAAGCACCACAGGACCCGGATGTACAAGTTGGAGTTGGAGTTGACCCACTTCCGTGGACGGGTACTGGTTTTCCGGGGGAACGTCAGTCAGTCAGTCACTGAAGCCCGAAGGGCTCTTCTCGGTTAGGATCCGTCTTGTTCCCGGCTTGTTTTAAGTGCTGTACTAGGCAATTGCCGCCCAGCCACTGCTTCTGACAATGCCGGGAATTTTTCGGGTCAATGTGGCCCAGCAAGGCTCTCGAGTACTCCATCGCTGGGTCGGAGTGCTCGTATACCGCGTATGTCGATCGCGTGGGGTCACGCTCTTGCCACCGGCACATCCTCCAGCCGCGTCGTGTACTGCGGCGTGCGCCTCTCCTGCTTCATGCCCCATGCTCGCTGAGGTGCCGTCTGCCCGGTAGAGCCGACATGCAAGGTGCCCTTGCCGTAACGCTGGTTGATG
>CALMYH010000004.1 GCA_937873395.1 uncultured Burkholderiales bacterium
CGGGCGTGACCCAGACGATGTTCTGGGTCGGGTCCTTGATGTCGCAGGTCTTGCAATGCACGCAGTTTTGCGCGTTGATCACCAGCTGGTCTTCACCGTCCTTGTTGACGAACTCGTACACCCCGGCCGGGCAGTAACGGCTTTCGGGGCCGGCGTACTTGGCCAGGTTCACCTTGACCGGCACAGCGGCATCCTTGAGCGTCAGGTGGGCCGGCTGGTTCTCCTCGTGGTTGGTGTTGGAGACGAACACGCTGGAGAGCCGGTCGAAGGTGATCACGCCGTCCGGTTTCGGGTAGCTGATCTTGGGGCACTCGGCCGCCGGCTTGAGCTTGGTGTGGTCCTTCACCGTGTTGTGGATGGTCCACGGCGGCGACTTCACGCCCACCTTGGGCAGGAACCAGTGCTCCACCCCGGTCATGAGCTTGCCCATGAGGGGGCTTTTCTTGAACCAGTTCTTGAAGTTGCGGTAGGTCCAGAGTTCCTCGTGCAGCCAGCTCTTCTCGAAGCGTTCGGGGAAGCCCGCGAGCACGTCGTTCTGGCGGCCGGCGGTCACCGCCTCGTAGGCGGCCTCGGCGCACAGCATGCCGCTCTTGATGGCTGCGTGGCTGCCCTTGATGCGGGCAGCGTTCAGGAAACCGGCATCACAGCCGACCAGCGCGCCACCGGGGAACACCGTCTTGGGCAGGGCCTGCGGCGTGCCGTTGTTCAACGCGCGGGCGCCATAGCCCAGGCGCTTGCCGCCCTCGATGTGGGCCCTGATGCTCGGGTGCGTCTTCCACCGCTGCATTTCCTCGAACGGGCTCAGCCAGGGGTTCTGGTAATCCAGACCGATGACATAGCCCAGCGTGACCTTGTTGCCCTCGAGGTGGTAGAGGAATCCGCCGCCGAAGGTGTCGTCGCCCAGCGGCCAGCCCGCGGTGTGCACCACCAGGCCGGGCTTGGCCTTCTCTGGTGGAATCTCCCACAGTTCCTTGATGCCGATGGCAAAGGTCTGCGCGTCCTTGCCTTCGTCCAGCTTGAATTTGGCGATCAGCTGCTTGCCCAGGTGGCCACGAGCACCTTCGGCAAACACGGTGTACTTGCCATGCAGCTCCATGCCGATCTGGAACGCATCGGAAGGTTCACCGTCCTTGCCGACCCCCATGTTGCCGGTGGCCACGCCCTTGACCGAGCCGTCCTCGTGGTACAGCACCTCGGCGGCGGTGAAGCCGGGGAAGATTTCCACGCCCAGGGCCTCGGCCTGTTCACCCAGCCACTTGGTGACCGCGCCCAGGCTGATGACATAACAACCGTCGTTGTGGAAATTGCGCGGCATCAGCCAGTCGGGGGTGCGCTGGGCGCCGGTTTCGCTCAGCACCAGCAGGTCATCGCCTGTCACAGGCTGGTTCAGCGGCGCGCCCAGTTCCTTCCAGTTCGGGAACAGCTCGGTGATGGCCCGGGGGTCCATGACGGCCCCCGACAGAATGTGAGCACCCGGCTCGGAGCCCTTCTCCAGCACCACCACCGACACGTCCTGGCCCTTCTCGGCCGCCAGTTGCTTGAGGCGGATGGCCGTGGACAGCCCGGCCGGGCCGCCACCGACCACGATCACGTCGTACTCCATCGCTTCGCGGGGACCGAACTGGGCCAGGATTTCGTCTTGTGTCATGGGGGCTCTCGCTGATAATGGTTCCGCGGCGTCTTTTCGTGGGCTGCGCCGGCCGTGTCTGGCCCGCATTGTATGTCGTGCGGCAGAAAAACGAACGATCGTGCTTATTTGAGCACCAGAGAGGAGATTATCCGTGTCCTACCCGATCGATCTCTCGGGCCGTGTTGCCCTGATCACCGGAGCCTCTGGGGGGCTGGGCGAACAGTTCGCCAAGACCCTGGCCCGTGCCGGCGCCGCCGTGGTGCTGGCCAGCCGGCGCACCGACCGCCTGATGGCCTTGCGGGCCCACATCGAGGCCGAGGGTGGCGATGCGCACGTGGTGGCGCTCGACGTCACCGACATCGCCTCCATCAAGGCGGCCATCGCCCACGCGGAGACCGAGGTCGGTCCGATCGACATCCTGGTCAACAACTCCGGCGTCAGCACCACCCAGCGCCTGCAGGACGTGAGCGAGGACGATTACGACTTCGTGCTGAACACCAACACCAAGGGGGCCTTCTTCACAGCGCAGGAAGTGGCCAAGCGCATGCTGGCCCGCGCCAAGGGGCAGGCGCCCGGCACCTGGGTGGGGGGGCGCATCATCAACATCGCCTCGATGGCCGGGTTGCGGGTCTTGCCCCAGATCGGCATCTACTGCATGAGCAAGGCGGCCGTGGTGCACATGACCAAGGCCATGGCCACCGAGTGGGGACGCTTCGGCATCAACGTCAATGCCATCTGCCCGGGCTACATCGACACCGAGATCAACCACCACCACTGGCAGACCGAGCAGGGCCAGAAGCTGATCCAGATGCTGCCGCGCAAGCGGGTGGGGCACCCGGCCGACCTCGATGTGGTGTTGCTCATGCTGGCCAGCAATGAGAGCCATTTTGTCAATGGAGCGGTGATTGCAGCAGACGACGGTTTCGGCGCCTGAACGGGTCTTGCCCCCGGGCATGGGGGCGGGTGTGGCCGCCGGACTGGCGGCCGGCGCGCTCTGGGGAACCACTTTTGTGGCGCCGCTGGTCGCACCGGGCTTCTCGTCAGTGGACTACACGGCCGGGCGCTTCATCGCCTGCGGGCTGTTTGCGCTGCTTTGGATGCTCTGGCAAACCGGCCGAACTTCGCCGGCGCTGCGTCGGCACCTGTGGCCCACGGCCGAGCAGGCGCGTGCGGCCCTGGGCCTCAGTGTGCTGGGCTACACCGGCTACTACCTGTTGCTGGTCTACGGCATCGCCGATGCCGGCGCCGCCGTGCCCGCCCTCATCATCGGCACCTTGCCCCTGTGGATGATGCTGCTGGGCAAGCCGGACCGGATGCGCTGGTCGGCGCTGGGACCCGGTCTGGTGCTCACGGCCGGTGGCATGGCGCTGATGCTCGCGGTCAGCGCCGATCAGGTGCAGTTCGACGGGCATGGGAACTTCTGGCGCGGTGTGCTGCTGGCCACGGCCGCCATGCTCAGCTGGCTGGCCTTCGGCCTGCTCAACGCCCGCTGGCTCAGGACCCACACCCAGGTGCGTTCGACCGCCTGGGCCAACTGGCTCGGCCTGGCTGCCGGGCTGGGAGGGCTGGGCCTCTGGCTGCTTTGGGGCACGCCCATGGCCGAGCTTGTGTCCCGGCCGGGATTCGGACGGTTCCTGCTGGTTTGCACCTTCACCGGCATCGGGTCGGCCTGGGTCGCAGCGGTCCTGTGGAACGTGGCGAGCCGCCGCCTGAGCCCCAGCCTCGCCGGGCAACTGGTGGTGAGCGAGACCGTGTTTGCATTGCTCTATGCGTTTGCCTGGAGCGGCGCCTGGCCAGCGCCGGCGCAGTTCCTGGCCTGCCTGCTTTTTGTGGGTGGCATACTGGCCTCGATCCGCGCCCACCGTTGAACCGTCCCCATGAAACTCGAACTGCCCCAGGACAAGAAGCTGGTCCACACCATCGTGGTCCCCATCCGCTGGGGTGACATGGACGCCATGGGCCACGTCAACAACACCCTTTACTTCCGCTACATGGAGATTGCCCGGCTGGACTGGTTCTTCGCTCTGGGTCTTCCGGCCAACCCGCAAGGTCAGGGGCCGGTGATCGCCAACGCCTTTTGCAACTTCCTGCGGCAGTTTGAATACCCGGGCAACGTGGTGGTTCGCACCTACGTTGGCCAGGTCGGACGGTCCTCGTTTGACACCTTCCACGAAATGGCTCGCAGCGATGCACCGGACCAGGTGTGTGCCAATGGGGGTGCGACCGTGGTGTGGGTGGATTTTCCGCAACAGAGGTCCGTGCCATTGCCGGAAGGGCTGCGTGCCCAGCTGGACTGAGCGTCAGCTGGTGACTGGCACAGGTTCTGCCCGCAAGGCGGCCACACGCTGGTTCACCAGGCGGGCGCCGACCGTCCATCGCAGGCGAGCCGCCAAGCCCAGGCGCTCCTGAACCGCGGACACTGAGCTGTAGAACTGGTAGGGGTCGTCAAACGCGCCCCAGTCTTCTGTGGGCAGGCTGTCCGGGTCGCTGGCGCTGAACTGCCCGAAGGACTGGCCGCGGCCGTCCCAGTCGGTTTCCCCGGCAACGTGCATGCCGTAACCGACCCGGCGGCCTTCGGCGGCGAGCCGGGTCTGGGCGACCTTGGCCAGTGGCTGGTCGACCACATGGGTGTCGACCGCGATCCAGCGGCGGTCCAACAGCATTTCCACGCAACAGTGTTGAATCGGCAGCCCTTCCAAGTCGATGATGCCATGCAGGAAGCCCGACGGCATGGTGAAAAACCGCAGGCGTGAGGGGATGCCGACCGAACGCAGCAGCGCGACCAGCAAGGTGGACTTGGTGTGGCAGTCGCCCCGGCCCCGCTGCAACACGGTCAGAGCCGGTACCCCGGTGCCATCCCCTAGGCAGCCGAACGGCAAGGCACGCACATGCTGAAAGCAGGCCATGGCCTTGTCGGTGGCCTGATGCCTCAGTTGCGTGAGCCGCAGGCCAAGCAGGCGGATGCGGGGATGCTGGATTTCGAGCAGCGGCGTGTTGACGAGCCACCGCTGCGGGTCATCGACTGGTTCGCCGGGCAGCGTCTGAAGCGAGGATGTAGGGGCGGTCATGGAGTGCGTACCGGGATGTCCGGATCATTCTGGCCGAAACGAACACCATGGCAAGCAAAGAAAAACCCGAGACTGCGGGTTCATTTCGCTTTCGGCACCCGACCCATCAGGTAGAACTCCGGGTTGGGCGTCATGCCGCTGAAGCTCGCCATGCGGTTGGACAGTCCGAAGAAGGCGGTGATGGCGGCGATGTCCCAGGCGTCCTCGTCGGAGAATCCGTGGGCGTGCAGGGCTTCAAAATCGGCGTCGTCGATTTCATCCGAGCGCAGGCAGACTTTCATGGCAAAGTCCAGCATGGCCCGCTGGCGCGGCGTGATGTCGGCCTTGCGGTAATTCACCGCCACCTGGTCGGCTACCAGAGGCTTCTTTTCATAGATGCGAAGGATCGCACCATGGGCCACCACGCAGTACAGGCAGTGGTTGGCCGCGCTGGTGGTGGTCACGATCATTTCCCGGTCGCCCTTGCTCAGTCCGGATGTGCGCCCGACGGTCTCGGGGGTCATCAGGGCGTCGTGGTAGGCGAAGAAGGCGCGCCATTCGGCCGGTCGACGGGCCAGGGCCAGAAACACATTGGGCACGAATCCGGCTTTTTCCTGCACCTCCAGTACCTTGGCCCTGATGTCTTCGGGCAGCTGGTTCAGGTCGGGCAGGGGATAGCGGGTCTGGCTCATGGCGTGGGTCTCCTATCAGGTTCTGTCGGGCTGCACAGCTTATCCTCTTGGCTTGAAACTTCCCTGACACTTGGAGAACAGCATGCAGGACGAGCAATACCACCGCGGTCTGGCCACCCGGCGCCAGGTCATGGGCGACGCCTTCGTCGACCGGGCCCTGGCCAGCGTCACCCCCTTCACCCAGCCGATCCAGGACCACATTTCGCGCGCCGCCTGGGGCGACGTCTGGCAGCGCGAGGGCCTGGACCGCAAGACCCGCAGCCTGATCACCGTGGCCATGCTCACCGCCCTGGGCAAGCAGCACGAGCTCAAAGGTCATGTGCGCGGGGCGCTCAACAATGGCGCTTCCGTGCAGGAAATCCAGGAGGTGCTGCTGCATGCCGCGGTCTACTGTGGTGTTCCGACGGCGGTCGAGGCCTTCAGATCCGCCGCCGAGGTGGTCGAGGCACCTGCCGGCTGAACCTATTCCTTCAACCTTGTCCGGAGTCATTCACATGAACAAGCAACCCCAAGTTCTCCGCCGCGCGCTGCTGATGGCGACCGCCCTCGGGCTGGCAGGCCTGCAGGGCATGGCCCATGCCCAGTCGACCACCCGACTCATGGTGGGCTTCCCGGCTGGCGGCGGCACCGACGCCATCGCCCGCATCCTGGCCGAGCCGCTGCAGGCCGAGCTGGGCACGACCGTGGTGGTCGAGAACAGGGCGGGTGCGGGTGGCCAGATCGCCGCGCAGGCCCTGAAAGCGGCCGCGCCCGATGGCCACACGCTGTTCCTCAGCCACGACCACAGCGTGACCATCCTGCCCATGGTCATGAAGAACCCCGGATTTGATCCGGGCAAGGATTTTGTGCCGGTCGCCGGCTTCGCCACGTTTGTCAATGCCATCGCGCTGTCGGGCGGCACGCCGGCCACCAGTTTCAAGGGCTATGTGGACTGGGTGCGCCAGCAGGGGGGCGGCAAGGGTGCGGTGGGCATCCCGGCGCCGGCCTCGGTGCCCCAGTTCCTGGTGCAGGAAATCGCCAAGAAAAACGGACTCGACCTCGTGGCCGCGCCCTACCGCGGCAGCGCACCCATGGTGACCGACATGCTGGGCAACCAGATTTCCGCCGGTGTCGGCTCCGTGCCCGACTTCATCGAGAACCACAAAGCCGGCAAGATCCGCGTTGTCGCGGTCATGGGCACCCGGCGCCAGGCCGCCATGCCGGAGGTGCCCACCTTTGCCGAGCTGGGCCTGTCCGGCTTTGAGGAAATCCCGTACTACGGCGTGTTCGCGCCGGCCGGCACGCCCAAGGCCACGCTGGACAGGTTGTCGGCGGCCATCCAGAAGGCCATCGCCTTGCCTGAGGTGAAAGACAAGCTCACCGCCATGGGCCTGACCGTCGGCTTCATGACAGGCGAGCAACTGGCGGCTCGGGAAAAGGCTTACGGCCAGGTGTGGGCGAAGATCATCAAGGACAGCGGCTTCCAGCCCCAGTGAACTGACTGCCCCCACGCTCCGCCGCTGCGCGGGTCGCTGCCCCCCGAGGGGGCTGACCTGGCTCGGGGCGGCCCTTCGCTGCGGTCGGCGCCTCAACCCGCCAGCAAGCGGTGCACCAGGTCCGGCGTGCTGTGCGCCTGGTACTTGCGCATCAGCCGGGCGCGGTAGATCTCCACGGTGCGCGGGCTGATGCCCAGCAGCTTGCCGATTTCCTTGCTGGTCAGGCCATCCATCACAAAAGCGGCCACCTCGCGTTCGCGCGGCGTCAGCTCGGCGCGCACCGGCCGCCGGGCGCTCAGGTCCTCGAAACTCCAGATGCCCACCGCGTGCGGGTCCCTGGGGTCGAGGGCCCGCCCGGTCACATGGCACCAGAAGGTCTCACCTTTGAAGCGCCCGTCCACCCGTTTCATGATGCGGTCGTCGGCATAGGTGCCGCTGCGTCCCAGAATGGGAGTGATGCGCGCGCCGGTGCGCTCGTACTCGTCGGCGCTGGGGTAGAGAATCTGGAAGCTCTGGCCGATCAGCTGCTCGCGACTGGCGCCGAACATGTCGCACAGGGCCTGGTTACAGTCGACCATGGTGCGCTGGCGGGACAGGGCCAGCCCCACCGGGGCCATGTCGAAGGCGAGGCGGTAGTCGATCTCCATCGATGGTCTCCAGCGGGGTTGGGGTTCCCCATTACGGCAAACTACGTATGTCAATACGTAGTATCGTAAGGGCTTCCGATTGTTCAATCCCAGGAGTCATTCGACGTGAACAAGATCTATCCCAGCGCGGCCGAAGCCCTCAAGGGCGTGGTGGCCGACGGACAGCTGATTGCCGTGGGCGGTTTCGGCCTGTGCGGCATTCCCGAGGCCCTGATCGACGCCCTGCGCGATTCGGGGGTGAAGAACCTGACCGCCATCTCCAACAACGCCGGGGTCGACGGTTTTGGCCTGGGCAAACTGCTGGAGACCCGCCAGATCAGGAAGATGATCTCGTCCTATGTGGGCGAGAACAAGGAGTTCGAGCGCCAGTACCTGGCCGGCGAACTCGAGCTCGAATTCACACCCCAGGGCACGCTGGCCGAGAAGCTGCGCGCCGGCGGTGCCGGCATTCCCGCCTTTTTCACCAAGACCGGCGTCGGCACCATCGTGGCCGACGGCAAGGAGTTGCGCGAGTTCAACGGCGAGACCTACGTGATGGAGCAGGCCCTGCTGCCCGACGTGGCGCTGGTCAAGGCCGACATCGCCGACCGCTCGGGCAACCTGCGATTCAACCTGACGGCACGCAACTTCAACCCGGCCGCCGCCATGGCGGGCAAGATCTGCATCGTCGAGGTCGAGCGCATCGTCGCCACCGGCGAGATCGCCCCGGACGATGTGCACCTGCCCGGCATCTATGTGCATCGGCTCGTGCACAACCCGACGCCCGAGAAGCGCATCGAGAAGCGCACCACCCGCGACCGCAAAGTTTGATTGAGGAGTACGGACATGCCCTGGACCCAAGACCAGATGGCCGCCCGCGCGGCCCAGGAGCTGCAGGACGGCTTCTATGTGAACCTCGGTATCGGCATCCCGACGCTGGTGGCCAACCATGTGCCCGACCACGTCGAGGTGTGGCTGCAGAGTGAGAACGGCATGCTGGGTATCGGCCCCTTTCCCTACGAGGACGAGGTGGACGCCGACCTGATCAACGCCGGCAAACAGACGGTGACCACCATCAAGGGCTCGTCCATCTTTGGCAGCCACGACAGCTTCGCCATGATCCGCGGCGGCAAGATCAACCTGTCCATCCTGGGCGCCATGCAGGTGACCGGCAAGGGCGACCTGGCCAACTGGATGATCCCCGGCAAGATGGTCAAGGGCATGGGCGGCGCCATGGACCTGGTGGCTGGCGTCAAGCGGGTCATCGTGCTGATGGAGCACGTGGCGCGCAAGAAGGACGGCACCGAGGACCTGAAAATCCTGCCCGAGTGCACCCTGCCGCTGACCGGCAAGGGCGTGGTGGACCGTATCATCACCGACCTGGGCGTCATGGACGTGACCCCCGAGGGCCTGAAGCTGGTGGAGCTGGCCGACGGCGTGACGCGCGAGTTCATCCAGAGCAAGACCGGCGTGCCGCTGATCTGACCGTCCGCGCGGCTATACTCCCTGCAGCATCCGTCTCTGGGGAGTAGCCGCCCTGCAACCTGCAGGGGTCCGCGTCAACACACTTGGCCCACCGGCCATGGCGTGGACAGCTTCCAGCCTGGCAAGACCATGGACCGTTCAGCCCCCGCCTGTGCCGGTGGGGCTGGGCGGTTTATTGGTTTTCCACCGGCCTTCGGAGTTTTTCTTGGAAGCCTTCCTGCTCTCGACCGGCATCGTCGCCCTGGCCGAAATGGGCGACAAGACCCAGCTGCTGTCGCTGGTGCTGGCCGCTCGTTACCGAAAACCCTGGCCCATCGTGGCCGGCATTCTGGTGGCCACGCTGCTCAACCACGCGCTTGCCGGTGCCGTGGGCGCCTGGATCATGGCCGCCGTGGGAGCCGACCTGATGCGCTGGATTCTGGGGGCCTCGTTCATGGCCATGGGCCTGTGGATGCTGGTGCCCGACCGGCTTGATGAAAGCGAGGCCGCAGCGCTCAGGGGATGGGGTGTGTTTCTCACCACCACCTGGGCTTTTTTCCTGGCCGAAATGGGCGACAAGACGCAGATCGCCACCGTCGCCCTGGGGGCGCAGTACACCCCCCTGTTGGCGGTGGTGGCCGGCACCACGCTGGGCATGATGCTGGCGAACGCCCCGGTGGTGTTCTTCGGGGAGGCCATCACCCGACGGGTGCCCATCCGGCTGGTGCACTCTCTCGCGGCCGCGATCTTCGTCGTCATGGGCGTGGCCGTGCTGCTCGGTCTGGGCGGCTGAAGGCCGCCAGAACCAAGGCCCCGGCAAAGGGTGCGGGGGCCTTGGTTTCGGTCGACTGGAGCGGGCGATGGGAATCGAACCCACGTCTTGAGCTTGGGAAGCTCAGGTCCTGCCATTGAACGACGCCCGCAGGAAACAGCAGCGGATTCTAGCCCAGACGTGCCGGAGCGCACGTCCCGGACGTTTGCGCTGCGTCAAGACGCCGGTGCATCGAACGAATAGACTGAAATGCCGATGTGGTTCGATTCAGGAGGTTCGTATGAAAGGTTTCCAACGTGGGGTGCTGGTCGCGGCCCTGGCCGTGGGTCTGGGTCTGGGTGGCTGCGCCGTGCAGGGCCCGCAGGAGCAGGGCGGCATGATCATCGGCAGCATCGTGGGCGGTGTCCTGGGGGCCCAGGTGGGCAGCGGCAGCGGGCGCACCGCCGCCACCATTCTGGGGACGGTCATCGGTGCTTCGGTCGGCGGCAACGTCGGCCGCTACATGGACGACAGTGACCGGCTCAAGACGGCGTACGCGCTGGAGAATGTCCGCACCACTGTGCCTTCGCGCTGGGTCAACCCGGACACCAGGACCCAGTACACGGTGACGCCCACCCGCACCTACGATACGGCCACCGGCCCCTGCCGGGAATACACGGTCCAGGCCATCATCGGCGGCCGGCCGGAGACGGTGTACGGAACGGCCTGCCGGCAACCCGATGGCAGCTGGAAGGCCGTCAACTGAGCCGTGTGCCCGGTCGGGCAGTTCAGCGCGGGCTGCTGCCCGGGCTGACCGGCAGCCGGAGTTCGCCCTCGGAGGAGAAGCTGTGGCTGTCCCAGACCGGGCCTGACAGCCGGCCCCGCACCACATAGGTGATGGGTGAGCGGTCGTCCTGGGCGAACCCCCAGGCCTGTCGCAGCACGCTCAGGGCCGGGATGGTGACGGGGACCGTCAGCAGGGCCTCGCCGAAGCGGGGGACGCTGCCCCGGGCATCGCTGACGCCACTGGCAAACCGCCGGTCGCGGACCTCCACATCGACGAACACGCCGTTGTACTCGATGGGCGTGTCGTTGGGGTTGATCACCCGCAGTTTGACGAGCATGCGAAGCTCCATGCCCTGTCCGGTCAGGGGTTCGATGCCCACCACATCGACCCGGGGCGGTTCGCTGGGAAGGAGCGTGGCGCAGGCGGCCAGAACGGACAGCACAAGCCCGGACAGCAGGATGCGCGCGAGGCGGAAACCGATGCGGGGCAGGCGATTCATCGCAGGATGTCCCCCACGCACAGGTACTTGATCTCGACATAGTCGTCCATGCCGTGGTGCGAGCCCTCGCGGCCCAGGCCAGACTGCTTGACGCCGCCGAAAGGCACGTGCTCGGTGGCCAGGATGCCGACGTTGACGCCGACCATGCCGTATTCCAGCGCCTCGCTCACGCGGAAGATACGGCCGACGTCGCGGCTGTAGAAGTAGCTGGCCAGCCCGAACTCGGTGTTGTTGGCCGCGGCTATGGCTTCCTGCTCGGTCTTGAACTTGAAGACCGGGGCAAAGGGGCCGAAGGTTTCTTCCCGGGCGCACAGCATGTCGGCGGTGGCGTCGGCCACCACGGTGGGTTCGAAGAACTGGCCGTTGAGGCGCTTGCCGCCGGTCAGCACACGGGCGCCCTTGGCCTTGGCATCGTCGACATGGCGCTGCACCTTCTCCAGCGCGGCTTCCTCGATCAGCGGCCCCTGGTTCACGCCTTCTTCGAAGCCGTTGCCCACCTTGGCGGTGGCCACCTTGGCGGCGAACTTGCGCGTGAATTCCTCGTAGACCGCTTCCTGCACGTAAAGGCGGTTGGAGCAGACACAGGTCTGGCCCGCGTTGCGGTACTTGCTGGCGAAGGCGCCTTCCACCGCGGAATCGATGTCGGCGTCGTCGAACACGATGAAAGGTGCGTTGCCGCCCAGCTCCAGCGACATTTTCTTGACGGTGGGCGCGCACTGGGCCATCAGGATGCGGCCCACTTCGGTGGAACCGGTGAACGACAGGTGGCGGACCACGTCGCTGTCGCACAACACCTTGCCCACCTCGATGCTGCCGGGCCCGTCGCTGGTGATGAGGTTGAGCACCCCGGCCGGAATGCCGGCGCGGATGGCCAGTTCGGCCGCAGCCAGAGCGGTCAGAGGCGTCAGTTCGGCCGGCTTGATGACCACCGGGCAACCGGCGGCTAGTGCCGGTGCCACCTTGCGGGTGATCATGGCCAGCGGGAAGTTCCAGGGTGTGATGGCGGCGCAGACACCGATGGGCTGCTTGAGCACCAGCAGGCGGCGGTTGTTGTCGAACTGGGGCAGGGTTTCGCCGTTGACGCGCTTGGCCTCTTCGGCAAACCACTCCACAAAGCTGGCACCGTAGGCCACCTCGCCCTTGGCTTCAGGCAGTGGCTTGCCCTGCTCGGCGGTCATGATACGGCCCAGGTCGTCCTGGTTCGCCATCAGCAGGTCGTACCACTTGCGCAGGATGATGCTGCGCTCCTTGGCCGTCTTGCTGCGCCAGGCGGGCCAGGCCGCGTTGGCGGCGGCGATGGCCGCCTCGGCATCGGCCGGGCCGAGCAGGGCCACGTCGGCCAGCTTCTGGCCGGTGGCCGGGTCGTGCACGTCAAAGCGGGTGCTCCCTCTGACCCATTCGCCGTTGATCAGGGCGTCGGTCTTGAGCAGGGTGGGGTCCTTGAGCAGGGCCAGGGGGGAGGTTTTCATGTCCATGGTCGTCTCCGTCGGGGGTGTCGGTCGGTGTTTCGGTCGGCAGGCTGCCCGGCAGTGTGCCTGAGACGGGCGGCTGAAAGCCTCAGCCCGTTAGCTTAGCCTTTCGCCAGCGCGGTCGCAGTACCGCCGGAGACGCGGTGGAGGGGACCATCCTGCCGCCGAAAACCAACAGCGTCGGACAGAAGAGCGCGTCCTATAGGAAAATGGAGGGTTGCAGGAGCCGCTTTGGTGCCCCTGAACTGCCACACCCGAACATGACCCGCCCCACCTCCGTCGCCGAGATCCGCAAGAGCTTCCTGGACTTTTTTGCCGCCAAGGGCCACACCGTCGTCGCGTCCAGCCCGCTGGTGCCGGGCAACGACCCGACGCTGATGTTCACCAACAGCGGCATGGTGCAGTTCAAGGACGTGTTCCTGGGCACCGACAAGCGCAGCTACGTGCGCGCGGCTTCGGTGCAGGCCTGCCTGCGCGCGGGCGGCAAGCACAACGACCTGGAAAACGTGGGCTACACCGCCCGCCACCACACCTTCTTCGAAATGCTGGGCAACTGGTCCTTCGGCGACTACTTCAAGCGCGAGAGCCTGAAGTGGGCCTGGGAGCTGCTGACCGTGGTCTACGGTCTGCCGGCCGAGCGCCTGCTGGCCACGGTCTACGCCGAAGACGACGAGGCCTACGACATCTGGACGAAGGAAATCGGCCTGCCACCGGAGCGCGTGATCCGCATCGGCGACAACAAGGGCGGCCGCTACAAGTCCGACAACTTCTGGATGATGGCCGACACCGGCCCCTGCGGCCCGTGCTCGGAGATCTTCTACGACCACGGCCCCGAGATTCCTGGCGGCCCGCCGGGCAGCCCGGACGAGGACGGCGACCGCTTCATCGAGATCTGGAACAACGTGTTCATGCAGTTCGACATGAAGGAAGACGGCTCGGTCACGCCGCTGCCCGCGCCCTGCGTCGACACCGGCATGGGCCTGGAGCGCCTGGCGGCCATCCTGCAGCACGTGCACAGCAACTACGAAATCGACCTGTTCGACGCCCTCATCAAGGCCGCCGCGCGTGAAACCGGCTGTGCCGACCTGGCCAACCCTTCGCTCAAGGTGATCGCCGACCACATCCGCGCCACCTCCTTCCTGATCAGCGACGGTGTCATTCCCAGCAACGAAGGCCGTGGCTATGTGCAGCGCCGCATCGTGCGCCGGGCCATCCGCCATGGCTACAAGCTGGGTCAGAAAACCCCGTTCTTCCACAAGCTGGTGCCCGACCTGGTGCAGCTCATGGGCGACGCCTACCCCAGCCTGGCCAGCCAGGCCCAGCGCATCACCGATTTGCTCAAGGCCGAGGAAGAGCGCTTCTACGAGACCCTGGCCAATGGCATGGAAATCCTCGATGCCGCACTGGCTGGCGGCGAAAAGACGTTGCCGGGCGAGGTCGCCTTCAAGCTGCACGACACCTACGGCTTTCCGCTGGACCTGACCAACGACGTGTGCCGCGAGCGTGGGGTCGGTGTCGACGAGGCGGGCTTTCACGCCGCCATGGAAAAACAGAAAGCCCAGGCGCGCGCGGCCGGCAAGTTCAAGATGGACAAGGCACTGGACTACACCGGCGCCGGCAACACCTTTGTCGGTTACGACGCTCTGCAGGCGCAGGCCAAGGTGGTGGCGCTTTACCACGAAGGTGCCCCGGTGGCCGAGCTCAAGACAGGGCAGCCCGGCGTCGTGGTGCTGGACACCACGCCCTTCTACGCCGAAAGCGGTGGTCAGGTGGGCGACGAGGGCGTTCTCACCAGCGGATCTGCCCGCTTCGGGGTGGCCGACACCCAGAAGATCAAGGCCGATGTGTTCGGCCACCACGGTGTGGTCGAGGAGGGCACGCTGGCGGTGGGTGACACGGTCAGTGCCAGCGTCAACCTGGACCTGCGCGCGGCCACCGTGCGCAACCACAGCGCCACCCACCTGATGCACAAGGCCTTGCGCGAGGTGCTGGGCGAGCATGTGCAGCAGAAGGGCTCGCTGGTCAATGCCGAACGCACACGCTTCGACTTCGCGCACAACGCGCCGGTCACCGACGAACAGATCCGCCGCATCGAGGGCATCGTCAACGCCGAGATCCTGGCCAACGCCGCAGCGAGCGCGCAGCTGATGGACATCGAATCGGCCAAGAACTCGGGCGCCATGATGCTGTTCGGCGAAAAATACGGCGACACCGTGCGCGTGCTGAGCATCGGTTCCAGCAAGGAGCTGTGTGGCGGCACCCATGTCAAGGCGACCGGCGACATCGGCCTGTTCAAGATCGTCGCCGAGGGTGGTGTGGCTGCGGGCGTGCGCCGCATCGAAGCGGTCACCGGCGCGAATGCGCTGGCCTACCTGCAGTCGCTGGAGGACACCGTGTCGCAGGCGGCGGGTGTCCTAAAGGCACCGGTGCCCGAGCTGACCGCCCGCATCGGGCAGGCGCTGGACCAGATCAAGGCGCTGGAGAAGGAAGTGGCGGCCCTCAAGGGCAAGCTGGCGTCCAGCCAGGGCGACGAACTCATGGCGCAGGCCGTGGACGTCAAGGGCCTGAAGGTGCTGGCCGCCACCCTGCAGGGCGCCGATGCCAAGACCTTGCGCGAGACCCTGGACAAACTCAAGGACAAGCTCAAGACCGCCGCCATCGTGCTGGCCGCGGTGGACGGCGGCAAGGTCCAGCTGGCTGCCGGTGTCACGGCCGACAGCGTGGGCAAGGTCAAGGCCGGCGAGCTGGTCAACTTCGTGGCCCAGCAGGTCGGCGGCAAGGGCGGCGGCAAACCCGACATGGCCATGGCCGGCGGTACCGACGCCTCGGGTCTGCCCAAGGCGCTGGCCTCGGTGCAGGGCTGGGTGGCCGAGCGGGTCTGAGGGTCAGACCGGGCCTGGCCAATCCAGGCCGCGCCCGGTCTCAAATCGCCGGTGCACGCCGGTCACCGGATCCCTGAAGGCCAAGGCCTGGGCCAGCAGCTTGAGCGGATGGGCGTAGTCCTCGGGCTCTTCAGGCCTGCGCCGCACCGATGGATAGAACTGGTCGCCTTCGATCGGCAGGCCCAGTGCGTTCATGTGCACCCGCAGCTGATGGCGTTTGCCGGTGACGGGCTCCAGCCTGAAGCGCCCCCAGCCCCCCTGTTGTTCGACGAGGTGGATGGTGGTTTCGCTGTTGGGCTCTCCATCGGTCTCGACCATGCGGTAGAAGGCCAGGGGGTCTTCCTCGATGCAACTGCGCCGCTTGATGGGGGCAGGCCAGGTGGTCGGGGCCGGCGCGATGGCTTCGTAGAGCTTGTGGACCTGGCGTTCGCGAAACAGCGCCTGGTAGGCCCCACGGTCCTCGGGGCGCACGCTGAACACCACCAGTCCGGCGGTTTCCCGGTCGATTCGGTGCACCGGGCTGAGGCCTTCGATGCCGGTGGCCTGTTTCAGGCGGACCAGCAGGGTCTGTTGCACGAAGCGACCGCCGGGGGTGACCGGCAGGAAGTGGGGCTTGTCGGCCACCAGCAGGTGCCCGTCCTGGAACAGCACGCGCGCCTCGAAAGGCACCCGGGGTTCCTCGTCCACCTCGCGCCAGTAGTACAGGCGGCTGCCGCCCCGGTAGGGGGCTTGGGGTGGTACCGGCTGGCCCGCTTCGTCCACCACATCGCCCTGCGCCATGCGCAGCTTCCATTGATGGCGATCCAGCTTGGGCAGTCGCTCACAGAGAAAGTCGAGCACGGCCGGCCAGGGGACGGTGCCGGCCGGTGGCTGCGGCAGGGCTACGCAACTGGGGCTGACCCCCTGACGCGTCGGAATTCTCGAAGAGCGTGGCGGGCGTGACATGTCTGCTTCCGGGCAGCGATCCGGCCCCCTTCGACTGAACGGGTGTCAGACGCGCCGGAACACCAGGTCCCAGACGCCGTGGCCGAGCTTGAGGCCGCGGTTCTCGAACTTGGTCAAAGGCCGGTAGGCGGGCTTGGGCACGTAGGGACTGGCGCCGACCTCGGCCGTGTTGGCCAGCAGCGGCTCGCCTTGCAACACCGCCAGCATCTGCTGGGCGTAGGGCTCCCAGTCGGTGGCCAGGTGGACGTAGCCGCCCGGTTTGAGGTGCCGGGCCAGCCGGTTCACAAAAGGCGGCTGGATCAGCCGGCGTTTGTGATGCCGGCTCTTGTGCCAGGGGTCGGGAAAGAAGATGTGAACGCCGTCCAGGCTCTGCTCGGGCAGCATGTGGTCCAGCACCTCGACCGCGTCGTGCTGGAAAATGCGGATGTTGTCGATGCCCTGCTCACCGCAGAGTTTCAGCAGCGCGCCCACGCCGGGTTCGTGCACTTCGCAGCAGATGAAATTGTCCTGCGGCCGTGCCTGCGCGATCTGCGCCGTGGCGCCGCCCATGCCGAACCCGATTTCCATGATCCATGGACCCGCCCGGCCGAAAGCGGCGTCCAGGTCCGGCGTCCGTCCCGCTTCGTAAGGCAGCAGGAAGCGCGGCCCGAACTGTTCGAAGGCGCGCTGCTGCCCGGGCCCCATCCGGCCAGCGCGCAACACGTAGCTCTTGATCACGCGACGAAAAGGCGTCGGGACGTCGTCACGGTTGTCGGGGTCGGATCGGTGTGCGTCGGACATGTCGGGGGGCCAGTGTGGGGAGCGCCGATTGTAGGCAAGTGTGTCGCTGGCTCGGCCCCCTGACCCGAAGGTGACGCCAGCCACCGGGCAGCGCGGTACCATCCCCGGCAGTGGAGCAGCAGAGGACCCCATGGCGCAGACGCTGGAAGTTGACGGTATCACGGTGACGGTGGAAGGGCAGGGGCCGATCCTGGTCATGCTGCACGGATGGCCTGACAGTCCAGCGCTATGGGACGAAACCGTGGCATCCCTGGGGGATCGCTACCGCTGCGTCCGGTTTGCCTTGCCGGGCTACGACCTGGGGCGTGCGCCACGGCCGGTGTCGGTCGACGGCATGTGTGAGGCCGTGGCCGCCATCGTGGACACGGTCAGTCCGCATCGGCCGGTGACCTTGCTGTTGCACGACTGGGGTTGTTTCTTCGGTTATGAATACGCAGCCCGGCATCCGGACCGGGTCCAGCGTGTGGTGGCTGTGGACATCGGCGACACCAATTCGGGGGCCTACCTGAAGTCGCTCAAGCCGCGCGAGAAACGCCAGATCGCCTTCTATCAGGTCTGGCTGGCACTGGCCTGGAAGCTCGGCCGCCTGTGGCCGGCCCTGGCTGACCGCATGACGCGCTACATGGCACGGCGCATGGGCTGCCGGACCCCGGCGGAGGACATCGGCTGGCAGATGAACTACCCGTACGCCATGCAGTGGCTGGGCAGCTACGGCGGGCTGCGCGGCGTGGCGCGGGTCGACAAGGTGTTCGGGCCCCGGATTCCCACCCTGTTTCTGTTCGGCAAGCGCAAACCCTTCATGTTCCATTCGTCCCGCTGGCTGGCGCAACTGGGCACTTCGGCGGGCAGCGCAGTCCACGGGCTCGACGCCGGGCACTGGCTGATGAAGCAAAAACCCGCAGAATTCAACCGCGTGGTGGGAGACTGGCTGGACGGTGGCGGACCGTCAAGGCCGGCGGAGATGGCTCCATGAAGCCCCATGACCTGCAGCGTCTGGTCGAGACCCGCATGCCCTTCGGCAAGTACGAGGGCCGGCCGATCGCCGACCTGCCCGGCGACTACCTCAACTGGTTGGCCCGCGAGGGCTTCCCCCGCGGGGACATCGGCCGCTTGCTGGCGCTGATGCACGAAATCGACCACAACGGGCTGGGAGAACTGCTGGCGCCCTTGCGTACCGCCGCGTCGAACCGGGAGCGAGCGGCGTGAGCGAATCCTGGGTCTTGTCACCCGACGTGCGACAGCAGCGCCTGCAGATCCTGGAGCGGCTCTTGCCCACGATGTGGGCGGCCGGGGAGCTGGTCATGGCGGTCTACCGCCAGGACTTCCGGGTCGAGGCCAAGGACGACGCCTCGCCCGTGACCGAGGCCGACCGGCAGGCCGAGGCCCTCATCACGGCCGAGCTGCAGACCGGCTGGCCCGATGTCCCGGTGGTGGGCGAAGAGGCGGTGGCGGCCGGTGCACAGGCGAAGGTGGGGCGGCGTTTCTGGCTGGTCGATCCACTCGACGGAACGCGCGAGTTTGTGGGCCGCAACGGAGAGTTCACGGTGAATGTGGCCCTGATCGAGGACGGCCGGCCGGTGCTGGGTGCCGTGCTGGCGCCGGCGGCCGGGGTGCTGTACACCGGCGGCCCGGGTTTGGGCGCCTGGCGTGTCGGAGCCGGTGGGTGGGAGGCCATCCGCTGCCGCGTGCCCCCTGCCGAAGGCCTGACCCTGCTGTGCAGCCGCTCACACAACGACGATGCCGCGGTCAACGCCTGGCTGGGAGACCGGTTGATCCGGGAGCGCCGCGCTGCCGGCTCTTCGCTCAAGTTCTGTCTGATCGCCGAGGGACAGGCCGATCTCTACCCGCGTCTGGGCCGCACCATGGAGTGGGACATCGCGGCGGGGCAGGCGGTGCTTGAAGGGGCCGGGGGCAGGGTGTTCGGGCTGGACGGGGCGCCCTTGCGGTATGGCAAACCCGGTTGGGAAAGTCCCCACTTCGTGGCCGAGGGCCTCCCGGGCGTCAGCTGATCTGCCCGGAGGCCACCAGGGCGCCATGGACCCGGGCCGCCGCCCAGGCGTCGTTGGCGGCGTAAACCAGCTGCCCCGGGCTCAGCTGCCGGGCCGCCCAGTTGGAGGTGGCCGCCTTCTTCGATTTGGCAAAGCTCTGGCCGAACATCACCGCCACCGCCGCCTTGACGCCGATGTCCTTGCGGTAACCCAGCCGCCGAAAGACGTGGTTGAGGTCCAGCACGCCGGCAGGCTGCACCCCCAGCTTGGCCACGATGCGCTTGTGGTCGTCCCCCAGTCCGAAGCCCGCCTTGACATGTCCGGGGTCGGCCAGCATGGCGGCCACCAGTGCCCGGCAGCCGGGGTCGTGCAGCTGGAACACCCAGGCCTGCTGAGCCGTGGCCAGCTGCACCACATGGGGACCGTCCGATGCCTGATCGCGCACGAAGGTGGGCTTGCTTTCGGTGTCGAAACCCCAGACCGGGTGGGCCGCCAAGGCCAGGGCCGCTGTCCGGGCGCCGCCCTCGTCGTCCACCCGCACGATGTGCTCCAGGCCCAGCCGCTCGAAGGCGGGCAGGGCCGTGATCTCGTCGCGGTCGGGCGTGTGGCGGTGGGGACGGGGCGTCATGGGCGGTGCAAAATGGCCCATTGTGCAACGCGCCGACCGACCATGAGCTACACCCTGACCCTGCACACGCCCGATGGCGACAGCCCGCAGGCCCGCCTTCAGGCCGAGCGCCGGTTTTGCCGCGTGCTGGAAGACGGGCTGGGTGACCCGGCTCTGGTGGCGCCGGTCTGGCTGGCGGTGCAACGTATCCGGACCCAACACGGTCCCGAGCCCGACCTCGAGGCACTCACCATGGATGAACGCACCGTGCTGGAGCTGTGGCAGCAGGCCGAATCGGCTGCCCTGGAAGCGGTTTTTGGCCCGCACCGCCATCTGGACGAAGGTGGTTACGAGATCCGGCTCGACTGACTCCAGCATCGCGCCCTTGACCATCGGATCGGGTCGGCATCCGGCACAATCGATCGATGGCACGTCTTCCGACTTCCCCCGTCCCGATCGGCACTGCCCAGCCGCTGCAGGCAGTGGGTACCGAAACCCCCATCGACGGGAATTTTGTTCGTTTCCCGGGCTCCCCCTTCGAGCTGTTCCAGCCCTATCCGCCGGCGGGTGACCAGCCCACGGCCATTGCGGGCCTGGTCGAGGGCATCGAGGATGGCGAGGTGTTCCAGACCCTGCTGGGTGTGACCGGTTCGGGCAAGACCTTCACCATGGCCAACGTGATCGCCCGCATCGGGCGGCCAGCCATCGTGTTCGCGCCCAACAAGACGCTGGCGGCCCAGCTCTACAGCGAATTCCGCGAGTTCTTCCCCAAGAACGCGGTCGAGTATTTCGTCAGCTACTACGACTACTACCAGCCCGAGGCCTATGTGCCGCAGCGCGACCTGTTCATCGAGAAGGACAGCGCCATCAACGAGCACATCGAGCAGATGCGCCTGAGTTGCACCAAGAGCATCCTGGAACGGCGCGATGTGGTGATCGTTGCCACGGTCTCCGCCATCTACGGCATCGGCAAGCCCGAGAGCTACCACCAGATGGTGATGACGCTGCGCGTGGGCGACAAGGCGGGCCAGCGCGACCTGATCGCCCAGCTGGTGCGCATGCAGTACACGCGCAACGAACAGGACTTCTCCCGCGGCAAGTTTCGCGTGCGCGGCGACACCATCGACGTGTTCCCGGCCGAACACTCCGAGATGGCGATCCGCATCGAGCTGTTCGACGACGAGATCGAGAGCCTGCAGCTGTTCGACCCCCTGACCGGCCGGGTCCGCCAGAAAATCCCGCGCTTCACGGTGTTTCCCAGCAGCCACTATGTCACGCCGCGCGAGCAGGTGCTCGCTGCGGTCGAATCCATCAAGGTCGAGCTGGCGCAGCGCCTGAAGGAACTGGTCGGGATGGGCAAGCTGGTTGAGGCCCAGCGGCTGGAGCAGCGCACCCGCTTCGACCTGGAAATGCTCAGCGAGGTGGGGCACTGCAAGGGCATCGAGAACTATTCGCGTCATCTGGCCGGTTCCCTGCCGGGTGAGCCGCCGGCGACGCTGACCGACTACCTGCCGCGCGACGCCATCATGTTCCTGGACGAGAGCCACCAGATGATCGGCCAGCTCAACGCCATGTACAACGGCGACCGCCAGCGCAAGACCACGCTGGTCGAGTACGGCTTTCGGCTGCCCAGCGCGCTGGACAACCGGCCGCTGAAGTTCGAAGAGTTCGAGGCGCGCATGCGCCAGTGCATCTTCGTCTCGGCGACACCGGCCGACTACGAAAAGCAGCACGCCGGCAAGGTGGTCGAGCAGGTGGTGCGGCCCACCGGCCTGGTGGACCCCGAGATCGAAGTGCGCCCGGCCACGCACCAGGTCGACGACGTGCTGCAGGAAATCCGCATCCGGGTCGAAGCCGGCGAGCGGGTGCTCATCACCACGCTGACCAAGCGCATGGCCGAGCAGCTGACCGACTACCTGACGGAAAACGGTGTCAAGGTGCGCTACCTGCACAGCGACGTGGACACGGTCGAACGGGTCGAGATCATCCGCGACCTGCGCCTGGGTGCCTTCGACGTGCTGGTGGGCATCAACCTGCTGCGCGAAGGCCTGGACATTCCCGAGGTGTCACTGGTCGCCATTCTGGACGCGGACAAGGAAGGTTTCCTGCGCGCCGAACGCAGCCTGATCCAGACCATCGGCCGAGCGGCCCGCAACCTCAACGGTCGGGCCATCCTGTACGCCGACCGCATCACCGACTCGATGAAGCGCGCCATCGACGAGACCGAGCGGCGCCGGGCCAAACAGCAGGCCTTCAACGCCGCGAACGGCATCACGCCCAAGGCCCTGAACAAGCGGGTCAAGGACCTGATCGACGGCGTCTACAGCGAAAAGGCCGGCAAGGAAGCCGACCGCCTGGCCAGCGAGGCGGCGGCGCGCGAACAGACCGACGCCATGAGCGAGAAGGACCTGGCGCGCGAGATCAAGCGGTTGGAGAAGCTGATGATGGAGCACGCCCGCAACCTGGAGTTCGAGAAGGCGGCGCAGGTGCGCGACCAGCTGCACCGGCTCAAGGAGCGGGTGCTCGGCGCGCCGGGTCTGGACCACGTGGCCTGAACGGACCGCGGATGCTGCCCGGTCGACAGGCGGTTGACCCGATGCCGTTCGCAGGTTCGAGGAGCCCCGGGTGCTCGCGCACAATCGCGGTGCGTGCCAGGACCCTCGTGTCCTGCGCAGATCCGGAAAAGAACAGAACAATCGTCAGGGCATGATCACATCGAGCGAGCGCACCGATCGGGACGGTGCACCCCCACTCACGCGCATCTTCCTCATCGAGGACGACCCCTCCATCGTGCGTTTTGTGCGCGATGCCCTGGTCTGGCGACCGCAATGGCGTCTGGTCGGGCACGCGGACTCGGTGTCGCAGGCGCGGGATATGGCCGTCCAGGCAGCGGCCGATGTGTATCTGGTCGATCTGGCCTTGCCTGACGGTCGTGGCGAGGAGGTGCTCCAATGGCTGGCCAGCCAGGTTCCGTCCGCAGAGTTGCTGGTGTTCACCGTGTTCGGGGAGGAGTCCCGGCTGGTCGGCGCGTTGCAGGCAGGTGCAACGGGTTATGTGCTCAAGGGTTGCAGTGTCGATGATCTGCTCAATGCCATCGAGCAGATCCGCCATGGCGGTGCCCCCATTTCGCCCCTTCTGGCGCGGATGCTGCTGCGGCACTTCAAGGCGGCCCCGGATCATCCCGGTGAACCGCTTTCGTCCGTACCCGAATCGGTCAGCCTGTCAGATCGGGAGGCCGAGGTGCTCCGCTTGGTGGCCCGGGGGTACGTGAATCGCGAGATTGCCGAACAGCTCTGCATTTCACCGGCCACGGTGGGCACCCACATCAAGAACCTGTACCGCAAACTGTCGGTGCACAGCCGCGTTCAGGTGGTGCGGGTGGCCCAGGAACGCGGCCTGCTCTGATGGCGCTAACTGCCTGGTCGGCCCGGTTCCTCTCGATACCCAGTCATGTCTGGGCGGCCGCGCTGCTGTTCGTGCTTCTGTCCATGCTGGCCTGGGTCACGCGGGGGGTCGCGGTGCCGGGTGCCTGGCCGATCGAGCGGGCACAGGTGCCCGTGCAGGCGCAAGGCCGCTCGGACGCCCCGCTGAGGGCCTTGCCGCACCTGTGGGACGACGGTTGGAGTGCCCCTGGCCGAACCGTGACTTACCGGCTCCAGTTGCCAGCCGAGCTGCAGGCCGTCGCCGACGGCGGTACTCAGATTGGCTTGCTGATGCCCCGTGCCGGGGTCCGATACCGCGTTCTTCTCAATGGGCAGTTGCTCAGCGCGGCCATGTGGCCGCAACGGCCTGTGTATTTCGATGCCGCCAGTCAGGCGCAGATGGTGGTCTTGCCTGCGGCTTTGCTCCGACCGGTCTGGGGTGACAACCTCATCGACATCGAGTTGCAGGGCGAACGCCTCAGGATTGCCGGGCTCGGCGTGGTCTGGGCGGGGCCGGCCGACACCTTGCAGGCCCGGCAGCGCTGGCTGTCCTGGTGGCAGGTCGAACTCACCTGGATGGTGGCGGCCTCGGCCTTCATGCTGGGATTGATGGCCATGATGGTGTGGTTGCGTGGACGTGAGCGGCTGATCGGCCTGCTGGCCGCCGGCCTGCTGGTGCTGGCCCCCCGGTTGGTTCTCTCGACGCCTGTGTTGCTGCCGGGGCCTTTCGTGTTCTGGGATTTCCTGCACAAGCTCAGCTTCACCTGGTATTGCGGCTTGCTCTACCTGTTCATTTCCGAGCTGTTCGGCTTCCGGCAGGGGCTGGTGCGGCGCACGGTGCTGCTGATGATGGCCGTCGGGCCCGTCTGGCTTCTGGTCCAGGCCTGGATCGGCGACTACGACCTGTACCGCATCTGGACCGGTGTGATCGTGCTGGTCTGCGTGCTCTCGCTGGGCAAGGTGATTCACCGGGCCCGCTGGGGGCTGGATCCCGGCCAGCGGCTGATGGTGGTGGTGGGAGTCGCCACCCTGGTGACGGGGCTGCGCGATTATCTGGTGGTCCAGATGGGACTGCCAGGCGACGTCGATATCCGCTGGATGACGGCGGGCAGTCTGGTGCTCATGCTGGCCATGGCCGGTGTCATGGTCAGGCGTGCCGGAGATACGCTGGCACAGACCGAGCGGCTCAATCAGGAGCTGGCGCGCCGGGTGGCGGAAAGGGAAGCCGAATTTCACTCCGTGTATGAACGCCTGCGCGAAGTCGAGCACCAGCAGGTCCGGGAGGCCGAACGCCGGCGGATCACCCGGGACATGCACGACGGCCTGGGCAGCCAGCTGGTCCAGACGCTCAATCTGGTGCGTCACGCCGGGGCCGGTGTCGATGCGGCCGCGGTTGAACGCATGCTGCATCACGCGCTGGACGATCTGCGCCTGACCCTCGACTCGCTGGAACCCATGGACGGTGATCTGCCCACCATTCTGGGCACTTGGCGCCAGCGCATCGCGCCTGCGCTGGCCGCTGCCGGCATTGAACTGGAGTGGCAGGTTCAGGAGGTGCCGCCCGTGCCCGGCCTGGAGGCGTCCGGCGTGATGCATCTGTTCCGCTGCCTGCAGGAGATCATTGCCAATGTGCTCAAGCATGCCCGGGCCGACCGGGTCGTGGTGCGGACCTGGCAGGAGGGGCGCTGGGTCGTGCTGAGTGTGGCGGACAACGGGATCGGCCTGGGTGGAGGCCGGGATCGTTCCTTGCCATTGACGGGGCGGGGCCTGCGGAACATCCGGCTTCGGGCCGGCGAGATCGGTGCCCAGGTGGAATTTCTTGACGGTCGCCCGGGCACGGTGGTCAGCTTTCGCTTTCCTTCGGCTTGAAGGCAGCGGCCTCGGGCCGGGTTGGTCACCGTGTCGTGCGGCCAGGGTCTGCGCTTGATCGGCCTTTTCTTCTATTTGTCCTAGACAAACACCCCATTTTCCGCGTATAATGCCGATCAAATCACTAGGCTTTTACGTTATACTCGACGAAAACAGTCGGGAAAGCCTTCGATGATCGGCCTGCAGGGCCGGGGGGGGCGGAGCAGGGGCAAGGCTCGGGCAGCCGAATCTTGCGCAACCAGACAGTCAAGCCATCGAACAAGGAGCTTGAGATGCGCCTCACGACCAAAGGCCGCTTTGCGGTCACCGCCATGATCGATCTGGCCCTGCGCCAGAACAACGGGCCTGTCACGCTGGCCGCCATCAGCCAGCGCCAGCAGATTTCGCTGTCCTACCTGGAACAGCTGTTCGGCAAGCTGCGTCGCCACGAACTGGTCGAGTCGACCCGCGGGCCCGGGGGAGGCTACACCCTGGGTCGCAAGGCGGCCGACATCACCGTTGCCGACATCATCGTGTCGGTCGACGAACCGATCGACGCCACCCAGTGTGGTGGCAAGGAGAACTGCCTGGGTGAAGGCCAGCGCTGCATGACCCACGAGCTGTGGGCCCAGCTCAATGCCCGCATGGTCGACTTCCTCGACTCCGTCTCCCTGCAGTCCCTGGTGGACGAGCAGCTGTCGAAAGGCGTGGTGGTCGAGAACGTGCCGGTGATCAAGCGGGCCATCTCCAGTGCACCGGTGGTCAAGCCGATTCGGGTGAACGCGCCCAATTCGGTATTTGCCCTGGGTGGAGTCAGCCTCTCCAAATGACGATGCCCGCTGCCAGCGCCGAAGCGGTGATGTCAGCGGTTCGTTTCTTCTGAACAAGCAACGCCAGCCAACCTGAGCCAGCCATGAGCACGCCCCACTTCCCCATCTACATGGACTACAGCGCCACCAATCCCTGCGACCCGCGGGTGGTGGATGCCATGATCCCCTGGTTGCGTGAACACTTCGGCAACCCCGCCTCGCGCAGCCATGCCTGGGGCTGGGAGGCCGAAAAGGCGGTCGAGACCGCGCGCGAACAGGTGGCTGACCTGATCGGAGCCGACCCGCGCGAGATCGTATGGACCAGCGGCGCCACCGAGTCCAACAACCTGGCGCTCAAGGGCGCGGCCCATTTCTACAAAGGCAAGGGCAAGCACCTGATCACCGTCAGGACCGAGCACAAGGCCGTGCTGGACACGATGCGCGAGCTGGAGCGCCAGGGTTTTGACGTCACCTACCTGGACGTGCAGGCCGACGGCCTGGTCGACCTGGAGGCCTTCAAGGCCGCCATCCGGCCCGACACCATCCTGGCCTCGGTCATGTTCGTCAACAACGAGATCGGAGTGATCCAGGATATCGCCGCCATCGGTGCCGTCTGCCGCGAAAAGGGCGTGATCTTCCATGTGGACGCCGCGCAGGCCACCGGTCGTGTCGATATCGACCTCAAGACACTGCCGGTGGACCTGATGAGCCTGACGGCCCACAAGACTTACGGTCCCAAAGGCATCGGTGCCCTGTTCGTGCGCCGGAAGCCGCGCGTGCGCATCGAAGCCCAAATGCACGGCGGTGGCCACGAGCGTGGCATGCGCTCGGGCACGCTGCCCACGCACCAGTGCGTGGGCATGGGCGAGGCCTACCGCATCGCGAAGGAAGAGATGCACGCCGAGAACCAGCGCATCCGTGCCCTGCACGACCGCCTGCTCAACGGCCTGAAGGACATCGAGGAAGTGTTCATCAACGGTCACGAGACGCAGCGCGTGCCGCACAACCTCAACATGAGCTTCAACTACGTCGAGGGCGAGTCGCTCATCATGGGCATCAAGGGCATCGCCGTGTCCTCGGGCTCGGCCTGCACCTCGGCCAGCCTGGAGCCCAGCTATGTGCTGCGCGCGCTGGGCCGCAGCGACGAACTGGCGCACAGCAGCCTGCGCATGACCATCGGGCGCTGGACGACCGAGGAAGAGATCGATTACGCGATCGGCACCATCAAGGAAAACGTCGCCAAGCTGCGCGAGCTTTCTCCCTTGTGGGAGATGTACAAGGACGGCATCGACCTGTCCACCATTCAGTGGGCGGCCCACTGAGCGTTTGAAGGAGCATCAACATGGCCTATTCTGAAAAAGTCGTTGACCACTACGAAAACCCCCGCAACGTCGGATCGTTCGACAAGAATGACGATGCGGTCGGCACCGGCATGGTGGGCGCACCCGCCTGCGGTGACGTCATGAAGCTGCAGATCAAGGTGAACCCGCAGACCGGCGTCATCGAGGACGCGCGCTTCAAGACCTATGGCTGCGGCTCCGCCATCGCCTCGAGCTCCCTGGTGACCGAGTGGGTCAAGGGCAAGACGCTGGATGAAGCGGCTGCGCTCAAGAACAGCGAGATTGCCGAGGAACTGGCGCTGCCGCCGGTCAAGATCCACTGCTCGATCCTGGCCGAAGACGCCATCAAGGCCGCGGTGGACGACTACCGCAAGAAACACACGAATTGAAAAGGCCCCGCGCCACTTCATGGCGGCGCCAACGGTTCAATAGCATGTCAGTCACCATTTCCGAAGCCGCCGCGCGGCATGTCACCCGATACCTGGCCAAACGCGGCAAGGGTGTCGGTGTTCGCCTGGGCGTCAAGACCACCGGCTGCTCCGGCCTGGCCTACAAGCTGGAGTACGCCGACGAAATCGCGCCCGAAGATGTGGTGTTCGAGGAAAACGGCGTCAAGGTGCTGGTCGACCCCAAGAGCCTCGCCTACATCGACGGCACCCAGCTCGATTTTGTGCGGGAGGGCCTGAACGAGGGGTTTCGTTTCAACAACCCGAACGAACGCGACCGTTGCGGCTGCGGAGAGAGCTTTCGGGTCTGATCGGATCGATGAACCTCCAAACGAACGATTTCGAGCTGTTTCAACTGCCGGTGACCTTTGCGCTGGATCGCCAGCACCTGGACGAGCGCTGGAAAGCCCTGCAGCGCGAGGTGCACCCGGACCGGCATGCCGCTGCCGATGCCCAGACCCAGCGCCAGGCCATGCAGTGGTCGGTCCGCATCAACGAGGCCTACCAGCGCCTGAAAGACCCGCTGCAGCGGGCTTCTTATTTGTGCGAACTGCACGGCGCACCCATCCAGGCCGAGAACAACACCGCGATGCCGGCGGCCTTCCTGATGCAGCAAATGGAATGGCGGGAGGCACTGGAGTCGGCATCGTCCCCCAGTGCCGTCGAGGACCTGGCCGATGACGTGGCGGCCATGCGGCGTCGCATGCTGGCCGACCTGCAGCACCTGGCCGATGAACAGCAGGACTGGTCCGCCATGGCCGCCCAGGTCAGAGCCCTCATGTTCGTTGAGCGTTTTGCCAAGGACGTGGATGGCCGCCTTGAACAGCTGGGACAATAGGCGGTTGTTCCACCGCTCGACCTCACCCGCTCATGGCGCTTCTGCAGATTTCCGAACCCGGCCAGTCCCTTGATCCGCACCAGCGGCGGGTGGCTGTGGGCATCGACCTGGGCACCACCCATTCACTGGTGGCCGCCGTGCGCCACGGCGTGCCCGAATGCCTGCCCGACCTTCAGGGCCGCACCATTCTGCCCAGCGTGGTGCGCTACCTTGATCCGAAGCAGGGCGGCACCGGGCGACAGATCGGCTTCGAGGCACTGGCTGCGCAGGTGGGGGATCCGGCCAACACCATCAGTTCGGCCAAACGCCTGATGGGCCGCCGCCGAGACCAGGTGGCCGATGTGGAGAAGCTGTCTTACGCCGTGGTTGACGACCAGGGCATGGCCGTGGTCGACACTGTGGCCGGGCGCAAGACGCCCATGGAAGTCAGCGCCGAGATCCTGGCGACCCTGCGTTTCCGCGCCGAAGACAGCTTCGACGATGAGCTGCACGGTGCCGTGATCACCGTGCCGGCCTATTTCGACGACGCCCAGCGCCAGGCCACCAAGGACGCCGCTCAACTGGCCGGCATCAACGTGTTGCGACTGATCAATGAGCCGACCGCTGCCGCCATCGCCTACGGCCTGGACAATGGCAGCGAAGGGGTCTATGCCATCTACGACCTGGGCGGCGGCACCTTCGACATCTCCATCCTGCGCCTGACCCGTGGTGTGTTCGAGGTCATGGCCACCGGCGGTGACTCGGCCCTGGGCGGTGACGACTACGACCAGGCGCTCGCCGCCTGGGTGTTGCAGCAGGCCGGCCTGGGACCGGTGCAGGATGCCGCCGAACGCGCCGCCCTGCACCGCGAGGCACGTCGCGTGAAGGAGCAGCTGACCTCTCACGACGCGGCCAGCTTCCGTACCGAGGTCGATGGGCGCATCATCGAACAGGCGGTGCGGCGCGAAGACTTCGAAGCCTGCACGGCCGGGTTGACCGGTCGAACCATGGCCGCGGTCCGCAAGGTGCTGCGCGATGCCGGCGTCGACAAGGAAGAAGTGCAGGGCGTGGTCATGGTGGGCGGCTCCACCCGCATGCCGGTGGTCCGTCGGACCGTGGGCGAATTCTTCGGCCGCGAGCCCCTGGTCAACCTCAATCCCGACGAAGTGGTGGCGCTGGGTGCCGCGATCCAGGCCAACGCCCTGGCCGGCAACAGCAAGGACGGCGATCTGCTGCTGCTGGACGTGATTCCGCTGTCCCTGGGCATCGAGACGATGGGCGGGCTGGTCGAGCGCATCGTGCCGCGCAACAGCACCATCCCCACCGCCCGCGCCCAGGATTTCACCACCTACCAGGACGGCCAGACGGCCCTGTCGCTGCACGTGGTGCAGGGCGAGCGCGACCTGGTGGCCGACTGCCGCAGCCTGGCGCGTTTCACGCTGCGGGGCATTCCCCCCATGGCCGCCGGTGCCGCGCGCATCCGTGTGACTTTCACGGTCGATGCCGACGGCCTGCTGGCGGTGAGCGCGCGCGAGCAGAACTCAGGCGTTGAGGCCCGCATCGACGTCAAGCCCGCCTATGGCCTGTCCGATGAACAGATTGCGGCCATGCTGCAGGACAGTTTCTCCACCGCCCAGGAGGACATGCAGGCCCGCGCGCGGGTAGAGGCCAGGGTCGATGCCGACCGCCTGGTCCTGGCGACCCGGAGCGCGCTCAAGGCCGATGGCGATCTGCTGGCCCCCGCCGAACGCGCCGACATCGAAGCCCTCATCACCTCGCTGCAGTCGGTGGCGGCCGACCCACAGTCCGAAGCCGGTGCGATCGAAGCGGCCACCGAAGCCCTGGCCAAAGGCACCGAAGCCTTTGCGGCCCAGCGCATGAACCGCGGTATCCAGCAGGCGCTGGCCGGCCGCAAGATTGAAGAAGTCTGATCTCCATGCCCACCATCAAGATACTCCCGCATCCCGAACTCTGTCCCCAGGGCACCGAAGTCCGGGCACCTGCCGGCACTTCCGTTTGTGAGGCCTTGCTGGAGAACGGCGTCGCCATCGAGCACGCCTGTGACATGAGTTGTGCCTGCACCACCTGCCACGTCATCGTCCGGGACGGATTCGACAGCCTGGGCGAGCTCGACGAGACCGAGGAAGACCTGCTCGACCGGGCCTGGGGACTGGAGCCCCAGTCGCGGCTGTCCTGCCAGGCCATCCTTTCCCAGCAGGACATCACCATCGAGATCCCGCGCTACACCATCAACCACGCGCGCGAGAACCACTGATGGCCGCCTTCGACGGGCAAGACTGAAGGAACCTGCATGCGCCAGATCGTCCTGGACACCGAAACCACCGGCCTGTCGGCCGAAAACGGCGACCGCATCATCGAGATCGGCTGCGTCGAGTTGCTCCACCGCAAGCTCACCGGCCACAACCTGCACCACTACATCAACCCGGAACGGGACAGCCACGAGGACGCGCTCAAGGTGCACGGCATCAGCAACGAGTTCCTGCGCGACAAACCCAGGTTTTCCCAGATCGCCGACGAGCTGCTGGCCTACCTGGAAGGGGCCGAGCTGATCATCCACAACGCGCCGTTCGACATCGGCTTTCTCAACAAGGAGCTGGAGTTGCTGGGTCGGCCGCCCATCACCTCGGTGGTGTCGGGTGTGATCGACAGCCTGGTGATGGCCAAGGAGCAGTTTCCCGGCAAGCGCAACGGCCTGGACGCCCTGTGCGACCGCCTGGGCGTCGACAACTCGGGGCGCACCCTGCACGGGGCCCTGCTCGATGCGGAGTTGCTGGCCGATGTCTACATCAACATGACCCGTGGCCAGGACGCCCTGATCATGGACATGGACGCGGCCGAGGGACAGGGCGGTGAAACGCTCTTGCTGGACCTGAGCCGGTTCGAGTTGCCGGTGCTGCTGGCCAACGAACAGGAAGCACAGGCCCACGAGGCGGTGCTGGCCGAGATCGCCAAGGCCAGCAAAGGCCGTCTTGTCTGGCGCCAGGCCGCCTGACACCAAAAAAATCGATGGCCAAATAAATCAGCCTGGAAAGCAGGCTATAATTTGAGGCTTCCGAGAGAACAGCTTGATCGCCAGATCGGGCTGTTTTCCGGGCGGTTAGCTCAGCGGTAGAGCACTGCCTTCACACGGCAGGGGTCGCAGGTTCGAACCCTGCACCGCCCACCAA
>CALMYH010000005.1 GCA_937873395.1 uncultured Burkholderiales bacterium
ACACCACGGTGGTCGACGCCTATCTCTCTCCCATCCTGCGCCGCTATGTCGAGCAAGTGGCGGCCGAGATGCCGGGCGTGAAGCTGTTCTTCATGCAGTCCTCCGGCGGACTCACCGACGCGCAGGTGTTCCAGGGCAAGGACGCCATCCTCTCCGGTCCGGCCGGGGGCATCGTCGGCATGGCCCGAACCGCGGGCCTGGCCGGACACGACAAGGTGATCGGTTTCGACATGGGAGGCACTTCCACCGACGTGTCGCACTTTGCGGGCGCTTTCGAGCGCGAGTTCGAGACCCAGGTGGCCGGCGTGCGCATGCGCGCACCCATGATGAGCATCCACACCGTCGCTGCAGGGGGCGGCTCCATCCTGAGTTTCGACGGATCGCGTTTCCGGGTCGGGCCGGAGAGCGCCGGCGCCAACCCCGGGCCGGCCAGCTACCGCCGCGGCGGACCGCTGGCTGTCACCGACGCCAATGTCATGCTCGGCAAGATCCAGCCGGCCCACTTTCCGCGCGTGTTCGGGCCTGGGGCCGACGAGGCGCTTGATGCCGCGGTGGTGCGCGCGCGCTTTGCCGCGCTGGCTGCCCAGGTCGGACGCAATGCCGAGGAGGTGGCCGAAGGTTTCCTGCAGATTGCGGTGCAGCAGATGGCCAACGCGATCAAGAAAATCTCGGTCGCCCGTGGCTATGACGTCACCCGCTACACCTTGCAGTGCTTCGGCGGGGCCGGCGGTCAGCATGCCTGCCTGGTGGCGGACGCCCTGGGTATGAGCCGCGTCCTTGTGCACCCGCTGGCCGGGGTGCTCAGTGCCTACGGCATGGGCCTGGCCGACCAGAACGTGATCCGGGAGCAGGCGGTCGAGGCGCCGCTGACGGCCGAGGCGCTGGCCGTCGTCGGGACGACCCTGGACCAGCTGGCCGAGGCGGCCGCGCAGGATCTGCAACGCCAGCAAGTCAGCCGCTCGGCGGTGCAGGTGCTGCGTCGCGTGCATGTGCGCTACGAAGGCAGCGACTCGGCCCTGGTGGTGCCGTTCGGAGACGCCGGGCAGATCCGCACCGCCTTCGAGCATGCCTATCGCCAGCGCTTCGCCTTCCTGATGCAGGGCAAGCGGCTGATGGTCGAGGCGGTCTCGGTCGAGGCGGTGGTCGCCGGTGACGCGCCGGCCGAACCCCGCCTGCCGCTGCACGAGCCGCGCGAGGTGCCGCGCCGAGAGACGGTGCGCATGTACGGCGAGGGGCGCTGGCTGGACGCCGCCCTGGTGGTGCGCGAGGACATGCGACCGGGTGACCGACTGCCCGGCCCGGCCGTCATTGCCGAGAAGAACGCCACCACTGTGGTCGAGCCCGGGTGGGAGGCCGAACTCACCGAATTCGACCACTTGGTGCTGGAGCGCCGCGTGCCCCGGGTGGTGCGTCACGCCGCCGGCACCCAGGTCGACCCGGTGCTGCTGGAGGTGTTCAACAACCTGTTCATGAACATTGCCGAGCAGATGGGACTGCAACTGCAGAACACCGCCTACTCGGTCAACATCAAGGAGCGTCTGGACTTCTCCTGCGCCCTGTTCGATGCCGAAGGCAACCTGATCGCCAACGCCCCCCACATGCCGGTGCACCTGGGCAGCATGGGCGAGAGCATCAAGACCGTCATCCGCGAAAACGTGGGCCGCATGCAGCCGGGCGACGTCTATGTGCTCAACGACCCTTACCATGGTGGCACCCACCTGCCCGACGTCACGGTCATCACCCCGGTGTACCTGGCCGACCACGACCATCCCATGTTCTATGTCGGCAGCCGGGGGCACCACGCCGACATCGGCGGCAGCACGCCCGGCTCCATGCCCCCGTTCTCCACCCGCATCGAGGAAGAGGGCGTGCAGATCAACAACGTCAAGCTGGTCGACCGGGGCGTGCTGCAGGAGGAGGCCATCCTGGGCTTGCTGGCCTCCGGCGCCTACCCCTCGCGCAACCCGCAGCAGAACCTGGCCGATCTGAAGGCCCAGATCGCGGCCAACGAGAAAGGCGTGCAGGAACTGCGCCGCATGGTCGAACAGTACGGACTGGATGTGGTTCAGGCCTACATGCGGCATGTGCAGGACAACGCGGAAGAGTCGGTGCGCCGTGTCATCACCCGGCTCAAGGACGGGGAGTTCACCCTGCCGCTGGACAACGGGGCGCAGATCCGCGTGGCCATCCGGGTCGACGCGGCCAGCCGAAGCGCCACCATCGACTTCACCGGCACCTCGCCCCAGCAGAGCAACAACTTCAACGCGCCCACCGCGGTGTGCATGGCTGCGGTCCTCTATGTGTTCCGCTCGCTGGTGGACGACGACATTCCGCTCAATGCCGGATGCCTCAAGCCCCTGCAAGTCATCATTCCGCCCGGGTCCATGCTCAACCCCAACCCGCCGGCCTCGGTGGTGGCGGGCAATGTGGAAACCTCGACCTGCATCACCAACGCCCTGTTCGGTGCGCTGGGGGTGATGGCCGGGTCGCAGCCGACCATGAACAACTTCACTTTCGGCAACGAACGGTACCAGTACTACGAAACCATCTCGGGCGGCAGCGGTGCCGGTGGCGAGTTTGATGCCCACGGCACATTGACGGGGGGCTTCAACGGGACAAGTGTGGTCCAGACCCACATGACCAACTCGCGCCTGACCGACCCTGAGGTGCTGGAGTTCCGCTTCCCGGTGCGGCTGGAAAGCTACGAAATCCGAAAGGGCTCGGGCGGTGCAGGGCGCTGGCGCGGCGGGGACGGGGGAGTGCGACGTGTCCGCTTCCTGGAGCCAATGACCGCCAGTATCCTGTCCAACGGCCGCCTCCACCCCGCCTTCGGCATGGCCGGCGGCCAGGCTGGGGCACCCGGCATCAACCGTGTCGTGCGGGCCAGCGGCCAGATCGAAGAACTCGCCCACATCGGCCAGGCCGAAATGGAAGTGGACGCCATCTTCGAGATCCACACCCCCGGCGGAGGCGGCTACGGAACGCCTGAATGATTCGCGTGCAGCCAACTCCCACAAAGGCGGGATGCGCCGAGCGCGACGATGCCCAGTCCAGGACACCGCGGAACCGGCTTTGCCGGGCCGCTGGTGTCGCCCCCTTGAGGGGGTGACGCACCGAAGGTGCGGCGCGGGGGTGGGTCAGATCTCTTCCACCCGCCGCGCCGGGTAGCTGTCCCAGGCCTGGCAGCCGGGGCATTGCCAGAAATGCTGGCGGGCCTCGAACCCGCAAGCCGCGCAACGGTAACGCCGCATCGGGGCGCTGGCCTGTTCCAGGGCAGCCTGCACGCGCTCCTTGGCTTTCGGGTCCCCCAGTGGCTCGTCCTTGAGCCAGTGCGTGGCCACCACCAGCGACTTTTCACGCTCCAGGTGTCGCAGGTAGCGGTCACGGGCCTGCACCGGATCCCGGGCCAGCCGGGCCAGGGCTTCGGTGACGTCGATCGACGGCGCGCGGGCATCACCGCTTTCCAGCAACTGCAGAGCTTCCGCCTCGCGGCCTGTCTGCCGTGCCAGATCGGCCATCGTGCCTGCCGCCAGCGGCATGGCCTGAGGGGCATGAGCAGACAGCCGGACCAGGGCGTCAAAAGCCCCAGACCCGTCGCCGCCCTGTGCGAGCAGGGCCGAGAGGGCCATCCAGCCCCGTGCCAGCTGGGGCGCCCGGCTCACGGCCTCCTCCAGCTTCTGCCGGGCGAGAGCGGAATCCCCCGTTCGTTGGGCTTGCTCGGCTTCTTCGCACAGATGGTGGGCAATCCGGGTCGAGAAACTGCCTTGCTCCACGTCGTCCAGACGCATGGCAATGGCTTTGGCCTGGGTCCAGTCCCGCGAACGTTCATAAATGGCCAGCAGGGCCAGCAGGGCCTCGGCGCCGAAGGCGGAGTCCTGCAGCTTAAGCAGGGCCGTTTCGGCGCGATCCAGCAGGCCGGCCTTCAGAAAATCGAGGGCCAGGGCGTGCTGGGCGCGGTCCCTGTCCTTGCGGTTGAGGTCGGCCCGAGACAGGAGGTGCTCATGCACCCGCACCGCCCGGTCGTAATCACCGCGCCGACGGAACAGGTTGCCCAAGGCAAAGTGCAGCTCGGCGGTATCCGGATCGCCCTGCACGGCCTCGATGAAGGCGTCGATCGCCTGGTCCTGCTGTTCATTGAGCAGGTGGTTCAGCCCCCTGAAATACGCTTTGGGCGCCTGGCGGGATTCGATCCGCCACTGGCGCATGTCCAGCCGCGAAGCGACCCAGCCCAGGCCAAAGGCCAGGGGAAGACCCCAGAGCAGCCAGGTGAAGTCAAAGTCCACGGCGCGGCTCTCCAGAGGTCGGTGGCGGCTCGATATCGGGGACCGGCATGGGCGGTACGGGCAATTCGGGAGTCTCTGCACCGGCCGGCACGTCCGCCGGCGGGCCGGATGCCGGACCGCCTCGCAGCTTGCGCGCGCGCCACCACAGCGGCAGCATGACGGTCACTCCCAGGGCAACCCCGATCATCAGCGTCAGCAACAGCACCAGCACCATGGGCGCCTGCGACTGGGTGCCGAAGAACCAGTGCAGCGTGACCGGCGCCTGGTTGTTGAGCGCAAAGGCAAAAAGGACGAAAAAAATGGCTGCCTTGAGCAGCCACATCAGGTATTTCAAGTCGCGGTCCCTGTGTGGTGCTGGCATTGTACCCAGCACCGGGGGAAGCCGCAGCCGGCCGTCAGGGCCGGCGGCCTCGATCAGGGACGACCGAGCAGCTGTGCCGTGCGGGCGTCGACCTGCTCGCGCAGGGCTTTGCCTGGCTTGAAGTGCGGGACCCGCTTCTCGGGGATCATGACACTCTCGCCCGAACGCGGGTTGCGCCCGATACGGGGAGCCCTGCGATTGACCGAGAAACTGCCGAATCCCCGGATTTCGATCCGGTGCCCCTTGACCAGGGCATCCCCCATCGCATCAAGAATGGCCTTGACAGCCACCTCGGCATCGCGGTGGGTGAGCTGGTCAAATCGCGCAGCCAGCGCCTCGACAAGATCGGAACGGGTCATGACTGGATGGGTGCAAGGGCGCCCCTGCCGGACGCGCTGCGCGGCGGTGACCGCGCAGCTGTCGACCGACAGGGCTTGGCCGGTCAGTTGTTGCCGTTGTTGTCCAGCTTGGCACGCAGCAGGGCGCCCAGGCTGGTGGTGCCGGCGCTGCCGGTGTTCTGGGCCAGGCTGGCCATGGCTTCCTGCTGGTCGGCAGCGTCCTTGGCCTTGATCGACAGCTGGATGTTGCGGGTCTTGCGATCCACGTTGACCACCACAGCCGTGACTTCGTCGCCTTCCTTGAGCACGTTGCGGGCGTCCTCCACGCGGTCGCGGGAGATTTCCGAAGCGCGCAGGTAGCCGATCACATCTTCACCCAGGTCGATTTCAGCGCCCTTGGCGTCCACGGTCTTGACCTTGCCGGTCACCACGGAGCCTTTGTCATTGACCGACACGAAGGTGCTGAACGGGTCGCCGTCGAGCTGCTTGATGCCCAGGGAGATGCGCTCGCGCTCGACATCGATGGCCAGCACGATGGCTTCGACTTCCTGGCCCTTCTTGAAGTTGCGCACGGCCGCTTCGCCCGGCTCGTTCCAGGACAGGTCGGACAGGTGCACCAGACCGTCGATGCCTGCGGCCAGGCCCACGAACACGCCGAAGTCGGTGATCGACTTGATCGGGCCCTTGACGCGGTCGCCACGCTTGGTGTTCTCGGCGAACTCGTGCCAGGGGTTGGCACGGCACTGCTTCATGCCCAGGGAGATGCGGCGCTTGTCTTCGTCGATGTCGAGCACCATGACCTCGACCTCGTCACCCAGCGACACCAGTTTGGAGGGAGCCACATTCTTGTTGGTCCAGTCCATTTCGGAGACGTGCACCAGGCCTTCGATGCCAGGCTCGAGTTCGACGAACGCACCGTAGTCGGCAATGTTGGTGACCTTGCCGAACATGCGGGTGCCTTGGGGGTAGCGGCGGCTGACACCATGCCACGGGTCGTCGCCCATCTGCTTGAGGCCCAGCGAGACGCGCTGCTTCTCGACGTCGAACTTGAGGATCTTGGCGGTGATTTCCTGGCCGGCCTGCACCACTTCGCTCGGGTGGCGGACACGGCGCCAGGCCATGTCGGTGATGTGCAGCAGACCGTCGATGCCGCCCAGGTCCACGAAGGCACCGTACTCGGTGATGTTCTTGACCACGCCCTGGACAATGGCACCTTCCTTGAGGGTCTCCATCAGCTTGGCGCGCTCTTCGCCCATGGAGGCTTCCACGACGGCGCGGCGCGACAGCACCACGTTGTTGCGCTTGCGGTCGAGCTTGATGACCTTGAATTCCAGGGTCTTGTTCTCGAACGGTGTCAGGTCCTTGGTCGGACGGCTGTCGACCAGCGAGCCCGGCAGGAAGGCGCTGATGCCGTTGACCATGACCTTCAGGCCGCCTTTGACCTTGTTGCCGGTGGTGCCGGTGACAAATTCGCCGGATTCCAGGGCCTTTTCCAGGGCCATCCAGGAGGCCAGGCGCTTGGCCTTGTCGCGCGAGAGCAGGGTGTCACCGAAGCCGTTCTCGACGGAGTCGATGGCGACGGAGACAAAGTCGCCGACCTGCACTTCGAGTTCGCCCTGGTCGTTCTTGAATTCGTTCAGAGGCACGTAGGCCTCCGATTTCAGTCCGGCGTTGACCACCACGTGGTTGTGCTCGATGCGCACGACTTCGGCGGTGATGACTTCGCCCGAGCGCATTTCAGCGCGCTTGAGGGACTCTTCGAACAGGGCGGCAAAAGATTCAGACATGGAGTTTCCTAGGGTCGTTCAGCGTCGACACGGGTTGCTCGTGGGGGCAACGGCGCAGTCGGTGGGGATGACGACCTTGACATTGCGGCCTGGTGGCCGCGGGGTTGGTTGAAAGATCCGTCGGGCCTGCGGGAGGGGAAATCCCGGCGGGGCCTTCGGGGCCTGCAGGTGCACTCAGGAGCCCGAGCACACCATCCGGCCCAGCCACCAGTCAATCACCTGTTGCACCGATTCCTCGATGCCCAGCGTGGAGTTGTCCAGCAGCAAGGCGTCTGCTGCGGGCTTAAGTGGCGCGTGCTGGCGCTGGCTGTCGCGCGCATCACGGGCCACCAAGTCGGCCAGCAAGCCTTCCATGTTAGCAGGAATCCCTTTGGAAATCAACTGCTTATACCGACGCAGGGCGCGCTGCTCGGCACTGGCGGTCAGAAACACCTTGAGTGGCGCTTGGGGGAAGATGACAGTGCCCATGTCCCGGCCATCGGCCACCAGTCCCGGCAGCTGCCGGAACCTGTGTTGCAACCCGAGCAGGGCCTGTCGGACCTCGGGAACGGCCGACACACGCGAGGCGGCCATTCCGGCCGTTTCGCTTCTCAGATCCTCGCTGACGTCCACGCCGTCCAGCAGCACGCGCTGCGACTCGAATCGCACCTGCATTGCTGCGGCCAGCCGGCCCAGCCGGTCGGCCTGCCGGGGGTCGCGCAGGCTGGCGTCGTCGGTGGCCAGGCCCGCCTTGTCCGCCGCCAGCCCGACCAGGCGGTACAAGGCCCCCGAGTCCAGCAGGTGGTAGCCCAGTCGCTCGGCCACCAGCGAGGCCAGCGTGCCCTTGCCCGAGGCCGACGGTCCGTCGATGCAGATGACGGGTATGTCCTCGGTCCGCGCCTCACAGACCGCGAACAGCGTCTCGAAATAGTCCGGGAAGGTCTTCCCGACACAGCGGGGATCCTCGATGCGCACCGGCAGGCCGGCCGGGTTGAATGCCGCGAGCGAAAAGCACATCGCGACCCGGTGGTCGTCGTAGGTATGGATGGATCCGCTTGTCCACCTGACTGGCGGCGTGACGCGGATGAAGTCCACGCCTTCTTCCACGGTGGCGCCGAACTTTCTGCATTCGGCCGCCATGGCCGCGATGCGGTCGGTTTCTTTCACCCGCCAGCTGGCGATGTTGCGCAAGGTGCTCGGGCCGTCGGCGTACAGGGCCATGACGGCCAGTGTCATGGCCGCGTCGGGGATGTGGTTGCAGTCCAGGTCGATGGCCTTGAGCGGCCAGGCGCCTCGGCGGATGTGCAGGCGGTTGGCTTCGCCGGTGATCTCGGCGCCCATCTGCCGCGCCGCGTCGACAAATCGGATATCCCCCTGGATGGAAGACAGGCCCACCCCCTCAATGGAGATGCCATCCTGCCCGGGGGCAGGCGGTGCCAGGGCGCCCAGGGCCACGAAATAGCTCGCCGAGGAGGCATCGGCCTCCACCGGCATCTGACCCGGTGACCGGTAGCGGCTGCCGGCCGGGATGACGAAGCGCTCCCAGCCGTCCCGGCGAACGTGCACCCCGAAGCGCGCCAGCAGGTTGAGGGTGATTTCGATGTAGGGGCGGGAGATCAGTTCGCCGACCACCTCGATCGCGACATCGCGCTCGCCGGCGGCGAGCGGCAATGCCAGCAGCAGGGCGGTCAGAAACTGGCTGGAGACATCGCCGCGCACGCGCACCGGCTGCCCCAGCTTGAGTTCGTGCGGCTGGCCGTCACCGACCGCCAGGGGAGGGTAGCCCTCCTGGCCCAGGCAGCTCACCGGGCAGCCAAGCTGCCGCAAGGCGTCCACCAGGTCACCGATCGGGCGCTCATGCATGCGGGCAATGCCGCTCAGCTCGTAGCGACCAGCATGCAGGCAGGCCCAGACCGCCAGCGCAGCCGTCAACGGGCGCATGGCCGTGCCCGCGTTGCCCAGGAACAGCCGGGCGCCTGTCGAGGGGAGGCGGCCGCCCAGGCCGTGCACGCGCACCTCGCCACGGCCGGGTCTGTCGATCTGGCAGCCGAGGGTCATCAGCGCATCCAGCATCACCCGCGTGTCGTCCGAATCGAGCAGGTCGGTGATGGTGGTCACGCCCTCGCTCAGGGCGGCCAGCAACAGTACCCGGTTGGAGATGCTCTTGGATCCCGGAAGGCGGACCACGCCTCCCGCGCGGCGCAGGGGCGGGATATCGAGAAAGCCGGTCTGGAACATGGCAGTGATGACCCGGGTGCTCAGCTGCGGGGCTTGATGGCGGACATGCGCCAGTGGGCCCTGGCCTCGCTGGCCTGTTCGATCAGTGCCTCCAGCGCGTCGGGGTCCCCGGTGTTCATGGCGGTTTCCAGCTGGTGCAGGGCACGCAGGAAATGGCGCGACTGGGCCACCAGCTCTTCGCGGTTGGAGATCAGGATGTCGCGCCAGACAGAAGGGTCGCTGGCTGCAATGCGGGTGAAATCCCGAAAACCCGGACCCGCCAGAGAGAGGAATTCGTCGGCCTTTTCCTGGGAGCGGATGCCGTTCATCAGCGCGAAGGCGATCATGTGGGGCAGGTGGCTCACCGCAGCATAGGCTGCGTCATGGGCTTCGGGAGACATCTGCTTGACATGGCAGCCCAGCGCCGTCCAGACCTGTTGGGCGCGTTCCAGCTGCTCGGTCAGGGTGCGCTCGATCGGGGTGAGAATCACCTGGCGTCCGGCGTAGAGGTCAGGGTCGGCATGCTCGACGCCAGCGAGCTCCTTGCCGGTGATCGGGTGGGCCGGCACAAAAACGCCCACCTGGTCGCGCAGCACGCGCCGGGCGGCATCGATCACCTCGCGCTTGGTCGATCCCACATCCATGATGAGGGTCTTCTTGCTGACCAGATGCCGGATGGCCTTGAAGGAGGCTTCGGTGGCCGCCACGGGCACCGCCAGCAGCACCAGATCCGCGCCCGAGACCGCCAGCAGGGCCGACGGCGCCTCGACATCAATCACGCCCATCTGGCGGGCGCGCTCGGTGGTCGATGGCGACTTGCTGTAACCCACCACCCGCTTGACCAGTCCCGCTTTCTTCAGGGCAAGCGCAAACGAGCCACCCATCAGGCCGCAGCCGATCAGTCCCAGTTGTTCGAATTTGGGGAGAGCTGCTGTCATGGCTTCATGGGCTCGGTGACGGATCGGGCCGTGTTCATTCGCTCACCGGGTAGGCACCCAGCACCTTGTAGAAGGCACACAGGCCCTTGAGCTCGTCCAGAGCCGTGGCCACGTGCGGCTCGCTCGGATGACCGGCGATGTCGATGTAGAAGAAGTATTCCCACTGGCCGGACTTGGCCGGGCGGGATTCGAAGCGGGTCATGGAGACGCCGTGTTTTTTCAATGGCACCAGCAGGTCGTGCACGGCACCGGGCCGGTTGGGCACGGACACCACCAGGCTGGTGCAATCGCGTCCCGAAGCGGGGGGCATGGCCATGGTCTGGGGCAGGCAGATGACGGCGAAGCGCGTGCGGTTGTAAGCCTCGTCCTGGATGGCGTGCGAGACGATGTGCAGCCCGAACTGGGCAGCGGCCCGCTCGCTGGCAATGGCGGCCCACGCAGGGTTGTTGGCTGCGAGGCGGGCACCTTCTGCGTTGCTGGACACCGCCCGGCGCTCGGCCTGCGGCAGGTGCTGCGTGAGCCAGTTCTGGCACTGGGCCAGGGCCTGCGGATGGGCCATGACCACCTCCACCCCGCCGAGCTCGTTCACCTGGCGCAGCAGGTTGTGGCGCACCAGCAGGCTGACCTCGCCCACCACGTGCACCGGCGAGCGAAGAAACAGGTCGAGCGAGCGTGCGACGACGCCTTCGGTGGAGTTTTCCATGCCGACCACGCCATACTGGGCGGTGCCCGCGGCGGTGGCGTGGAAGACTTCGTCGAAGTTGGCGCAGTAGATCATGTTGGCCGCGCTGCCGAAAAATTCGATCGCGGCCTGTTCGCAGAAGGTGCCCTGCGGCCCGAGGACGGCCACGCGCTGCGGCGCCTCCAGTGCCAGGCAGGCCGACATGATCTCTCGCCAGATGGCGGCCACGTGCTGGTTCAGCAGGGGTCCCTGGTTGGCGGACTGGATCTTCTCGATCACCTGCGCCACCCGGTCCGGGCGGAAGAAAGGCGAGCCTTCGGCGCGCTTGATCTCGCCCACCTGTTCGGCCACGCGGGCACGCTGATTGAGCAGCGACAGCAGCTGCTGGTCGATGCTGTCGATCTGGACGCGCAGGGCGCCCAGGGCTTCGGACTGGACGGGCTGCTTGGGTTCGCTCATGCCTGGGTCTTCTCGAATTCGCGCATGTAGTCGACCAGCGCCTGCACGCCGGCCAGGGGCATGGCGTTGTACAGGCTGGCCCGCATGCCACCCACCGACTTGTGGCCTTTGAGCTGCAGCAGGCCGCGCTCCCGGGCGCCGCCGAGAAAGGCCTCGTTGCGCGACTCGTCACGCAGGAAAAACGGAATGTTCATGCGCGAACGGCAGTCCTTGGCCACCTTGTTGACATAGAAGCCGGACGCGTCAATGAAGTCGTACAGCAGGCGGGCCTTTTCGCTGTTGCGCGCTTCCATGGCCGCGATGCCGTTGAGTTCGCCTTCGCGCTGGCGCTTGAGCCACTGGAAGGTCAACCCCGCCATGTAGATGCCATAGGTCGGTGGCGTGTTGTACATGGAGGCGTTGTCGGCCACCACCCGGTAGTCGAAGGCACTCGGGCAGATGGACAGCGCGTGTCCGAGCAGGTCCTCGCGGACCACGACCAGGGTCACACCGGCAGGCCCGAGGTTCTTCTGCGCGCCGCCGAAGGCCAGGCCGACGCGGCTCCAGTCGACGGGGCGCGACGCCACGTGGGACGAAAAGTCGATCACCAGCGGCGCGTCGCTGCCCAGGGCTTTGAGGTCCGGCAGTTCGTGGAACTCGATGCCGTGGATGGTCTCGTTGCTGCAGATGTGCACATAGCTGGCGCCCGGCGAGAGGCGCCAGGCGGCCGGGGCGGGCAGGGTGGTGTGGCCGTCCGCCTCGTTGCTGGCAGCCAGGTTCACCGGCGCGTACTTGCGGGCTTCCTTGGCCGACTTCTGGCTCCAGCCGCCGGTCACCACCACATCCACCGCCCCGCCGCGGGAGAGGTTCATCGGCACGATGGCGTTCTCGGCCAGGCCACCCCCCTGCATGAACAGGATGCGGAACTCAGCGGGCACCGCCAGCAGTTCCCGCAGGTCGGCCTCGGCCTGGCTGGCGATGGACATGAACTCCTTGCCGCGGTGGCTCATCTCCATCACGCCCATGCCGCTGCCGTGCCAGTCCAGCATTTCGGCGGCGGCCTGCTGCAGCACTTCTTCGGGCATGGCGGCCGGCCCGGCCGAGAAGTTGTAGGGGCGGACGGTCATGCCGCCTCACCTGCGGCATCGTCCTCCGGTGATTCGGGCGCATTGGCGTCGTTTTCGACAATGCGCTGCAGGCCCGACAGCTCGGCGCCATCGTCCAGCGCAATCAGGGTCACGCCCTGTGTGGCGCGGCCCATCTCGCGGATTTCGCTCACACGGGTGCGCACCAGCACACCGGTGTCGGTGATGAGCATGATTTCGTCGTCCGCATGCACCAGGGTGGCGGCCACCACCTTGCCGTTGCGCTCGCTCTGCTGGATGGCGATCATGCCCTTGGTGCCGCGCCCGTGGCGGGTGTACTCACCGATCGGCGTGCGCTTGCCATAACCGTTGATGGTGGCGGTGAGCACACTCTGCTCCTCGTCTTCGGCGACCAGCATGGCGATCACGCTCTGGCCGTCTTCCAGCATCATGCCGCGCACGCCGCGGGCGTTGCGGCCCATGGGGCGCACATCGTTCTCGTCGAAACGCACCGCCTTGCCGCCGTCGCTGAACAGCATCACGTCATGCTGGCCGTCGGTCAGGGCGGCACCGATCAGGTAGTCGCCCTCGTCGAGGTCGACCGCAATGATGCCGGCCTTGCGCGGGTTGCTGAACTCGGTCAGCGCGGTCTTCTTGACCGTGCCCATGCTGGTGGCCATGAAGACGTAGTGGTCTTCGGGGAAGCTGCGGAACTCGCCCGTCAGCGGCAGCACCACGTTGATCTTCTCGCCTTCCTGCAGCGGGAACATGTTGACAATGGGGCGCCCGCGCGAACCGCGCGAGCCCGCCGGCACCTCCCACACCTTGAGCCAGTACAGGCGGCCGCGGTTGGAGAAGCACAGGATGTAGTCGTGCGTGTTGGCAATGAACAGCTGGTCGATCCAGTCGTCTTCCTTGGTGGCCGTGGCCTGCTTGCCGCGACCCCCGCGCTTCTGCGCGCGGTACTCGGACAGCGGTTGGCTCTTGATGTAGCCGCTGTGCGAGAGCGTGACCACCATGTCGGTGGGGGTGATCAGGTCTTCGGTCGACAGGTCCTGGGCGCTGTGCTCGATCTCGCTGCGGCGGGCGCCCAGCTTGGTCTGACCGAACTCCTGCTTCACCGCCACCAGTTCGTCGGAAATGATGGTCGACACCCGCTCGGGGCGTGCCAGGATGTCCAGCAGATCGTCGATCTGCGCCATCACGTCCTTGTACTCGGCGACGATCTTGTCCTGCTCCAGGCCGGTCAGGCGCTGCAGCCTCATCTGCAGGATCTCCTGCGCCTGCGTCTCGGACAGGCGGTACAGGCCATCGCCTTGCATGCCGAATTCGCGCTCCAGCCCTTCCGGCCGGTAGTCGTCGGCATTGACCGTGCCGCCGTCCTGCTTGGCGCGGGTGAGCATCTCGCGCACCAGCTGGCTGTCCCACGACCGGGTCATCAGCTCGGCCTTGGCCACCGGAGGGGTGGGGCTCTCCCGGATGATCTTGATGAACTCGTCGATGTTGGCCAGGGCCACGGCCAGGCCTTCGAGCACGTGGCCGCGCTCGCGCGCCTTGCGCAGGTTGAACACCGTGCGCCGGGTCACCACCTCGCGGCGGTGCTCCAGGAAGACCGTGATCAGGTCCTTGAGGTTGCACAGGCGGGGCTGACCGTCGATCAGCGCCACCATGTTGATGCCGAAGGTGTCCTGCAGCTGCGTCTGCTTGTACAGGTTGTTGAGCACCACCTCGGGCACTTCGCCGCGCTTGAGTTCGATCACCAGGCGCATGCCGGACTTGTCGGACTCGTCCTGGATGTGGCTGATGCCTTCGAGCTTTTTCTCGTGCACCAGCTCGGCGATGCGCTCCTGCAAGGTCTTCTTGTTGACCTGGTAGGGGATCTCGTCAACGATGATCGCCTGGCGCTGGCCCTTGTCGATGTCCTCGAAGTGGCACTTGGCGCGCATGACCACCCGACCGCGGCCGGTGCGGTAGCCGTCCTTGACACCATTGATGCCGTAAATGATGCCGCCCGTGGGGAAGTCGGGCGCCGGGATGATCTCCATCAGCTCGTCGATGGAGCAGTCCGGGTTCTTGAGCGAGTGCAGGCAGGCGTCCACCACCTCGTTGAGGTTGTGCGGCGGGATGTTGGTGGCCATGCCCACCGCGATGCCGCCCGAGCCGTTGACCAGCAGGTTGGGCAGGCGGGTCGGCAGCACCAGCGGCTCTTTCTCCGAACCGTCGTAGTTGGGCCCGAAGTCCACCGTCTCCTTGTCGATGTCCGCGAGCATCTCGTGCGCGATCTTGGACATGCGGATTTCGGTGTAGCGCATGGCGGCGGCGTTGTCGCCGTCCACCGAACCGAAGTTGCCCTGGCCGTCCACCAGCATGTGGCGCAGCGAGAAATCCTGCGCCATGCGCACGATGGTGTCGTACACCGCGCTGTCGCCGTGCGGGTGGTACTTACCGATCACGTCACCGACGATACGGGCCGACTTCTTGTAGGGCCGGTTCCAGTCGTTGTTGAGCTCGTGCATCGCGTACAGCACGCGACGGTGCACCGGCTTGAGGCCGTCCCGGGCGTCAGGCAGGGCGCGGCCCACGATCACGCTCATGGCGTAGTCGAGGTAGCTGCGGCGCATTTCCTCTTCGAGGCTGATGGGCAGGGTCTCTTTGGCGAACTGGGTCATGGAAAGGCGGTCTGCAAAGGGGCGAGCGAATGAGGCAACCCTTCATTTTAGTGCCTAGGTGTACATCGCCAATCCCGCGTCATTTGTTGTGTCACTGCAACGTTGCAAAGGCCGAATTCGCACGAAGCAACTCCACCTTGCCTGCGACACGGATGAATACTTCGGTTGTGGCACAATCTTTCTCAGACCTGTCAGGTGGTGGTCATCTGGCGCGTTATCTTCAACTCGCATTCCCAGTGCGTCCAACCAAGAGGATTACCATGAAGAAGTTGAACAAAGTGGCAATGTTGTTCGCTGCTGTCGCCGTGGCCGGTGCTGCTGGCGCCCAGACCGTCGACAACTGGCGTGCTGCCGATGGCACCGTCTGGAAGAACGGCACCAACGAACTCTGCTGGCGCAACGCTGGCTGGACCCCCGCCACCGCCGCTCAGGGTTGCGACGGCGCTATCGTGCCCAAGGCCGCTCCGGCACCTGCTCCGGCACCGGCTCCGGCTCCGGCAGCGGCGCCCGCTCCGGCACCCGCTCCGGCACCCGCTCCGGCACCGGCCCCCGCAGCTGCGGCTGCGGCTGCCAAAGTGACCTACGCCGCCGATGCTTTCTTCGACTTCGACAAGGCTGTGCTCAAGCCCGAAGGCAAGGCCAAGCTCGACGATCTGGTCGAGAAGGTCAAGGGCATCAACCTGGAAGTGGTGATTGCCGTGGGCCACACCGACTCCACCGGCCCCGCCACCTATAACCAGCGTCTGTCGGTGCGCCGCGCCGAAGCCGTCAAGGCTTACCTGGTGAGCAAGGGCATTGAAGCCAACCGCGTGTACACCGAAGGCAAGGGCCTGACCCAGCCGGTCGCTGACAACAGCACCCGCGAAGGCCGCGCCAAGAACCGCCGCGTGGAAGTGGAAGTGGTGGGCACCCGCGCCAACTGATCGGACATCCTCCGACCTCAAAGAAACCGCGCTTCGGCGCGGTTTTTTTCTGGGCTGGTCATAATTCATGCCATGGACAACAAGCTCAATGCCGATCCGGCCGAACTGGCCAAATTCTCCGACCTGGCTCACCGCTGGTGGGACCCGGAGAGTGAATTCCGTCCCCTGCACCAGATCAACCCCTTGCGCCTGAGCTGGATCGACGGCCTGGCCAAGCTGTCGGGCAAGCAGGTCCTCGACATTGGCTGTGGTGGTGGCATCCTGTCCGACTCGATGGCCCGCCAGGGTGCCACCGTCACCGGCATCGACCTCTCGGTCAAGGCCTTGCGCGTGGCGCAGCTTCACGCCCTGGAGGTGGGGACACCCAACCTGTCGTTTCGCGAGATCAGCGCCGAGGACATGGCGCGCGAACAGCCGGCGGCTTTCGACGTCGTGACCTGCATGGAAATGCTGGAGCACGTGCCCGACCCGGCTTCGGTGGTCAAGGCCTGCAGCACGCTGGTCAAGCCCGGCGGCTGGGTGTTCTTCTCCACCATCAGCCGCAATCCCAAGTCTTTCCTGTTTGCCATTGTCGGTGCCGAGTACGTGCTGAACCTGCTGCCGCGCGGCACCCACGAATATGCCAAGCTCATCCGCCCCAGCGAACTGGGCTCCTATTGCCGGGCCGCTGCCCTGGAGCTTCAGCAGACCCGAGGCATGGCCTACAACCCGCTGACCCGGCGCTACTGGCTCAACGACGACACCAGCGTGAACTACCTGTTGGCCACCCGAAAGCCGGCATGAACGCTGTGCGTTTCCCTGGCATCCGGGCGGTGCTGTTCGATCTGGACGGCACCTTGCTGGACAGCGCCCCCGATCTGGCGGCCGCGGCCGAACGCATGCGGGTACGGCGTGGGCTGGAACCCCTGGGGTTGCCGTCCTACCGGGCGCTGGCCAGCTCGGGGGCGCGCGGCATGCTGCAGCGGGCGTTTGGTCTCGGTCCCGACGATGAAGGCTTCGAAGCACTCAAGCAGGAGTTCTTCGGCGAGTACGAAACCGGTCTGACCGAGCATACCCGCGTGTTCGACGAGGTCGAGGATCTGCTCACGGCCCTGCTGGACGCCGGCCTGCGCTGGGGTGTGGTGACCAACAAGTCCCAGCGCTTCACCTGGCCATTGACCCGCTCGATGGCCTTGTTCGAGACCGCCGAGACCGTCATCTGTGGCGACACCACCCCCCACGCCAAACCGCACCCGGCGCCCTTGCTGGAGGCCGCCAGCCAGATGCGGGTGCCAGCGCGGTCCTGCATCTACGTGGGGGACGACCTGCGCGACATCCTGGCCGGCCGCTCGGCCGGCATGGGCACGGTGGCGGCGCTCTATGGTTACCTGGGTCTCGGACCGCCGGTCAGCGACTGGGGAGCAGACGCGGCCATCGAAACTCCGCTGCAGGTCTTGAAATTGCTCGAACTGCCTTAAGATAGCGGGTACAGGGGCTGCACTGGTTTCGACGTGGGTTCGGGCACGCAGCAGGGCATGTCGAGGTTCTGTCACCTCGTTAAACCGCAGAAAAAAACTAACTGCAAACGACGAACGTTTCGCACTCGCCGCTTAATCCGGTGAGCCTTGCAACAGCAGGCCGATAGGCTGGGCAAGGGCGGTCGCAAGACTGTCCAGGCTGCAAGGGAATTTTTATCGGCTGGCTTCGCGTCGGGTACCTTGGCGCGGGGTAAGAAAAAAGGGTGCTGGTTGCCTGCGTAGCGTGTCGCTGCGCGACGCGGGTGGCGAGATCCAAATCAGACGACTACACATGTAGAACTGCGCGAAGAAGGCTTGCGGACGGGGGTTCAAATCCCCCCAGCTCCACCAATACAGGGTTTCTTGGGGTCATATGAGGCCAAAAAACCCAAGAAAATCAATCATCTAGCTTCATGCCAGGTGTACAAAAGGCCATGTGAGGCCGCTTGCATCCATCTCTTGCCCGGGTAACAATCCGGGTAACTGGACCGGATTACCCGGTTCGCCAAGAGAGTTACCCGGATGCCAGCGACAGATCTACTCACCGACAAAGCCATCCAGGCCACCTTCAAGGCGGTCACTGCCGCGGGCAAGGCACGCAAACTCAGTGACGGTGCCGGCCTGGTCCTTGATGTGAGACCAACCGGATCAGGGTGGTGGCGCCTGCGTTTCTGGCGCGATGGCAAGGAGGGCATGCTCAGCCTGGGCACCTATCCAGACGTGACATTGAAGGCAGCCAGGCGCAAGCGGGACGAGGCCAGGGCGGCTTGGGCCAACGGTGAAGATCTGAGCGAGCGTCGCAAGGCGGAGAAGGCCGAGCGCGCGCGAAAGCGCCAGGCCGAGGACCTGGAGGCGGCTGGGTTACCCGGCCCCGGCACCTTCGAGTTTGTGGCGCGCGAGTGGCTGGAAATCAAACACCGACCGGCAGTGTCCGGGGGGCATGCAAAGACCACCCAGACCCGCCTGGAGAAGATGGTGTTCCCCTGGTTGGGACGCCGGCCCATCGGCGAGATCGAGCCGCCTGAGCTGCTGGCCTGCCTGCGCAAGATCGAGGCCCGTGGCGCGCTGGAGACCACCCACCGGGTCAAGGACGCTTGCAGCCAGGTTTTCCGCTTCGGGGTCTCCATAGGGGTGTGCGCTCGGAATCCCGCGGCAGATCTGCGCGAGGCTCTCAAGCCGGTGCCTGTTCGCCATTTCGCTGCCGTGGTGGACCCGGATGGGACGAAAAAGCTGCTGCGCGACATCGCGGGGTACCGAGGCAACCCAGTCACGTGCGCCGCACTGCAGTTGTCGGCACTTTTGCTGCTGCGACCGGGGGAGCTGCGGCGGATGGAATGGGGCTGGGTGGATTTCGGGACATCCACGCTCACGGTGCCCTCGGAAATGATGAAGCGCCGCCGGTACGAGAAAGAGCATGGACCCGACCACATAGTGCCTCTGGCGCCGCAGGCCGTGGCCATCCTCAAGGAATTGCACCCGCTAACGGAGCACTCCCGGTACGTTTTTCCGAGCCTGCTGACACGCGAAAAGCCCATGTCCGACAACACGGTGCGTTCAGCCCTGCGCCGACTGGGGTACGGGAACGACGAGATGACTGCACACGGATTCAGGGCCATGGCCAGGACGCTGATCGCGGAAGAGCTCGAAGTCGCTCCAGAGGTCATTGAGGCCCAACTCGCACACCAAGTTTCTGACCCCTTGGGTCGCGCCTACAACCGCACGCAGTACCTGGCCCAGCGTCGCGAAATGATGACGAAGTGGGCCGACTACCTTGATCAGCTCCAATGCACTACTGAGGGATCCTGAGATGAACAACGCACGACCTGATCCTGTTCCTGTTCCGGACGAAAGTGGGTGGCCAAGGCCAGAGGATCTAGAGGGGCTAACGGATGAAGAGATTTGTGAGACCTTGATCCGAGCGTCACGAGCCAAAAGTGGGTGGCCAAGGCCAGAGGATCTAGGGGCGCCAACGGATGAAGAGATTTGTGAGGCCGTGAACCGAGCGTCACCAGCCGCGCAAATCGCGTTTACAGATGCAGCGAGCGAGCTGTTTTTCGCGAAATGGCTATGTGGCAATAAGACGCCATGGCGCCAACAGGTATGTGACCATCGAGCTGCCGGCGGCATGGGGCAAGTCGAACTTGAGGTTGTCGATTCCGATGGCAAACCGAGGGCGCAGATGGTTTACATGGACCTCAGATCTGTACCCAACAAGGATGTCGCCCGGCTTTTCGCCGCGGTGGCCAGATTGGCGAAGGCGATGAATATGGTTGAGGCTGATGCCAAGAAAAAGACCATGGAGAGCCAAAAGAAGGCGACCGCCGCTGGAGAAAAGCACAAGGATTCCCGAGCTTTGGGGGAATGGGCGAAGGCAAACGCTCGTTCGGGGAACAAGGAAGAGGCTCGACGGCTTCATAGGTCAATGCCAGAGGAAGTCCTCATCTTGGCAAGTGGGCTGGTGGATCCTGAGCGCGTCATCTACGATGCCATCAGAAAGAAGAGGAAATCCATCTGAGTGCGATACATCTGCAACGCAGATGTATCGTTTGCATTGCACGCGTACAGAATCTGAAGGATTACGGGCAGCATCTTCCCCATGTACTTCATGAGGTCAGAAATGCTTTCCAATGCCCAAGACTCGAATTCGCCAGCGTCCGTGCCTGTGGCACGACAGGCGGGCACTCCGGCCGAACTGGCTGACGTAGCGCTGATCGCCGCGCGAGGCTGTGCCGCCACCGGGGACATGTCGATTTCCCAGTGGCATGCCCTGGTGCGTGAGCGCATCGCGCCGCAGCCCGTGATTCGGCGCAGCCGCTATACGCGCTGGTCCCTTTCCGAAGTCCGCAGCTTCTTCTTGGAGTTTGCCACCAAGAAGCAGGACGATCTCGGACAGTGCGCGGTGATGGAGAGGGCCCGGAGGGCGAGTCAGGCCTCCAAACGCAAGCGGCAAGCTGGCGGACCCGCCCTGCATCAGGATTGCCGCCATGGCCAAGGCTCGTAAATCTGGCCTGGGTAAGGCGGCGTGCTACTGCGGTCCCGGGCGGGTACCCAGCCGAAGCTACATGTGCGTGACGTGCGCCAAGTTCACGCTCATCGCCAAGCTGGTGGCCCGGAGAGCTCCGTACCTCTATCAGGAGCAGAGGCCCGTATGACTCCGGAAGAAACCAAGCGCTGGTCGACTCTTCAAGCCCGGGCCGCCCTGGCCGGTCACACGTGCCACCTCGATGGCGCCGGCCGCATCGTGTTGGCGCGCTGGGGTCGCTGCATGGCGTTCGGCAGTCTCGCCCAGGCTGAAGCGTGGCTGGCCCGGGTCAGTGGGAAGGTGGTCGTCTGATGGCCCGCTATCGAAAAGTCGACCCCCGAATCTGGAACGATGCCAAGTTCCGGGGCTTGAGTGACAACGCCAAGTTGACTTTCTTCATGCTGCTGACTCATCCCGGGATGACGGCTCTCGGTGCCATGCGTGCCACGGTTGCCGGGCTTGCCGAAGAAATGGGATGGTCAGCGGAAGCCTTCCGGGAAGCCTTCTCGGAAGTCATCTCGAAGGGTATGGCAGAGCATGACCCGAAGGCCTGTTTCGTTGGCTTGCCGAACTTCATCCGCTACAACGAACCGGAGTCGCCGAACGTCGTCAAGGCATGGATCGGTGCACTTGATCTGCTACCAGAATGTGAGCAAAGGGAGCGCACTGTTGCTCGTGCTGTGGCCTACGCTCAAGGCAAGGGCAAAGCCTTCTCTGAAGCCTTGCCGGAAGCCTTCCGGGAAGCCTTGTCGAAGACTATGCCTTATCAGGAGCAGGAGCAGGAGCAGGAGCAGGAGCAGGAGCAGGAATCTCCCTCTCCTGACGGAGAGGGTGGCAAACCTGCTGGCGCAGGTGTTGCCGACCCCTGCCCACATCAAGAAATCATTGCTGCGTATCACCGGCTGCTGCCGATGGGGCGCCAGGTGCGGGAATGGACTCCGGCCAGAGCATCGGCTCTGCGCAGCCGTTGGCGCGAGAAGCCAGCCCGCCAGGTGCTGGCTTGGTGGGAGCGGTTCTTCACCTACGTTTCGCAGTCGGCGTTCCTCACAGGGCAAGTTTCCAGGCCCGGCCACAAGCCTTTCGAGCTGTCTCTGGACTGGCTGGTGAAGCATGAGAACATGGCCAAGGTCATCGAGGGGGCCTACCACGACGTCCAGGATGCAGAGCAGGGGGAGCCAGCTCATGCATGACGGGATCATCTCCGACGACTTGGCACTGCCCCCGCACAGCATCGAGGCCGAGTCCAGCGTCCTGGGTGGCCTGTTGCTCGACAACGGCGCCTGGGACCGCGTAAGCGACCTCTTGGCTGAGTCGGACTTCTACCGCTACGAGCACCGCCTGGTGTTTGGCGCAGTGGCAGCCCTGATCAATGCCAGCAAACCGGCCGACGTGGTGACGGTGTTCGAGCACCTGCGGGCCCTTGGCAAGGGTGTAGAGGCAGTTGACCTGCAGTTCCTCAACGGCTTGGCCCAGTATGTGCCCAGCGCCGCCAACATCCGGCGCTACGCCGAGATCGTTCGCGAGCGGGCGACCCAGCGCCGACTGCTCACGGCCTGCGCTCAGGCGAGGGAAATAGCCGCTGAGGTTTTGGACGTGCACACGGCCTGCAACGAGATCCAGCAGCTCTTCGAGCCGATCGCCCAGCAGACATCGCCTCGGGAACCGGTAGCACTGGCCGAACTGCTGCCTGGCATGCTGGATCGGGTGTCTGACCTGGCCGAAGGTCGGCAGCAGCCGGGCATCAGCACGGGTTTCCCGAAATTGGATCACTACCTGGGCGGCGGCCTCAGGCCGGGCAAGCTGGTGGTGATCGCGGCACGGCCTTCTATCGGCAAGTCGAGCCTGGCTGCTTCTGTAGGCATTGCCGCAGCAGAGGCAGGTGAACCTGTAGGCATCTTCTCGCTGGAGATGCCAGCCGAAGAGCTGACAGACCGCTTGGTCGCCCGAATTGGCCGCATCGACCTGGGAAGGCTGACCACGGGGACCCTTCTGGATAACGAGTGGTCTCGCCTGACCGATGCCGCGGAGGTCATGCGAGATCTGCCCTTGTACATCGACGACCAGGCAGGCCTGGGTCTGCATGAGATCCGCTCAAAGGCCAGGAAGCTCAAGCGAAAGCACGGCATCAGGGTGCTGGTGGTGGACTACCTGCAACTGTGCGGCGCCAGCACGCAGCGCGCGAACAGCAACCGACACCTGCAGCTCGAAGAAATCAGCCGTGGGCTCAAGGCAATGTCAAAGCAGCTGGGTCTGACTGTGATCCTGCTGTCTCAGCTCAATCGCGAAGTGGAAAAACGTACCGGTGGGCGGCCACAACTCTCCGACCTCAAGGAGTCGGGCGCCATCGAGGAAGACGCCGACGTGGTGATCTTGCTGTCCAAGGACGGGGATATGCCGGATGGGGCGTCGCTGATCCATGCAGAGCTTGCCAAGAACCGCGGTGGGAAACGGGGTGTGTTCGTGAAGGTCGCATTCAACGGCGCCCAGCAGATCTGGACCGAAACGACTGCCCAGGCACTGCCCGCGCAGCCGACGAAGCGGACCCAGCGGCATTTCGTGGAGGACTATGAGTGAGCTGGACCACCATCTTTTCCCGCCTCACCTGCGAGCGAGAGCCGCCGGAGGTATCGGGGCGGTCTCGCAGATCACCGGCCTCGCATACGAGGACCAGGCGCAGCACATCGGATACGGCGATGCGAGAGTCCTGGGAGTTGCCGACATGAGTCCCAAGCAGGAAGCGTTTGTCAGAGAGTACCTGGTCGATTTGAACGCGACCCAGGCCGCCATCCGTGCCGGCTACTCGAAGAAGACCGCAGGGTCTATCGGCGAGGAGAACCTGAGAAAACCTGAAATCAGATCGGCAGTGGATGCGGCGCTTGCCGTGGTCGCCAAGCGAGTCGGGGTCACTGCTGAGCGGGTGCTGCGCGAGCGTGCCCGTATTGCGTTTTTTGACCCGCGCAAGCTGCTCGACGCCGAAGGCAACCCCAGGGCGCTGCGTGATCTGGACGATGACAGCGCAGCCGCGATTGCTGCGTTGGAGATCGTGCAGTTGTCGAGTAGTGAGGGCGCTCCTGGCGTCATCAGCTTGGTCAAAAAGTACCGCTTCGCTTCTAAGGACGCCAGCTTGGTTGCGCTGGAAAAGCACTTGGGGCTGACCGAGAAACCGGTCCATTGCCATCTACCTCCCATCACCAGCATTGAAGACTGCACCAAGGCGCAGAAGGTTGTCCTGGAGGCGGTGGGGTCTGGTCGGCTGGGCATCGTCGAGGCGAAGGCCTTGGCCGATCTCATTGAGGGGCAGCGACGAACCATTGAGACCGGGGCGCTGCTTGCAAGGATCGACGCCATTGAAATGGCGGTTCGGGAACGCCTGCCTGGAGGTAAGACATGAGCTTGAGTCGACGAGTTTTGCGGCTCGAAAGGCTTGCCGGATCCATTACCAACCCCGAGAAGCCGCGCGAGTGTCTGGTAATTGCCCATCCCCGCAGGGACGCCTCACCCGAGGACATAGCGAAATATGAGGCCGAGAGAGATGCTGCTCTGGCACGGGGTGCCATGGTGATCGAATTGGTGGGTGTGGTACCGAATCACATCGATGGGCACGGGGATTGAGAGATGCCGTAGGGCCGCGCCCGAGGGTGTCGTCCTTGGGTTCCGACAGAGCGATCCCTATCTCTTGGTTGACGACGCGAGGCGATACAGCTGGGCGGGCCGGTGGGCACCGCCTGCACGCATCTGACCGTCCAGGGGCAGGGCGATGCCCGAAGCGTCCATACGGCGTCGAAACGTCACCTTGTCCAATGGTGCGCCCAGGATGGACTCGCTGAGGGTGCGAAGCTCGCTGTAGGTGAAAGGGTCAGGCACCCAGCCCGGCGGGAAGCGCATCTCCATGATCTCGCGGCGGACAGACTCGACCGCCTGACGTACCAGTTCGGCATGATCGAAGGCCAGCGGCTCGCCCTGATCGAGCGCCTGCACAGGCCGCCATGACAGGGCCTGGACCCGCTTCCCGGGCTTGGCGTCGAGGTCGGGCTGGACCAGACTGCGATAGACCACGCTCATGGCCCAGGGCGCCCTCGGATCCCGGTCTGCGCCTCCCACGGCCGCCACCTGACCCAGGTTGGGCAGGGCCAGGTTCAGGCGCTCCTGCGCCACCCGGCGCGCTGCCGCTTCCAGCGAGGCATCCAGATCAATCCGCAGCACACCGCCCGGCAGCCCCCACAGATGCTGGTAAGGGGCTTCTTCCCGGCGGCTGAGCAGCACCTGCAGGCGGTCCTCCAGCACGCTGAGCACCACCAGTTCGACCCTGACGAAGGGCATGGGGTGCGACTTCGCCGTGGCTGACACCGGTGTGGTCGCCGCCGTGGTGCTGCTTTTGAGCTGGAAGGTCTTCGACATAGTTGCATTATGACTCTAACTCGAATATAGTTAGTTGCATGATGCAACGTACTGAACAGGGGAACACCATGAACGAATTGACCAGGGCTTACGATCTCATCGGTGACATACATGGTCATGCCGGCAAGATGGAGGCCCTGCTGCTGGCCATGGGGTACATGCCCAGCGGCAGGGGATACAAGGCGCCAGAAGGCAGGATGGCGGTGTTTCTGGGCGACCTGATCGACCGCGGCCCACAGCAGTTGAGGGTGCTGGAGATTGCTCGGGCCATGGTCGAGTCGGGCGATGCCCTGTCGATCATGGGCAACCACGAATTCAACGCCATCGGCTACCTGACGGTCCACCCGAAAAGCCCTGAGGGTGAGTGCTACCGCCCGAACCGGGGCAGCAGCGCCAAGTGCCTGAAGAACCGAGCCCAACACGCGGCGTTCCTGGAGCAGGTCGGTGAAGGCTCGACCCAGCACCATGAGTGGGTTCGCTGGTTTCGCAGTCTGCCGCCTTTCCTGGACCTGGGTGGCCTGCGGGCGGTGCACGGTTGCTGGGACGACGAGGCGGTGGCCTTGCTGAAGCAGGCCGGCTGGATGCCGGGCAGCGTCCTGAGTGACGAATTGCTGGCAGCCGCGTATGAACCTTCAGGCCGGGTCCGGTGGGCGCGTGAGTTGCTGACCTGCGGCCTGGAGCTTCCCCTATCCGAGGGGCGTTACATCGTCGACAAGGCCGGGCACCGGCATGACAACGTCCGCGTGGCCAACTGGCGGCACTGGGCTGAAGAATTCCACCAGTTGGCGCTGGTCCCCAAGGGTCAGGAGGAGCAGCTCAGGGGCATGGAATGGCCGGCGGAACTGGTGATCAGCGCCATTGAAGGCTCGCCGATCTTTGTCGGCCACCACTGGTTCACCGGGCATCCGCTGATCGAAAGTCCGAAGTTGGCTTGCCTCGACTGGTCCGCCGCCGCTGACGGCCCGCTGGTGGCCTACCGGTGGGATGGCGAGCAAGAGTTGAGCAACAACAAGCTGTTCTGGGTCAGGGAATCCCGTCATGCGGACTGAGCCAGCTTCTGCGGGGCAGGTAGGCCTGATCGGCCGTCCGGGCATGGTGGCTGCACTCGACCATGTGCCGGGTGTGCCGCCTGGATCTCTGGTTCTCTTGCACTATTTCCTGGGTCAGATCGGCAGGGCCCTGGGCAACAGGGAGCCGGTCTCGGCATGGCAGGCGCGGGTCATGGGCGAGGCTCTGGTGCTCGGTGGTGTGCCCATGCGCGAGGTAGTGGTGGCCGACCGCGACGTGCGACCGGTGAGTCAGTTGACCGAAGAAGAGGTGGAAGATCTGGTTCAGAGGCAAGCGAAGGCGGAGTTTGACCAGGCTCTTGCCGATCTTGTTGCCTACTGCGAAGAGCATTGCATCGGTCCGCAGGAGGTGTTCCGGGCGCTTGATGCGACCGGCAGCTACATGGCCTTAAAAATGGCGCGTGAGGTGCTGCCGGTGGCGTCGGTCCTCAGAGAGGTGGGCTTCCGACCTCCGCAGGGTATCGCAGAGGGGGCGGGGACCTTGGTCTGGTCGTTCATGTCTTTGGGGCGGCAGAAGGTGTTTGAAGCCACACAGGACCGGGCTGGTGGCTGGACCCTGAACTTCCGTGTCTCACCAGCCAGGCAGCATCACGAAGCCCTGCAGCGCCTGCCCGAAGAGGCATCACGCGGCGACGTGCTGGAGCAGTTGCTGGTCATGTGGGAGTCCGCTTGTGGCACTGGCACGCTGCCGCCCGCTCTTGCCCCTGCTTTGGAGTACCGCAGGCACCAGCTGGCGATAGCCAGCGTGGTTCGGCCGTAGGTGGCAGCCGGAGTTGTCTGGCAGCAACCGTGGCGAGACATCAACAAAGCCTGATCGGAGATTCCAGCACGGCATTCCGCGCCCTTAGCAGGCCAGCCTGGAATGTGAACATTTCTGGATGAACTGCAACAGCGGACCTTCTTACATTGACTCTATGTCGCCAATTCCGGAGGCATGCCGTTCAACCCCAAAAGGAGGTCCCATGACCAAGTCAACTCGCGGTGCAGCACCAGCTCCTCGCTCTTCCGCCAAGTCTCCCACCACCCCCGCAGCCGTCGCTCGTGTTCAAGGCGCAGTAGCGCGCCAGAACGGCGGAGGCGTTCCCAAAGGCTCCTACGTCGGCCGCATGCAGAACACCGTTGCCAAGGCCGGCAAGTAACCCGTTCAACCCTCAACCCTGGAGAAACACCATGTCCCGTCAATCCGACAACGACAACCACAGTAACCAGTGCAACCCCAACCACGACGAGTATTGGCACTCGCGTGGTGAGGACGAGCGTCCCGACGACTGGGAGGACCGGATCGGTCAGGACGAAGAAGACTGATTGAACGACCATTCAGGCCAGTTGATGGACTCCCCCGTCGGCTGGCCTGTTTCATTGGCTCGCAGCTCCTGCAGCTTTTGCCATTGCCTTCGCCTGTGGCCCCAGAGTTTTTCGTACCTCTTCATGTCCGGCATGAGAAAGGATCGGCCCTTGTCTTGAACCAGCAATGTCTGCCACTGCAAGGCCAGCATGATCATGGGCAGCGGTGGATTCAGTCTTTCACTTTCAGGACGCGAAGGCGCGAAGTGTTGGGTCAATTGAACCCAATGTTCCAGTGCCAGATTCAGCGTGAGTCGCGTAGTTCCGTCGAAGTAATTGCTGATCAGGCTTTCTTCTGCCAGCTCATCTGAGTCTGGGCGGTAGAGAATTCCGGCCAGTGTTTTGGGTGTTGGTGCCCTGGATGGCCACCGCTTGTACCGGTAGTAGAACGCCAGCGCGTACAGAAACTCCAACAGCCGCCGCGATGAGCGGAAGAACGCGTTCTTTCGCGATGAGACCTTCCGGGTTTCGATCAGACCGTCCTGTGGCCGCACCATCACCAGCGGGAACAAGGGCATGGTCTGGCGGCCGGCAAAGTAGTGACTGCTCCATTCGGCGTCGAGTGTGCTGATGAGGTCGATGTAGAGGTGATCTACCAGCTTCACAGTGAGGTCGGCTGCCTCTTGCCAACTCTCAAGTGCAAGCAGCTTCGCAAAGTCTTCAGCCGTTGCCGGCTCCGCTATCGGGGCATCAGTCACACGTACAGCTAGGCCATGGTGCTCGAAGTGTTTCAGCAGTTTCTGCTTGAATCCGATCAGGTCGTCGTTACGGCAAGCCTCCAGCAGGCTTTCGACCAGCTCGTCCAGGGCCAGACCGACAGCTTTGCTGGTTGGCAACGGAAGGTCTGGCGCAAATTCAAACATATGCACCCAGCCTGCCAGGCTGGCGTGAGCACCCGTCCTTGTGACGGGTGAAGTCGCAATCTTCTGCTTGGCATCTTCAAAGGCCTGCGGGTCGTCCTTCAACTGTTCCAAGAGCATTCGCTCTTGGTGGCGTTGAATCTTCATCAGGGTCGATGGACGGACCGCGTCAAGGTTGCCCTTGGAAATTCTGGCCTTCGACAAACCCGTGGCCGAGTGCAAGAAGCTGGGAATGCTCTGGTTTCTCCCCTCTGCTATCGCATGCAACGGCAGCAACGAAAGCGCCTGCAGTCTATTTGCCACCGCCTCCAAGCCTTCTGCCGGTGGTTGTACTTTTTTCCTTGGTCCTGTCGTCTTCGACTTCTGGGTTTCTGTCGTCATGTCTTTTTCAAGCTGTGAAGCCTTTGGCCGAAGCTGGGAACGTGCAGTGCTGCCGAACTTTGCACACACCGCAGCTCGGGGACTTCAGGCAAACGCCTCGGGCAATGCCCAGGTCGGGCGACGCGACCTGACCAAACGACACCAGCACGATGTCGATATAGCGGATCGGCAGCCCGGTGGCCGCTGCGAACCGGCGGCCTTCCATGATGGATTTGAGCAACTGGTTCTCGTTGTCCAGCAAGCCCAGTCGGTGGAACATGCGGCAGATCACCAAGTCGGGCTTGAGCACGTTCAGGCCGATGTCGGTCATGAAGTGGTAGACCGTGACGCCACCCAGGTAGGCAAACGTCGTCTGCAGCAACTCTTTGAGCAGCATCAGGTCCTCGAACGAGTCACTGGGATGCTTGTCCAGGAAGGCCTTGAACGAACCGTAACGCTCGACCAGGTCGCGGAAGGTTTGCGCGTTGGCCACACAGGCTCGAACCTTGCGCTCATGCGCAATCATTTCTGGGTCATTCAAGATGCGCTGAATGTCCGCCTCGCCGTACCCGGCCACCACTTGCCAGGTTGGGAAGTGCCGTTCAATCACCTTGCGCTTGCTGGTCACCGTGGCGGCCTTGAAGCCCGAGTAGAAGGCAACGAACACGAGCGACCGGAAATACTCCGCGTCGTCGATCTCACGCGTGGCAAAGCGCTTGAACTTGTCCAGTTGATTCGTCACCTGTTCACGCGGCAGGTGCTCCGCCCTCAGTGCAATGACCTGCTGCTCAACCGCCGCAAATACGTCGGCGTAGGGAAACGGCTTCAATGGCATGTATCTTGTTGGTTCGTTGGGGAGCAAACCAAAAGTCGACAGTGCTCGGTCACATCAGCTCGAAAGGTGACAGCACGCCGACCAGGTGGTCCATCGGGAAGCCCTTCTTCCTGACCAGCCAGAGGCCTGGCTGGTCACGCTTACCCAGCAGATCAACAACGGCAATGTCTTGTCGCACGGGCTTGGCGCGCGCAAACACCAGCCCATCCTGTCTGGCTTGATCCAGCGTCATCTTCAAGCGTGATCTCGCAGGCCAATGAGGGCGAAGGAACTTCGCAACTGCGATGTCGGCGATCAACCACCACCGCTTGTCGTGCCAGATGGGCAGGTACGAAAACGAGTTCAGCAGCATCAACTGCCGCGCGTGTTCCACCGTTTGCCAGTGGTGCACCACCACCGGGCTGGACACCATGAAGTCGCCCACGGTCAGGCGCTTGGCTTCTTCTTCGGACTTTTTTTCTACCATCAGCGCATCCTCCAGAACCAGGCACAACGTCACGGCATCGGCAGCCACATGCCGCGCGTACGCGCCGGTGTGCATGACGTCGTTGCGCGCCTCCCTGATCGAGGTGAACAGCGCGTGAAAGTGCTTCACGGCACGCGGTTCATCGTGCTCGTCTGGCAGCAGTGCGGACGTCTGGGCCAACCTCTTCAACACGTTTTGGCAATCAGCCATCCCTCTGGCCTTGGGGTTCAGCCGTTTGCCGAGGCTTTCGATTGCGAAACACATCTGAGAAAAGCCTTCTGCATCGGCCAGGGCCGCATAGCGTGCCTCTCGCAAGCGGTCGCGAAAGAACGCTCTCTCTTCGGATGGCAAGTCGGTCGACGGCTTCACCGCATTATTTCCAGGTAGCGGACTCGATGCGTTCATGCTGCTGCGTCCGCTGACTTCTTGCGACCGCGTTTGGGCGTAGGAGACGAAGCGGTGGTGGCCAGGCGCTTTAGCAGTTCGCTGGCCGGTTCGTCGTTCGGGTCTTGCGGCACCAGTTCGCCGCGGAAGGCCTTGGCCAGCAGGGCCGGGGTCAGGCGTTCGGTGGCGGTCTGGGCGGTCTGCAGTCGGGCTTCGAGGCGGTCGGCGAAGGCAAACAGGGTTTCGACGCGGCGGACGATTTCAGCTTGCTCTTCGGACGTTGGAACCTTGAGGATGAGGGGATAGATCTTTTGACCAGAGATGACGGGTTGCGCAGTCGAAGACATGTTTTTGCGCAGGTCCGTGCCCAGTAACGCGTAGTAGAGGAAGCTGCGATCCAAGACCGTTCCGTCGAACTTCACGCGCAGTGCGTTATCAGTGATCCAGGCAGATGAGGGCGTGAGGTGAACGCTGCCACAGTAGAAGCCAACGCGACCAATAACGATGGTCGGTTCGCAAACGTTCGCCGCGTCGTGATATCCGTTGACCCCGTTGCCGCCATACACCGGAATGCCTCCAGCCGATTGCATCTCTTTTGCGGTGAGTCCATCGCCAGATGAAACTTTTATCAAGTCCCCAAGACATGCGGACTTCGGGGGCGCCAAACCGCTGCTAGCGCGCCAATCCTCCGTCAACCGCCCCGATGTGGCGGCGGCGAGGACGGACTGGCGGAAGCGTTTGAGGATGGGGGCGACGCGGGCCAGGCGGGTGTTGACGGCGTCCACGCGGGTGAGGACGGTGTCGAGCTTGTCGGCGATGCGTTTTTGCTCAAGATGGGGTGCAACCACAAAAGGTAGCTTCGCGGCCGCCGAACCCGAAAGCTCTTTGAACGTAGTTCCTGTCGCGAGTGCCTCCGCAACGGGTTTGATGTGCTTTAGTTGGTAGTAGGCAAAGCGGCTGTCGATTTCCTCTGGAAGAACAAAGCTCTTGAACCCTTGATTGGTGGTCACTGGATTGCTGGCGATCGCCACATATCCAATAGGTGCTCTACTTGAAAACAAAACGGTACCGGCCGGCATAACCTTTGCCGAGCAGGATGCGAGCCCTTTTGTGGATAGGTCCCGAGTGCCTCGCGAGATTGTTTGGCCCCTGTAGCCACTCAGATCCGCAGGTGTGATCCAGGGGACACCTTGGCCAGGATGTGCAAAGCACTCCTCATCTTTGGACGGAGGCGTCCCGCCCCCAACGATATGAGCGACATCGGCGATCAAGACGCTGGTCCAGCCGAAGGGGAGAGCATTCATACGACCGCCCCCAGCTCTGCCAAGATCGCCTCCAGCTCCGCCATCGCACCGTTCAGTTCGTCCATCGCCTCGCGCGCCAGCACCGCAGGCTCGGGTAGGTCGGCCGCGTCTTCGGCGCTGTCGTCCTTGAGCCAGGCAATGTCCAGGCTGTCGCCTTTCTCGCTGGCGATCCACTCGCGGCAGAAACGGCGGAAGCGCCCCTGTTCGCCCTGATCCTGCCTCGTGGCTTTGCCATTCGGCTCGTCGCCATACGCGGCGATGAAGTCGGCAAAGTGTGCGTCGGTCAGTGGCGTGCGTTTGCCGAACTTAGGCGCGTTGGCGCGCATGTCGTACACCCACACTTCCTGCGTGCTGCCTGTGGCAGCCTGGCTGACTTTCTCGAAGAACAGCACATTGGTCTTGACGCCCTGGGCGTAGAAGATGCCGGTGGGCAGGCGCAGGATGGTGTGCAGCCGGCACTTGTCCATCAGGTCGCGGCGGATGTCGGCGCCCACGCCACCCTCGAACAGCACGTTGTCGGGCAGCACCACGGCGGCGCGGCCGCCGTCGCGCAAGTGGCGCACGATGTGCTGCACGAAGGCGAGCTGCTTGTTGCTGGTGGCAAAGGTCAGGTCGTCGCGCGTGGGGCCGCCGCCGCCCTTGGCGGTGCCAAAGGGCGGGTTGCTGAGGATGATGTGGCTCTTGGGAAGACCGCTGCCGGCGCTGCCCAGGGTATTGCCGACGTGCACCACGCCTTCGGCGTCGCCCTCCATGCCGTGCAGCAGGCAGTTCATCAGCGCCAGGCGGCGGGTACCTGCCACAAGCTCCATGCCCAGGAAGGCTTGGTTGCGCTGGAAGCGGATCTGCTTTTCGTTCAGGTCGTACAGGTCGTTGGTGTGGTCCTTGATGTAGCGGTCGGCCGCGATCAGGAAGCCGGCGGTGCCGGCGGCCGGGTCTTGCACGGTTTCGCCGGGCTGGGGTTGGATGGTAATCCCCCCGAAACGCATCGGGCTGAGGAGTAGATTCAGGCGGTCATGGCCA
>CALMYH010000006.1 GCA_937873395.1 uncultured Burkholderiales bacterium
CAGCGACCCGCGCAGCGGCGGAGCGTGGGGGCCGGGCTCCCGGGCCAAGTAGTAGCGTCCCTTCGTGACCCAGGCGATCAGCGGCGCCGCCACGAGGGCGGTCACCATGGCGATCACCGCCGAGAACGCCTGCGCCCCGGGGCCCATCAGGCCCAGGTGCGCCGCGATGGCGAGCACCGAAGCCAGCACCATGGCGCCCACGCCCACCGGGTTGATGTCGTAGAGGTGCGCGCGCTTGAACTCGATGCCGCGCGGCGACCAGCCCAGCGGCTTGTTGATGACCAGGTCGGCCACCACCGCCATGATCCAGGCAATGGCGATATTGCTGTAGAGACCCAGCACCTCACCCAGCGCCTGGAACACGCTCATCTCCATCAGCATGAAGGCGATCAGGGTGTTGAACACCACCCAGACCACACGGCCCGGGTGGCTGTGCGTCAGACGCGAAAAGAAGTTGCTCCAGGCCAGCGAACCCGCATAGGCATTGGTCACATTGATCTTCATCTGCGAAACCACGACGAACAGCGCCGTGGCCGCCACCGCCCAGCCATAGGCCGGGAACACGAATTCATAGGCCGCCAGGTACATCTGGTTCGGGTCCACCGCGCGCTCGGGCGGCACCATGTGGCTGATGGCCAGGTAGGCCAGCACGGCCCCGCCCAGCATTTTCAGCACACCGATCACCACCCAGCCCGGTCCACCGGCCAGCACCCCGGCCCACCAGCGCAGGCCATGACCGGGTCGGCGTTCGGGCATGAAACGCAGGTAGTCGGCCTGTTCGCCCATCTGCGTGATGAGCGCGATACCCACTGTCAAGGCCGCACCAAACAGGTGCCAATTGAATTGTGCCCCCGCACCGGTTTCGCCTCCGTAATGCACCACTTCGGTGAATGCCTGTGGTGCATACCACCACACCGCCACAAAAGGCACCACCATCATCACCAGCCACAACGGCTGGGACCAGACCTGGAAGCGGCTGATGACGGACACCCCGTGTGTGACCAGCGGAATCACCACCACGGCACAGATCAGATACCCCCAGGCCGGTGGAATGTCCAGCGCCAGTTCGAGCGCGTAGGCCATGACCGCGGCCTCCAGCGCAAAAAAGATGAAGGTGAACGAGGCGTAGATCAGCGAGGTGATGGTCGAACCGATGTAACCAAAGCCCGCGCCCCGCGTCAGCAGGTCCATGTCGACCCCGTGGCGGGCCGCGTAGACGCTGATGGGCAGCCCGGCCGCAAAAATGATCAGGCCGGTTGCCAGAATCGCCCAGAAGGCGTTGATGAACCCGTACTGCACCAGCAGGGTCGCCCCCACCGCCTCCAGAATCAGGAAAGACGCCACACCGAAGGCCGTGTTGCCCACCCGCCACTCGCTCCACTTGCGGAAGCGCTGCGGCGTGTAGCGCAGCGCGTAGTCCTCCATGGTCTCACTGGCCACCCAGGCGTTGTAGTCGCGACGCACCTTGATGATGCGCTGGGTCGGCGGGCCATGACCCTGGCCCGCCACCGGAGGGGCAGCCGAAGAGAGGGGCGTTGTCGGGGTCGCGTCCACCGCCCCGTCGCTGCAGCTTCCGTGCCAAACAGAAGACCCCCAAGCACAAAGGGCACGGTAATTGCTGGATGTACGCCAAAGCACTGGCATCATCACACCATGGAACTGACGCCCCGGGAAAAAGACAAGCTGCTCATCTTCACCGCCGCCCTGCTGGCCGAGCGGCGCAAGGCACGCGGCCTCAAACTCAACCACCCCGAAGCGGTGGCACTGATCACCGCCGCGGTGATGGAGGGCGCCCGCGACGGCAAGACCGTGGCCCAGCTCATGAGCGAGGGCCGCGAGGTGCTCACCCGCGATGACGTGATGGATGGGGTGCCCGAAATGATCCCGGACATCCAGGTTGAAGCCACCTTCCCCGACGGCACCAAGCTCGTCACGGTCCACACACCGATTCCCTGATATCGAAGCCAAGCCCATCATGAAGCTAATCGCCCAATCCCTGATCGCCACCGCCCTGTCCACCCTGGCCCTGGCGGCCCAAGCCCACACAGGCCATGGCACCGAAAGCCTGATGGAAGGCCTGGTCCACCCGTTCGGCCCTGATCACCTGCTGGCCATGGTGGCGGTGGGTGTCTGGTCGGTTTCGGCGCTGCCCGCCGCCAAGGCGTGGCAAGGTCCAGCCACCTTCCTGCTGGCCCTGATCGTCAGCGCCACCCTGGGCATGCTGGGCGTGGGCGTGCCCTATCTGGAGCACGGCGTGGCGCTGTCGGTGATGCTGTTCGGCCTGATGCTGATCACCGCCCGACGACCGCTGCCGCCTGCCCTCGGGCTGGGCCTGATTGCCATGGCCGCTGCCCTGCACGGCCTGGCCCACGGCTCGGAAACACCTGACACCGGTTTTGCGGGCTACGCCATCGGTTTCCTGATCACCACAGCCGCCTTGCACGTCGGCGGCGTGGGCATTGGCCTGACCATCCAGCGCATCCTGGCCGAGCGGCGCCATGTGGCCCTGGGCGGGCTGGGCACCGCGGTGGGCGTGGCGGGTGCTTACCTGTTCACCCAGCTCTGAGCCCCGCCATGATTCCCGGCGAACTGCTCACCGACGACGGCGACCACGAGCTCAACCCCGGACGCCGTGTCCTCACCCTGGTGGTTCACAACACGGCCGACCGGCCGATCCAGGTCGGATCTCACTACCACTTTGCCGAAACCAACGGCGCGCTCGACTTCGACCGGGCTGCTGCAAAAGGCAAACGCCTGAATATTGCCAGTGGCACGGCGGTGCGCTTCGAGCCGGGCCAGCAACGCACCGTCGAGTTGGTGGACTACGCGGGTGAGAGGGTCGTGTTCGGGTTTCGTGGCCTGACCCAAGGCAAGCTCTGATGCAAGGAACGATCTGACATGGCCAGCATTCCCAAACGCGCCTACGCCGACATGTTCGGCCCCACCGTCGGCGACCGCGTCCGTCTGGCCGACACCGATCTGATCGTCGAGGTCGAGCAAGACCTCACCCTGGCCGCGGGCGGCTATGGCGAAGAGGTGAAGTTCGGCGGTGGCAAGACGATCCGCGACGGCATGGCCCAATCGCAAAGAACACGTGCCGAGGGGGCGGTGGACACGGTGCTCACCAACGCCCTCATCATCGACCACTGGGGCATCGTCAAGGCCGACATCGGCCTCAGGGACGGCCGCATCGCCGCCATCGGCAAGGCTGGCAATCCAGACACTCAGCCCGGCGTGGACATCGTCATCGGCGCGGGCACCGAGATCATCAGCTGCGAAGGCCACATCGTCACGGCCGGTGGCATCGACAGCCACATCCACTTCATCTGCCCGCAACAGGTGGACGAGGCCCTGGCCTCTGGCATCACCACCATGCTCGGGGGTGGCACCGGCCCGGCGACCGGCACCTTTGCCACCACCTGCACCCCCGGTCCCTGGCACATCGAGCGCATGCTGCAGGCCGCCGACGGCCTGCCCATGAACATCGGCTTTCTGGGCAAGGGCAACGTCAGCCGGCCCGATCCGCTGCGCGAGCAGATCGAAGCCGGTGTCATCGGCCTCAAGCTCCACGAGGACTGGGGCTCGACCCCGAGCGCCATCAGCAACTGCCTGGACGTGGCCGAGGAAACCGACACCCAGGTCGCCATCCACTCCGACACGCTCAACGAATCGGGCTTTGTCGAAGACACCATCGCTGCGACGAAGGGCCGTACCCTTTGCGCCTTCCACACCGAGGGCGCGGGCGGCGGGCATGCACCGGACATCATCCGCGTGGTCGGCGAGGCCAACTTCCTGCCCTCGTCCACCAACCCGACCATGCCCTACACCGTCAACACGCTCGACGAACACGTCGACATGCTGATGGTCTGTCACCACCTGGACGCGTCCATCCCGGAAGACCTGGCCTTCGCCGAGAGCCGCATCCGCCGCGAAACCATCGCGGCCGAGGACATCCTGCACGACATGGGTGCCATCAGCATCATGAGCAGCGACAGCCAGGCCATGGGGCGCGTCGGTGAGGTCATCATCCGCACCTGGCAGACGGCCGACAAGATGAAATCGCAGCGCGGTTCCTTGCCCGGCGACTCGGCGCGCCACGACAACTTCCGCATCAAGCGCTACGTCGCCAAGTACACCATCAACCCGGCCATTGCCCACGGCATATCGCACATCGTCGGCTCGCTGGAAGTGGGCAAATGGGCCGATCTGGTGGTCTGGAAGCCGGCCTTCTTCGGCGTCAAACCCACCACCGTGCTCAAGGGTGGCAGCATCGCGCTGGCCGCCATGGGGGACCCCAACGCCTCCATTCCCACGCCGCAGCCGGTGCACTACCGGCCGCAGTTCGGCGCGCTGGGGGGGGCGCTGGCCCGAGGCAGTCTGACCTTCGTCTCCCAGGCCGGGCTTCGGGCCGGCATCGGTGAGCGCTTCGGTCTGCAGAAAACCCTGTCGGCCGTGCAGGGCTGCCGCCACATCACCAAGGCCGACATGGTGCACAACAGCTACCTGCCCGTCATGGAAATCGACGCGCAACGCTACACCGTTCGCGCCGACGGCGAGCTGCTGACCTGCGAACCGGCGAAGCACCTGCCCATGGCCCAGCGATACTTCCTGTTCTGACAACACAGAACAGATCACCTGCCCATGCTTCAAGCTTCCAAACTCGTTCCCCAGGGTCGCGGCCTGGCGCCCGTGCTGGTGCGGCGCGCCGCCACCCTCACCCTGGACTGGGACCTGCGCCAGAAAAGCCGCTTCGACGCGGAAACCTCGGACGGCCGGCGCGTCGGCGTTTTCCTGCCCAGGGGCAGCGTTGTGCGCGGTGGCGACGTGCTGGTCACCCAGGACGGCTCGCTCCTGCGCGTGGTGGCTGCACCCCAGCCGGTGCTGCGAATCACCGCCTGCTCGGCGCACGACCACGGCCATGCCCACGACCCGGCCTTCGACCTCATGCGGGCGGCCTACCACCTGGGCAATCGACACGTGCCCATCGAACTGCGTCCGGACCACCTGAAGATCGAGCCCGACCATGTGCTGGCCGACCTGTTGCGGGCCATGCACCTGGAGGTGGCCGAGGTGAACGAGGCCTTCGAACCCGAGGCCGGCGCCTACGGCCAGGGACATGGCGGTCACGGCCATGGGTCGGCGCACAGCCACTCACACGGCCACGCACACGACCATGCACCGCACCCAGGACACGACCACGGGCACCGCCACCATGGACACAGCCACGGCTGAGGTGACGACCGACGCCGGTCTGCTGCAGCTGCTCTGGCTGGCGTCACCCGCCCTGCCGGTGGGGGGGTTCTCCTATTCCGAAGGCCTGGAGGCGGCGGTCGAAGCCGGCCATGTGGACGGCGAGGCCAGCGCCAGCGACTGGATCACCGACCAGCTGCACCTGAGCCTGGCCCGCAGCGACCTGCCCGTGGTGGCCAGTGCCCTCACCGCCTGGCGCGAAGGCGATCATGCACGGCTGCAAGCCCTCAACGCCTGGGTGCTGCAAACCCGCGAAACCCGCGAATTGCGCCAGCAGACCGAACAGATGGGCCGCTCGCTGGCCGAATGGGCCCGCTCGCTGGGTGAGCTGGGCGACGGTCTGGCCGACAGGCTGATGGCCGCGCGGTTGGACCCGCCCAGCTACCCGGTGGCCTGCGCCTGTGCGCTGGCCTCCCGGCCCGGTCCGGCCCGACAGGCCTTGCTGGCCTTTGCTTTCGGCTGGGCCGAGAACATGGTGCAGGCGGCCATCAAGTCGGTCCCGCTGGGCCAGGGTGCGGGACAACGCATCCTGGCCCGCCTGTCGCGCCACATCCCGGGCGCCGTCGACCACGCCCTGACGCTGGGCGATACCGAGCGTCAGGCCTTCACCCCCGGTCTGGCCATTCTCTCGGCCCGCCACGAAACCCAGTATTCCCGCCTGTTCCGATCCTGAGCCTGTCATGAGCGCCCTGCACCACATCCCGCACCGCACCAAAACCCTGCCCCCGCTGCGCGTGGGCATCGGCGGTCCCGTCGGCTCCGGCAAGACCACCCTGCTCGAAATGCTCTGCAAGGCCATGCGCGAGCGCTACGACCTGATCGCCATCACCAACGACATCTACACCAAGGAAGACCAGCGTCTGCTCACGGTCAGCGGCGCGCTGCCGGCCGAGCGGATCATGGGCGTGGAAACCGGCGGCTGCCCGCACACGGCCATCCGGGAAGACGCGTCCATCAACCTCGAAGCCATCGACCGCATGCTCGAGCGTTTCCCCGACGCCGACATCGTCTTTGTCGAAAGCGGTGGCGACAACCTGGCCGCCACCTTCAGCCCCGAACTGTCCGACCTGACCATCTACGTCATCGATGTCGCAGCCGGCGAGAAGATTCCTCGCAAGGGCGGCCCGGGCATCACCAAGAGCGACCTGTTCGTCATCAACAAGACCGACCTCGCCCCCCACGTGGGCGCCGATCTCGAGGTCATGAGGCAGGACACCGCCCGCATGCGGCCCGACGCCCAGCGTCGGCCCTGGGTCATGACCAACCTCAAGACCCTGGACGGGGTTCAGGAGGTGATTCGGTTCATCGAACAGCGGGGACTGCTCCAGCCAGGCGGGGCGAGCTTTGCGGCTGCCTGAGCCGTGTCGCCCCCGCCGGCCACGCAGGTAGAATCACGCTCACCAGGAGACGTGGGAGAGTGGTTTAATCCAGCGGTCTTGAAAACCGCCGACCCGCAAGGGTCCGTGAGTTCGAATCTCACCGTCTCCGCCAGGACACTAGACAGATAGCGGCCTTCGGGCCGTTTTGCGTTTCTGGCAGGCGCAAGCGCCTCCCTGTGAACCGTTGTGGAGCGGAAGGCGGACGGTCTCTGAGCCTGAACTGGCGGCGTCAGGCCTCAAGCCCGCGCGGTTTGTGCCGATAGTCACGGCAGACGAACCACCTTTGCCGGGCTTTCACCTCTTGCCGCCATGCCAGCCGCTCAGACGCACAACAACCCGTTGCTGGTCCTGCTGGATCTGATCGGCAGCCCTGTGCTGTTGTTCGACAGCGAAAGCCACGTGGTGTTTGCGAATCAGGCAGCCCGCGCCCTGGCTTGCCGACCCGCCCTGGTGCTTGGCGGCGACCCCCAGGTCCGGCTGCTGGTGCGGGACATCGCCTTGGGGAAAGTCGTGTTGGACGGCAAGCTGCGTGTGGAGGTGATGTCCGACAACGGCATCGTCCAGATTGACTGCATCTGCGCCCCCAGGCCGATCGCCAACCTGGTCGCCATGTCCGTGGCGGTGGTGGAAACACCCGCTGCGGAAGCACCGACGGCAGCGACACAGTCCGCTCCCCGCGAGCACCGCCTGACACTCCAGCAGATCATGGAGCTGATCCGGTCCGATCTGATGCCTCCGATACAGGATGCACTGAACCAGACACGATCCATGTCCGACACCACACCTGCGCTCAGGAACAGCCTGCTGCACCTGACCGAGCGCCTTGACCGCATGGTGGACCTGGTGGACACGTTTGGTGAAGACGTGCTGATCGGGGACGAACGCGTCGTGATGGTCGAGATGGTGCGCAGCACCTGCCAGGAGCTGGCCGACCTGGCCACCCAAAAAGGGGTCACTCTGGTCATCAAAGGCGAGAAGGACGACCTTCCCCCCATCTACGGAAGTCGTCGGCTGTTGCGCCGGGCCGTGGTCGAGTGCATCCACAACGCCATCGTCCACGCACGCACCGAGGCGCCGGGTCACCAACCCGTCGGTGTGGAAATCGCGTTCCGCTCCTCGGGTCAGCATCTGCTGGTGAGCGTCGCCAACATGGGGGTGCTTTCGGCCTCCGTGCTGCAGCGCCATGCCGCCTCGGTCTTCCGGCCGGACTTGCTGATCCATGGGCAGCAGGTGCAGGAGCCACCGGCACTGCGCATCGGACTTCCGTTGGCCCAGCGCGTGCTGCAGTTGCACGGCGGTCGCCTGCGCATCGAGGAGGATGATCAGGACGGACTGAACGTGATGCTCGAGCTGCCGACCGGCGCCCCGCGCCGCAACACCCAACAACTCGACATGCTTCAGGCTCAGATCTATGCCGAAGACCTGTCCAAGCTACTGGCCCGAGGCCGCGCAAGGAAAGCCGCATGACCGCCCGCATTCTCATCGTCGATGACCAGCCCGACATCCGCAAACTGATCCGCCTGACCCTGCAACACCTGGACGACGCCGACGTGTTCGAGGCGGAAAACGGCGCCGAAGGCTGGCACCGGGCACGCGACCTCAAGCCCGACCTCATGCTGCTCGACGTGATGATGCCCGGCGAGCTCGACGGCTACCAGGTCTGCGACAAGGTCAAACACGACCCGGACCTCAAGAACCGTACCAAGGTCATCCTGCTCACCGCACGTGCCCAGAAGGAAGACCTGGAGCAGGGTGCCAAGGTTGGCTGCGATGCCTACCTGACCAAGGCTTTCAGCCCACTGAAGCTGCTGGACATGGTGGACGATATGCTGGGGCGAACAGTATGAGTGCTGCCGTGGATCGCCGCACCTGGCCCCCCGGGCGGCAGTTCTGCGGCCCGGGGGGCTGACTCGCTTGACCGGAGCCCACATGAAGTCGCTGTTCCTGCCGGCCGCGAAGTGGTTTTCCCGGCGCTCCATCAAGACCCAGATCCTTTGGCTGGTTCTGGTTGTCACACTGGTGGGCACCGTCCTCATCAGCGCTGCCTCCTACAAACGACACAATGACCAGACCCTGACCGACAGTCTGCAATGGTCTCAGGCACTCGCTGCACTCGCGGCCCAGGCATCGGTCGGTTCCCTGGTCGACCGCGACCTGCCGGCCCTCGAAACAGCACTGCAGGAACTGGTGGCCATGCCGGGGGTCACGGCCGTGGAAGTGGTCCAGCCCCAGGGCCTGCGACTGATCCGCCTGTCCGCAGAGGCCGGCCGGGAACCGCGCATCATCTACCCGGGACGTCATGAAGTCGCCACCCCACCGGGCGGTCCCTACGCACTGCTGGACGACAAAATCCACGCCTACGCCACGATACTGGGCAGCCGCAGTGGCGCCGACAGGAGCAACGACGGCTACGACGACTTCCTTCGTCACGGTTGGGTCGAACTGGAGTTCAGTATTGCCAACCGGACTGCCCAGGCTTTTCGAGGCTGGCTGGTGGAAACCGTGACCTCGCTGAGTCTGATCGCGCTGTCGTTGACCCTGTTCACCCTGTTCCTGCGCCGCGCCTTTCGTCCCATTGGCGAACTGGCGCTCTATTCGACCAAGCTGGCCAGCACACCCGGCGAACGACTGCACATGCGCTGGGGCAGTCGCGAGGTTCGGGAGCTGGGTCGCAACCTCAACAAGTCGTCCGAAGAGTTGGCGCTGCGCATCCATGAGACGCAGCAGCGGCTGTCGCGGCTGCGCGCCATCCTCGACACCGCAGTCGACGCCATCGTCGGCGTGCGGATGGACGGCCGCATTGACAGCGTCAACCCGGCCGCCGAACGCATGTTCGGCCGCTCGGCCGACGCCATGACCGGCCTGTTCCTGCATGACCTGCTGCCCGGCATGGACGCTCCCCGCCTGCAAAAGCTGATCGCCAACGGCATGCTGATCCACAGCACCCAAAGCCGCATCGGTCAGCTCGAAACGGCTGCTCTGCGCCAGGAGGGCACGTCGTTTCCAGTCGAACTGCTGGTCGGTGAAATCCCGGACGATCCCGACATCCGCTACACCTGCATCGTGCGTGACCTGACCGACATGAAGCAGGCCGAGGAGTTCCTGACGCTTTACGGCCGGGTGGTGGACTGCACGCTCAACGGCATCACCATCAGCAACGCCCGTCGCTACCCGCAACCCATCGTGCACGCCAACCCGGCCTTCTGCCGCATCACCGGCTACGCGCCGCACGAGCTGCTCGGACGCGACGCCTCGATCCTGGAAGGGCCTCTGACCGACAGGGACGATCTGGCGGCGCTGAGCCAGACCGTGCGCAAGGGCGGCGAAGCGACCATCACCCTGAAAAACTACCGCAAGGACGGCAGCATGTTCTACAACAAGCTGTCGGTCTCGCCGGTACGCGATGCTCATGGCGACATCACACACTACATCAACGTGATCGAGGACGTCACCGCACAGGTCGAGGTCAAACAAAGGTTGATCGAACGCACCGCGCGCCTCAACGCGACTTTCGATCTGAGCCCGGATGGCTTTGCCGTGTTCGACAGACAAGGTGAGCTCATCTCCACCAACCCGGCCTTCAGGGACATGGTGGGCGACATACCGAGCTGGTGCAGCCTGCAGCGCTTCGATGTCTGGTTCAAGAGCCTGGTGGAAGAAGGCAGCCACTACCGCAGCATCAGCGAGGCATGGAACGACAAAAGCACCGACATCATTGCCATCACCCAGCCCACCCGCAAAGTGCTGGAGCGGGAAGTCCGCCGCAACCTTGGCGGCAGCGGCGAAACCATCCTGTACCTGCGCGATGTCACCCACCAGACCGAGGTGGACCGCATCAAGAGCGAGTTCCTGGCCACCGCTGCCCACGAACTGCGCACGCCGCTGGCCAGCATCCTGGGTTTCACCGAACTCATGATCCACCGCAAGTACTCCGAAGAGAAGCAGAAAGACCTGTTGCGCACGGTGCACAAGCAAGGCACCCTGCTCTCCAACCTGATTCAGGAACTGCTGGACCTCTCCCGGATCGAGGCGCGCCAGGGCAAGGACTTTCACATCGTTCCCACGGCCCTGCTCGGCATCGTGCGGGATGTGGTGGACGGCATTGCCAGCTTCGACGCGGCCCGCGAGGTGACGGTCGGCGCGCTTCCGGATAGCCTCGTTCTGGCCGACGGCAGCAAGATCCACCAGGCGCTGACCAACCTGCTGAGCAATGCCTTCAAATACTCTCCGAAAGGCGGGCAGGTCACCCTCGATGCCGCCATCGAAGAGGATGCTGGCACGGAGATGGTGGCCATCTGCATCCGGGACGAAGGCATCGGCATGTCGCCCGATCAACTGGAGCGCGCCTTCGAGCGCTTCTACCGCGCCGATGCTTCGGGCAACATCCCGGGCACCGGGCTGGGACTGAATCTGGTCAAGGAGATCGCCGACATCCATGGCGGCTCGGTCACCCTGCAGAGCGAGTTGGGCAAAGGCACGATCGCCACCTTGCGGCTGCGTCTGGCCAGGGGAGAGAGCAACGGCACCGAGAACCGGGAATACAGCAGCCAGGTCCTGGCCAGCTGATCCTGCAGCGGCGCTCCGACCACAGACCCCGGTGTCAGTCGGGCAGAAACAGGGCTTGCACGTCGCTCAGGAAATCAAACCCCAGATCGGTCGGCCGCACCCGGTCGCCGTCCATGCTGAGCCAGCCCTGGCGGCAAGCCCGGTCGATGCCGCTGCGCAAGGCCGACTGCGGCAAGCCGGTTCGGGCCACCGCCTCATCCAGTGCGAAACCGTCGCGCAGGCGCAAGGCATTGAGCATGTACTCGAACGGCAGGTCGCGGCGCGCCACCTCGTTCACCGACACCACCGCATCGCCGGCACGCGCCCGCTCCATGTACAGACGCGGCTCGCGCGCCCTCACCTGGCGCACCACGCGGTGCGCGAAGCTCAGCTTGCTGTGCGCCCCCGCGCCAATGCCCAGGTAGTCGCCGAACTGCCAGTAGTTCAGGTTGTGCCGGCACCGGTGCCCAGGCCTCGCATAGGCCGACACCTCGTAGCGTTCCAGCCCTTCGGCGGTGGTCAGCTCGGTGATGCGGTCGAGCATGGCGTAGGCATCGTCGTCCTCGGGCACCTGCGGCGGAAACTTGGCGAACACCGTGTTGGGTTCGATGGTCAGGTGGTAGATGGAGATGTGGGGTGGTGCAAACGACAGCGCGGTGCGGATATCGGCCTCGCACTGCGCCAGGGTCTGTCCGGGCAGCGCGTACATGATGTCCAGGTTGAAGGTATCGAAAGCCTGCGCTGCTTCTTCAATGGCCGCCAGCGCCTGCGCACGGTCATGCACCCGGCCCAGCGCCTTCAGGTGGGGGTCATGAAAACTCTGCACCCCGATCGACAGCCGCGTCACGCCGGCCGAGCGAAAGGCCCTGAAACGGTCCTTCTCGAAGGTACCCGGGTTGGCTTCCAGCGTCACCTCGGCACCGGGCTCCAGTCGCACCCGCGCGCGCACCCCGGCCAGCAGGCGGTCAATCGCTTCGGGCGAGAACAGGCTGGGCGTGCCGCCGCCGATGAACACACTGTGCACCGTGCGCCCCCAGATCAGGGGCAAGGACGCCTCGAGGTCGGCCATGACCGCTTCGACATAGTCCCACTCGGGCATGGTCTCGCCTGACCGGGCCGTCGCGCTCCACTCGTGCGAATTGAAGTCGCAGTAGGGGCACTTCTTCAGGCACCACGGCAGGTGGATGTAGAGCGACAGCGGCGGGAGACCCTGCAGCTGCAGGGTACCCGGGCGCACCCAGTGGCGGACATCGCTCCAGTGGGGGGCATCCATCATGCGCCAGTCTCTGGCGCGAACCACCGGTCGCGCATGAGTTCCAGCATCTTTCGCGCGGCCTTGCCGCGGTGGCTACTAGCGTTCTTGACCTCGGTGGGCAACTGGGCAAAGGTCTGGCCGAACTCGGGCAGGAACATGACGGGGTCAAAGCCAAAACCGTTCTCACCGACGGGTTCCCGCGTGATCAGCCCCGGCGCACGGCCGGTGGCCACCAGCGGCTCCGGGTCGTCGGCGCTGCGCAGCGCCACCAGTGTGCTCACCAGCGCCGCTCGGCGGTCAACCACCTCGCGCATCTGCTCCAGCAGCGCACGCACATTGTTGTCATCGCCTTTTTTGTAGCCAAACTGCGTGGCGTAGTAGGCGGTGTCAACCCCAGGCAGGCCACCAAAGGCCTCGACACACAAGCCGGCATCATCAGCCAAGGCCGGCAACCCACTCACGCGCGCCGCGTGGCGGGCCTTGGCCAGCGCGTTCTCGATGAAGGTGCGGTGGGGCTCGGGCGCCTCGGGAATGCCCAGCTCGGCCTGGGACACCAGTTCCACACCCAGTGGCGCGAACAGCGCCTGCAGCTCGGCCAGCTTGCCCTTGTTGTTGGAGGCCAGAACCAGCTTCATGCCCATGAACTCAAGCCACCCCGAGCGCCTGCTTCTGCAGACGGACCAATTCGCCAACGCCCCGCTCGGCCAGTGCCAGCATCGCGTCCATTTCCTTGCGCGTGAAGGCCACACCCTCGGCGGTGCCCTGCACCTCCACATAGTGGCCGGCGCCGGTCATGACGACGTTCATGTCGGTGTCGCAGGCCGAGTCTTCCACGTATTCCAGGTCCAGCAGCGGCTGACCTGCCAGGATACCGACCGAGATGGCGGCCACATGGTCCCGGATGGGTGACGCGCCGAGTTTGCCTTCTTCCATCAGTCGGTTCACCGCGTCCTGCGCGGCCACGAACGCACCGGTGATGGCGGCGGTACGCGTGCCCCCGTCGGCCTGCAGCACGTCGCAGTCGAGCGTGAGGGTGCGCTCGCCCAGCGCTTGCAGGTCGAACACGGCGCGCAGCGATCGGCCGATCAGGCGCTGGATTTCCTGCGTGCGTCCGCTCTGCTTGCCCTTGGCGGCCTCGCGACTGCTGCGGGTGTGGGTGGCGCGTGGCAGCATGCCGTACTCCGCCGTGACCCAGCCTTCGCCGCTGCCTTTCTTGTGCGGAGGCACCTTCTCCTCGACCGACGCGGTGCAGAGCACCTTGGTGTGGCCGAACTCGATCAGCACCGAGCCCTCCGCGTGCATGGTGTACTGCCGGCTGATCTTCACCGGGCGCAGGGCATCAACGGCCCGCTGGCCGGGCCGGACGTGTTCCGTCATGGAAACCTCTCAGGTCTTGCGTTCCGCCGTGCGGCGGATCGCTTCGTTGATCTCGGCGATCGAACGCTCGATCGCCGCGTCGTCCATGTCCTCGACGGTGGGGTCGGGGACACCGGACTGTATGGTGGAAGAAAAAACCCCATCCTGGATGTCATCGGTCGACACCCGCGTGGACTGGAATTCCTCAGGGGTTTCCCACTCCATGGCCACCACGGTCACATTGTCGCAGCGGGGTCCGCCGCGCTTGAGCGCCATCTCCACCAGTTCGGGCACCGCCTGCTCCAACGGCGCCCGGGACAGCTCGGTGGCGATCTCCTGGTCCTTCACCGTTCCCCACAGCCCGTCCGAGCAGAGCAGCACCCGGTCGCCCTCATGCAGTTGCAGCGGGCCCGAAATGTCATAGACCGGCTTGGCGGGCGAGCCCAGACAGGTGAACAGGATGTTGCGGTTGATGTGTTCGGTGGAGCGTCCCAGGTGCGCCTGCTGCTCCATGTAGGAATGGTCACGTGTCCGGGTGACCACCTCCCCGTCGCGTACCACATACAGACGCGAGTCGCCACAATGGATCCAGTGCATGTGCCCCCGTTCCATCACCGAGGCCACCAAAGTGGTTCGCGGGGTGTCCAGCATGCCATTCTCGGCGGCATAGCGGATGATCTGGTGATGGGCCGCCATCAGCGCGCTGGAGAGGAACTCCGGCACCTCTCCCACCGTCGGGTTGGCGGCCTTCTGGAAGTAGGCAGAGAAGGTCTGCAGCGCCAATTGCGCCGCCATGGCACCTTCCGGATGGCCCCCCATGCCGTCGGCCAGCACGAACAGTCCCGCCTCCCGGGTGTAGGCATAGCCCATCCGGTCTTCGTTGCGTTCACGTCCTCCCTGGCGACTGATCTGGTAGACCGAAAACTTCATCGGAATTTGGTCGCCGCGTTGGTGGACTTGCCGGCCTTCTTCTTGTTGTCGGACACCAGGCTGTCGAACTGCAGGCGCATCTTCTCGGCCACCGTCAGCTTGGTGTAGCTGCGCTCAGTCTCGCGACTGAGCTCCTTCTGCAGCGCAAACACCGACTGCGGGCGCGAGAGCGGATCGAGCGACATGCACCATTCGACCACCTCGATCAGATTGTCCGAGTAGACGCCGCGCAGGCGCGACAGTGCCAGCGACAGCCGGTCTTTCTCCAGTCGCTGCGGCGCATCGTTGGGCGGATAGCCCTGCATGCTGGCGTAGATGCAGGCACCGATGGCGTAGATGTCGGTCCAGGGCCCCATGCTGGAATCGCGCCGGTACATCTCGGGCGCGGCAAAACCGGGCGTGTACATCGGCCGGATGAAATTGCCTTCCTTGCTCAGCACCTCGCGGGCAGCGCCGAAGTCGATCAGCACCGCGCGGTTGTCGTCGGTCACGAAGATGTTGGCCGGCTTGATGTCCAGGTGCAGCATCTTGTGCTGGTGCACGATGCGCAGGCCGCGCAACACCTCGTCGTAGAGCGAGCGGATGGTGGACTCGCGGAACACCTTCTGCTTCTTGAGTTCGCGCGCGGTGATGATGAACTCCTGCAGGGAGGCACCCTCCAGGTAGTTCATGACCATGTAGACGGTCTCGTTCTCTCTAAAGAAATTCAGCACGCTCACCACCGACTGGTGGGAGATCTGGGCCAGCGCACGGCCCTCTTCAAAGAAGCTCTTGAGGCCCAGTCGGTAAAGCGAGAGCTTTTCGGGCTGCACCTGCGGCAACAACTCGCCAGGTGCACGCGTGGCCAGCGAAGAAGGCAGGTACTCCTTGACGGCGACCTGCTGACCTTCGGTATCGACTGCCAGATAGACCACGCCGAAACCACCGGCCGCCAGCTTGCGCACGATGCGATACCCACCGATGACCGTGTCCGGCGGCAAAGGGGCAGGTTTGACCTTTGACATATGATTCGTGAGGTTTCCGGAACGCCTCGTTTTGGACCGCTCAAACCGAAGAGGCCATCGCGATGTCAGTTTACAGCATGACCGGCTACGCCACCGCGCACAGCGGCGCAGACGGTATGCCTGAGGGGTTGCCCGGTCTGGGGGTGGAAATTCGCTCGGTCAACAGCCGATTCCTGGACCTGGTGATGAAGCTGCCCGAGGAGTTGCGGGGCGCCGAACCGGCCCTGCGCGAACTGCTGGGCAGCCGCTTGCGTCGGGGCAAAGTCGAAGTGCGGGTCTGGATCGAAGGACGACACGACGCCGGCCAGCGGCCGCCCACGGTGGCCGAGCTGCAACGGCTGGCTTCGGTGCAGGACTTGGTGCGCAGCTGGCTGCCCCAGGCCACAACCCTGTCGGTGGCCGAAGTGATTCAGTTCACCGGCCGCCAGACGACCGACCCGGGAGCCCTTCAGGCCCCCCTGATGCACCTGGCTGCCGCCGCGCTTGAAGGCCTGCTGGATGCCCGCCGCCGGGAAGGTCGACGCCTGGCCGACATGCTGCAGGATCGGGCGGCCCGGCTGCGGCAACTGGCCGCAGACGCCCAGCCACTCATTCCGAAACTGGTCGAACAGCAGCGCCAGCGCTTCCTCGAACGCTGGAACGAGGCCCTGGGCACCGACAGCCAGGGCGCCGTGCCCAGCGAGGCCGCCCACGACCGCGCCCTGAGCGAAGCCACGGCGTTTGCCATCCGCATCGACGTGGCCGAAGAGCTGACCCGGCTGGACGCACACCTGGGCGAGATCGAACGCCTGATCGCGCGCGGCGCCGAACTCGGCAAACGGCTGGACTTCCTGATCCAGGAACTGCACCGGGAGGCCAACACCCTCGGCTCCAAATCGTCCAGCCTGGAACTGACCCGCATTTCCGTGGACATGAAGGTGCTGATCGAGCAGATGCGAGAACAGGTTCAGAACCTCGAGTGACGGGCCTTTCGGTACACTCGGCAGATGGAATATCCGGGCAATCTTTTTGTGGTCGCCGCCCCCAGCGGGGCCGGCAAGTCCAGCCTGGTCAAGGCCCTGATGGAGCTGGACCAGCGCGTTTCCCCCTCCGTCTCGCACACCACGCGTGCGCCGCGCGGACAGGAAGTGCACGGACGAGAGTATTTCTTCGTCAGCAACGAGACCTTCGACCAGATGGTCTCCCAGAACGCCTTTCTGGAGTGGGCCCACGTTCACGGCAACCGTTACGGCACCTCCAAGGCAGCCATCGAACAGCGCATGCAGGCCGGCGCCGACGTGGTCCTGGAAATCGACTTCCAGGGCGCCATCCAGGTCAAGCGCATCTTCCCCAACGCGGTGCTGATCTTCATCCTGCCACCGAGCTGGGAGGAGCTGCGCTCACGCCTGGAGCGCCGCAACGAGGACAGCGCCGACACCATCGAACTGCGCCTGCAGAATGCCGCCCAGGAAATGGCGCACGCCCGGGAATTCGATTTCGTTATAATTAACGAGTTGTTCGAGCGCGCCCTGTTCGACCTCAAGGCCGTGGTTCATGCCCAGCGCCTGAAGTACGCTTCGCAGCGCCTGGCCCGTCGCGACACCTTCGCGGCCCTGGACATCCACTGAATCTGCCGCTTGCGGCCCACCCCTGGACAGAACCCCTTATGGCACGCATCACCGTCGAAGATTGCCTGGAAAAGATTCCCAACCGCTTCCAGCTGGTGCTGGCTGCGACCTACCGCGCGCGCATGCTCAGCCAGGGCCACGCGCCCAAAATCGAAAGCAAGAACAAGCCGGCGGTGACGGCCCTGCGCGAGATCGCCGACGGCAAGGTCGGCCTGGAAATGCTCAAGAAAGTACCGACCTGACGTCGGTCCGGCTCTGGCTGCCCCCAAAACACCGCTTGGCGGTGTTTTTTTTTCGACCGAGGCCAGCCCAGCTATCACGCCGATAGCAGGTCTTCAGCGCAATTCGCACCATCTTTGCGCATCTCGCGCTAAAGTAGGGGCATGAGTTCCGTTCTGGACAGCAACCTTGCGCCTTCCTCCCCGGCGCCAGCAGCCGCTGCGGCCAGCGCCGCCGCGGCCAGCTTTGCTGCGCTTCTCGGACGGCTGGACTATCTGTCTGCGGCCGACATCGAACTCATCCGGCAGGCCTACCGCATGGCCGATGAGGCGCATCTGGGGCAGATGCGCAAGAACGGCGATCCCTACATCACGCACCCGATTGCGGTGGCCGCCCAGTGCGCCGAATGGAAGCTGGATGCGCAGGCCCTGATGGCGGCCCTGATGCACGATGTCATGGAAGACTGCGGCATCAGCAAGTTCGACCTGGCCGAGCGCTTCGGTCCCACGGTCGCCGACCTGGTCGACGGGCTGACCAAGCTCGAAAAGCTCGAATTCGACACCCGCGAACAGAACCAGGCCGAGAGCTTCCGCAAGATGCTGCTGGCCATGGCCAAGGACGTGCGCGTCATCCTGATCAAGCTGGCCGACCGCACGCACAACATGCGCACCATGGGCGACATGCCACGCAGCAAGTGGCAGCGCATCAGCAGCGAGACGCTGGAGATCTACGCGCCCATCGCGCACCGGCTCGGCCTGAACTTCACCTACCGCGAGCTGCAGGACCTGGCCTTCCGTTTTCTGCATCCCTGGCGTTACGAGGTGCTGGCCAAGGCCCTCAACCGTTCGAGGCACCGTCGGCGGGACCTGATTGCCCGGGTACAGGCCGAGGTCGAATCGGTGTTTGCCCAGCATGGCATGCAGGTGCGCATTCTCGGCCGCGAAAAGACGCTCTACTCCGTCTACCGCAAGATGGACAGCAAGCACCTGTCTTTCTCGCAGGTCACCGACATCTACGGCTTTCGCATCGTGCTGCCCGAGCTGCTCGACTGCTACACCGCCATGGGCATCCTGCACCAGCTGTACAAACCGGTGCCCGGCAAGTTCCGCGACTACGTGGCCATTCCCAAGGTCAATGGCTACCAGTCGCTGCACACCACCCTCATCGGCCCCTTCGGCACCAACATCGAGTTCCAGCTGCGCACCCACCCCATGGACGTGGTGGCCGAATCGGGCGTGGCCGCCCACTGGCTCTACAAGGCCAGTGAACCGGGCAGCGACACGTCGGAGCGGCTGGGCACCCAGTGGCTGCAGTCCTTGCTGGACATCCAGCAGGAGACACGCGACGCCTCCGAATTCTGGGACCACATCAAGATCGACCTGTTTCCGGATGCGGTGTATGTGTTCACCCCGCAAAGCAAGATCCTGTCGCTGCCGCGCGGCGCGACCGTGATCGACTTCGCCTACGCCATCCACAGCGGCGTGGGCAACCATGCCGTGTCGGCCCTGGTCAACGGCGAGCAGCGCCCCTTCCGCACCGAACTGAACAACGGCGACGTGGTCGAGATCGTGACCGACGACAAGGCCGAGCCCAATCCGGCCTGGTTGTCCTTCGTCAAGACCGGCCGCGCCCGCTCCAAGATCCGCCATTACCTCAAGACCGTGGCCCAGGACAAGTCCTACGAACTGGGCCGGCGCCTGCTCGGGCAGGCCCTGCGGGCCGAAGGTATCGCCGAGTTCCCGGGTGACGAGGAGCAGTTCCAGCCCGTCTGGGACAAGCTGCTGCGCTTCACCGGCAACCGCAACCAGGCCGAGCTGATGTCCGACATCGGCATGGGCAAGCGCATCGCCAGCATGGTCGGCAAAAAGATGGCGGTGCTGCTGTCCGAGAGCGGCGTGCGGCCCAACGCGGTCCTGATCAGCACCGAGCGCTATGGCGCCGGCCACGATGAGGCCTTCGGTCAAGGGGTGGTGACGCTGGACGGCAGCGAAGGCCTGTCGGTGCAATACGCCAGCTGCTGCAAACCCATCCCCGGCGACCGCATCGTCGGCTACCTCGGACGCGGCGAAGGCCTGGTGGTGCACGCCGACGACTGCCCGGTCTGCCGGCGATTGCTGGCCCGTGACAGCGAGCGCTTTCTGGCGGTGGAGTGGGCCGACGAACCGGTACGTGCCTTCGAGACCACGGTGCAGGTCACGGTCAGCAATGGCAAGGGCGTGCTGGCCCGGGTGGCCGCAGCCATTGCCGGGGCCGAGGCCGACATCACCCACGTGGACATGGGCAACGAACCCGCCCAGACCGCCACCGACATCCGCTTCTCGGTCAGTGTGCGCGACCGTGTGCACCTGGCCGCCGTGCTGCGCAGCCTCAAGCGCACCGCATCGGTCATCAAGGCTCAGCGCTTCAAACCCACCAAGACCTGAAGCACCGAGACGCAGAGGATCGGGCCTCAGGGTGCCGGGTAGCTGACGTCCAGGATTTCCAGCTCACGTGTGCCCCCGGGCACCGCCAGCCGCACCACCTCGCCCACGCGCGCCTTCAGCAGGGCACGTGCCACCGGCGCAATCCAGCTGACCTCGCCTCGCGCGCTGTCGGCCTCGTCCACCCCCAGGATGGTCACGGTGGCCTCCGCCCCCTCGTCATCGGCATAGGTCACCGTGGCCCCGAAGAACACCTGATCTCCGCCGTGGTGCACCGAAGGATCCACCACCTCGGCCATCTCCAGCCGCCGGGTCAGAAAACGGATGCGCCGGTCGATTTCGCGCAGGCGCTTCTTGCCATACAGGTAGTCGCCATTTTCCGAGCGATCGCCGTTGCTGGCGGCCCAGTGGACGATGTCGACGATGCGGGGCCGCTCCTCGTCCATCAGCTGGAACAGCTCGGCCCGCAGCCGCTCATAGCCGCCGCGCGTGATGTAGTTCTTGCCCCCCGGGACCGGCGCAGCCGCCAGGCCGTCGCCGGCGTCCTCGTCGTCCCGATCGGTTTCTCTGGTGAAAGCCTTGCTCATGGCAGATGACGGCGAGCGAAGCACCGCGCGACGTGATGATGGGCCACAGAAAACACGAAAGAAAAAAGCCTGCAGCTTTTGGCTGCAGGCTTTTCTGTGTGGCGCGGCTGGCAGGAATCGAACCCACGACCCCTTGGTTCGTAGCCAAGTACTCTATCCAGCTGAGCTACAGCCGCGAAGACACGCAGTATAGCACGAAAAATGACTGCCTGTCCAAACCAGCCCCATGGACGTGGAGTGGGCATGGTAGGGCGTGCTGGGCTCGAACCAGCGACCAAGGGATTATGAGTCCCCTCACGTATATATTTGCATGTGTTGAGTGATGTGGATACAATCTATATAAATCAACACTTTAGATATTTCATACTGTTCAAAACGACAAATGCCTTGTTGATTAGTATTCCCGAAAATTCGGGGTTTTTGGCTACACAGTGGCTACACAGAACGCCGTGTAGCCAGCCCGACCGGAGAAACGCGCATGGCAAGGCCGAAGAAGTCAGACGCCCCGGACACGTCCCAAGCAATCGAACTAACGGCAGGAGCGATTGAGCGCCTGACCTGCCGAACCGACATCAAGGCCCAGGCCTTTCTGAGGGACACCAAGGCACCGGGGTTGCGAGTGCGGGTGACGAACACGGGAGCAAAGTCGTTCGTTTACGAATCCAAGCTGAACCGGCAAACCATCCGCCGAACCATCGGGGATGTGAAGGCCTGGAGCATCGAACAGGCCCGCACCGAAGCCCGCCGCCTGGCCGTGGTCCTGGACCAAGGGCAAGACCCCCGCGAACTTGAGCGCCAGCAGGAAGCCCAGCGCGAGGCCACCAAGGCGCAGCGCGAAGCCGAGGCCGTGACCGTGGGGCAGGTATGGGCCGAGTACATTGAAGAACGCCGCCCGCGCTGGGGTGAACTGCACGCGAAAGACCATGAGCGCCTTGCCCGGGCCGGTGGCACGCCAGCCAAACGCGGCACACGTGGCCGGGGTGTAACCAATGCCGGGCCGCTTTACCCGCTGCTGGCACTGCCCTTGCGTGAACTGACAGCGCCCAAAATCGAGGCATGGGCCGCCGAAGAAGCGAAAACCCGACCCACACCAGCGCGGCTGGCCTGGCGGCTGCTGTCGGCTTTCCTGAACTGGTGTGCAGAGCATCCGCGATACTCGGCCGTCCTGGCCCAGGGGAACCCGGCAAAGAGTCGCAAGGCACGCGAGGCGCTGGGTAAACCCGGCGTCAAGTCGGACGTTCTGACCCGTGAGCAGTTGCCCGCCTGGTTCTCTCACGTCCGGCAGTTGCCGAACCCCACCGCCGCCGCCTATCTGCAAACCCTGCTTCTTACCGGGGCGCGACCCGGCGAAGTGCTGGCGCTGCGCTGGGAGGATGTGAACACCAAGTGGCGGGGGCTGACCATCCGGGACAAGGTGGAGGGCACGCGAGAAATACCGCTTACCCCCTATGTGGCCGCCCTGCTGGCCGCCCTGCCCCGCCGCAATGAGTGGGTTTTTTCCAGTGCCTACGCCCTGGACCTGAGCGACCGCAGCGCCAAGCGCCGGGCTGCACGGGCCGCCGCCAAGGGCGACGAAGCGCCCCAGGGCGACACCAAGCCCCGCAGCGCCGATGGCAGGCTGGCCGATGCGAACGCACCGCACACACGCGCATGTAAGGCTGCCGCGCTTGAGGGCCTGACCCTGCACGGGCTGCGCCGTTCATTCGCCAGCCTGACCGAGTGGCTGGAAATACCGGCCGGTGTGGTGGCGCAGATTCAAGGCCACAAGCCCAGCGCAACGGCAGAGAAACACTACAAACGCCGCCCCCTGGACCTGCTGCGCCTGCACCATGAGCGCATCGAAGCCTGGGTACTGGAACAGGCAGGGGTGCAGTTCGACCCGAAGGCAGAGCCCGGCAAGCTGCGTGCAGTGGGCTCGTGAAGGTTCTAGGTTTCAACGGCAATCGACTTGCTGAAATATTCATCAATGTGTACGATACACACCAATGACCAGCTCTGACCTGATACGCGAGATGCAGCGTGCGGGGTGGCGGCTTGACCGTGTGAACGGTTCGCACCACATCTACAAGCACCCGAGCCGTCCCGGCATCGTTGTGGTGCCGCATCCCAAGAAGGATTTAGGGCTTGGACTGGTCAAGGCCATTCGGCAGCAAGCTGGAATCTGAGAGGTACACACCATGCGTTATCCCGTCGTTATCGAACCCGGCACCGATGCCACCGCGTGGGGCGTGGTGGTGCCCGACCTGCCGGGCTGCTTTTCGGCGGGCGACACACTGGAGGAAGCCCTGATTCAAGCAGAGGATGCCATCACCGGCTGGATTGAAGCCGCCATTGACGGCGGGCAAGCCATCCCGTCACCGACACACATCGAAGAGCTGCGTGCCGCGCACCCGGAATTTGAAGGGTGGACGTGGGCACTGGTGAAGGTGGACCCCGCCATGCTGGACGATACGCTGGAGCGCGTGAACATCAGCTTGCCGCGCCGCGTGCTGCACCGCCTGGACGCGAGAGCCAAGAGAACGGGAGAAACCCGTTCGGGCTTCATCGCCCGCATGGCCATCGAAGGCCGGGACCACACTGCGCCTGCTTGACCGAACGGTGGCTCCGGAAGCCCTGCCATGAAGACACTGAACCGCCTAAAAACCGAACTGCTGAAGAACCCGCAAACCCGCGCGGAATATGACGCCCTGGCCGGCGAGTTCGAGACCGCCCGCGAACTGATAGCCGCGCGCACACAGGCCGGACTGACCCAAAGCGATGTAGCGCAACGCATGGGCACCACACAGAGCGTGATTGCGCGCCTGGAGAGCGGGAAACGGGCCTCGACCATGCGCACGGTGCGGCGCTACACCCAGTCTGTCGGAGCGCGCGCTGTAGTGCGGATTGAGCCGCTGGCGCACTGAACCCAGATTACCCCAGCTAGGTCAGCGAACCAAAGAGTGGGACACCTTCACCCGCCCGCTGGGGGATTCTCATGAAGGGCACCTAGAAGGGATCGCATGAGATGCCGATTGAGCTACCCATGCCTGAGTACCTGACTTTCTCTGAAGTTCGGGAGCGCTGGAATTGCGGAGAAGTTGAGCTGAAGAAATTGGTTCTAGGAAGGCAGCTTGTTGCAAGCTACTTTTTCAGTTCCGAAGTAGCCAAGGTAGTGAAACGCTTCCGCTCAGAGGAGCATGGTGGGACCACGATCTGGATACCGGAGCTAGTTCAGAGAGAAGAGCTAAAAGATAACTCAGACTTGCCACCACACAAGCTGGTTTGGGTGAATGGCTTTCAGTACTTGGTGTACCCATGGAAAACCGGCCCCATCACGGGATGGTTTTCGTTCCTGTCGCCGTTACGGGATTTTCGAGAAGATGTCGGAGGGGAGTGCTATTGGTACTCTCCCAAATCAAAGCCGAGCGGTCTCTCTATGGAGGAAGTGATCTCTGGCGGCGCACTGATGTTGTCCGAAGTAGAGCGCTATGAGAGGTTGCAGGATGGTGGTGGATCGAGTGCAACACCGTCCGCGCACATGGCGAAGAACAGCGCTTGCGAAGCGCCAGCCGCAGTCCCGGTGCCTTCCGCGCCTGCGCCCGCAAAGCCGGTGCCCGTGGTATCGAAGAGCGCAGCGCAGCGGCAGGAGGAGCGCTGGCAAGCATGTATAGATGCCGGACTGACCATGCCAATAGACACATATACCCACCTGCCCCGTGGAGTGGGTCGGGTTGCGAAAGCTCTGAAGATAACCAGACAGGCTCTAGGGCAAGACCTCAACGCGCATAGAGAGCGTCTTTTCGGCAAGTAATCGGAAGGCGAACGGAAAGCGCTTACCTGCCGATATATGCGAACAATGAGGAGCTATGTTCAACGACCCAAGGGGTTCAAAGCATGGCTACAAAGACTGTTCAACTCACACCGCTTGCACAAGAAACCCGTGCGGCACTGCCTACGCCAGAGGCTGCCGGGCATCTGAACCGCACTGACCAAACGCTTCGCCTGTGGGCCTGCCGGGGGGATGGCCCAATTCATCCCATTCGCATCAATGGCCGCCTTGCATGGCCTGTGGCAGAGCTGAAGCGCGCCCTGGGGGTTCAGTAAATGACGCCCCCCCAAAAAGCACAAAGCCCCGGTGGTGCGGGGCAGTGTGCAAACCAAACATCAAACACCCGCATTATCGGTGAGCAGGCCGAACACGGCAAGCGAGTCGCAACGCTGATCGCTCAATTGGCCCTGGCTGGTCACGCAGTACACCGCCTGGAGGGCGGAAGCTTTCTGGTGTGCCACTGGGGTCTGGTGCGCTCCTGCCCGGACCTAGCAGCGCTTGAGGACTTCGCAAAGCGGATGGAGGTTGCATGAGCTTCGACCGCAACCGTCTGCCCGACCCGATCACCTACTTCGAGGAACTGGGGCACAAGCTCAAGGGACCACACCGCGCGAAGTGGAAGACCACCAATTGCCGCTTCCACGGCGGCAGCGATTCGATGCGCGTCCACGTCCACACTGGCGCCTGGGTATGCATGTCCTGTGGCGTCAAGGGTGGCGACGTGCTCAGCTATCACATGCAGGCGCATGGCATGGAGTTCATCGGCGCCGCCAAGTCGCTGGGCGCCTGGATCGACGATTGCAAATCCGAGCCCAATCGCAAGCCAACCGCCTTGTCACCCCGCGCCGCCCTTGAAGTGCTGGGCTTTGAGGCCACCGTGTGCGCCGTTGCCGCCGGCAACCTGGCCCATGGCCTGACCTTGACCGATGCAGACCGCAAGCGCCTGCTGGTGTGCAGTCGCCGCATCACCCGGCTGGCGGAGGACTTCGCATGAGCGCCCTGCACAATTACCAGCAGCTGGTCGACGAGCTGGACGCCGAAGACGGCATTTCCCCCTGGCCGCCCCTGCAGCCGATTGAAGACGCAAACACGAAGGCCGAGCGGTTTCCTCATGATGCCCTGGGCAAGGTACTGGGCGCCGCATCAAGGGCCATTGCAGAGGATGTTCAGGCGCCTGACTCCGTGGCCGGCGGCTCCGTGCTGTCTGCTGCCGCGCTGGCCGTTAGCCAATTCGCCGACATAGCCATGCCGCACGGTCAACGTGCGCCACTGAGCTTGTACGTTCTGACTGGCGCCGCATCCGGTGAACGCAAATCGGCAACGGACTCGGTGGCCTGTTATGAGATCGAGGAGTTTCGCAAAAACCAGGCACGCAGCCACGCGGAGGCCGTGCAGCGGTGGGAGGCGGAAAACGCAGAGCGCAAGAAGAGTGAAAAACCACCCCCCCAGCCCGCTGCTCAGGCCCTGACCACGAGCAACGCAACGATCGAGGGCATCACCAAGCTGCTGAAGCAACAGAGCGCTGTCGGCGTGTTTTCGTCCGAAGGTGGCGAAATGCTGGGAGGGCACAGCCTGCGCGAAGACAGGCGCGTATCTGGCCTCTCCTTCTACCTGAAGGCATGGGGCGCCGAACGACTGGACTCCCTGCGCGGAGGTGAAGGTCTCACCGTTCTGCTGGGCCGGCGTGTTTCGCTTCACGTACTGGTGCAGCCGGTGATTCTGGGTCCACTGCTGGCGGATCCCATAGCGCAAGGCCAGGGCCTGCTGGCCCGATGCCTGATCGCACAGCCGGACACGCTGGCAGGTACACGCCTGTTCAGGGCCTGCAACCCGCTGCAAAACCCGGCCGTGGTTGCGTTCAATGAGCGGGTGCGAAAGCTCCTCAATCGTGTACCCCGCACCTGGGACAAGGGCGACGGGTTCGAACTCAAGCCGGCCACCTTGCGTCTGAATACGCAAGCCACCGCCGCATGGGTCGAGTTCTACAACCAGGTCGAGCTGGCACAAGCGCCAGGGAGTGAGCTGTCGGACGCCCGCCCGTTCGCATCCAAGGCTGCCGAGCACGCGGCCCGGATTGCCGGCGTGCGAGCCATGTTTGAGGGTTCCGATCAGGTCGATGTTGATCAGATGATCGGGGGCATCGAACTGGCATCGTTCTACATGGCCGAGCACTTGAGGTTGACCGGCGCCGGACAAGCCGCCCGGCGTAACGCCCAGCTGAAAGCCCTGCTGGACTGGATGCAGAAGTCCGGAGCAATGAACACCGCGACCGTCCTGCAGAAGTCACCGAGGGCGATCCGCAAACTCAAGGCCAAGGCCATACACGGACTACTGGCCGAGCTGGAGCAACGCGGATACATCCGCCCCCTGGCTGGTGGCCTGCTGTGGGAGGTGCGCGATGTGGAAACCTGATCTCCAAGCTATCCGCGAAGCTGCACGCGGTGACTGGCTAATGGCTAAAACGGCAAAATTGGCTAATCCGGCCAAGCCAAAGGATGACGGGCCAGAGAAATTAGCCGATTTAGCCAAATTAGCCGTTCGCCACCATCCAGCGGTGAATCCAGACCTGCTGGAGCTACCCCCTGATCTGCGTCGCCTACTGGGGCTTCTGGATCACGTAGGTGGTTTGGACCTCAAGGGGATAGCCGTGGCAATGGGCGAACCTCTATCGAATGTGATCCGCTGGACAGAACAGGCAAAGCGGCGGCGCCTCGTAACGCGTTCGGGTCAGTGGTGGAATCTGACCAGGCAAGCCTACCAACTGAGCGTTGAAAGGCTCGAACCAACCAGCAGTACCTCTGACCCTGAAGAACAGGAGGAAGCAGACCTGGTTCCGGCGAATCTGGCAGATAGCGCTAAAAAACCCTTATAGGGTTCGCAGAAAAAGCCACCAACTCGCAGACTCGCGCTGGTCAACGTGTGACGGCACCGCGACAATGCGACCCGAGCCCTCAAGCTCATGCGTTCACCCCGAAAGGGACCAGTGCCGTCACACTGGGAGCGCATGGCCTTGAGGGCTTTTGCGTTTCACGGTCAGGGCGCCAATTGACGCAGATGATGGGCTTGCATGGGCCGCACCCAGAAAACACCGGCACTGGTACACCCCCAGATAAAAGCCGTCCAGCCTGTCTGCGAGGGACTGGTGTAGGCGAAGGGCGTCAAGTGGTGAGACAAGCGCCCCACCGAAGCAATCGCAGCGTCAAGCGTGTGCTGAGTACGGTAGCCCAGAAGCAGGCCCGTACTGGGCAAGGGTAGATACCTTGGCTATCACCCTTGGGGTAAATGCGCCTGAACCCGGCATAGGGTTAGATGCCACCGGCAAGACTTGGGACAGTGGGGGGCATGGACAGAAACTGACGAGGCAGCCGCCGCGACGAACAGCCTTAAGCAACCGTCCAGATCATCGAGTCGGCAGGCTGGTACTCGGTATGGGGCTGGGCCGATTGCCCCGGATCGGACACATGGGAGCATCGGAAACAGGTCGTGCAACATTGCACGACCACCAAGAGAGGCCACCCGCAGCCGTTCGAAAACTTGTGAGCTGAGCCAGCGCCTGAACAACTGAAAAAGCAGGAAACATTCAAGATGAGCGAACCCAAGAAGCGTGCCGGGCGGTGGAAGCCCGGTGAGAGTGGGAACCCGGCCGGCAAGCCCAAAGGCACTGGGGAAGTGGCAAAGCTGCGCGCCGCCATCGCTGAAAAGGTGCCCGCCATCCTGGAGAGCTTGCTTGACCGTGCGCTGTCCGGTGATGTGGGCGCGGCCCGGCTGCTGCTGGAGCGCACCATCCCGCCTCTGAAGGCCATAGAGCCGCCACAACCGCTGACGCTGCCAGATGGGTCGCTGACTGAACAAGGCCGAGCTGTGTTGGCTTCTGTGGCTGCTGGTGATCTGGCACCTGGACAAGGAGCTGCACTGGTGGGCGCCATCGGAGCGCTCGCACGTGTGGCTGAAGTGGATGAGCTTGAACGGCGAATCGCTGTTTTGGAAGGAGACCGGCATGGTCAGAAGCCTTGAAGATCGGGTCATGAAGCTGGAGCACCACCAGACCCAGAAACGAGCGTTGACCGATGCAGAGCGAGCCATTCGGCTGCACAGAATGTTGCTGGAGGGCTGGATTCCGCCCGACTGGCTGCAGCGCCGGATTCCTTCCCTGCAGCGGCAGTGTCCGCCTAATAGGCCATTGCAGGGTGATGATGACGCCAACGCTGGTCAGCAGGGGGACGCATGAAATCACGTTCCCAACGGGTGGCCGCCATGGAGCAAATGAAACCCAATTTGCAGACCATGACGGATGAACAGCTTCGCAGCTATGCACGATCGAAACATCCGGGGTCGCACGACCAGATCGCCGCGGTGGTCAAGCTGGTGTGTCGACGAGGCAGCGCGCTACCTGTTGTGCCGATCGACCCGGACAAAGCAAGAGTAGCTGGAACCTTCAGGAGACCGATCAACCACCCGTCAGCGTGACCGCGAAATCCACGCTGATTTTCGACCTTCAACCTCGGCAGGGTCGGATGGTCGAGGGCATACTGATGAAGTGATGCAAAAGGCCTTTTTCATCGAAGGCTCTCATCATCACAGCTGGTAAACGAGCATGCTCCCCCGCATCCGCCTCTGCACATGGAACATCGACCGCTCTGGCGTGCGGTCCCGGTGGCGATCGGGTCCGCAGTCCGCCTGGTTGACCTTGCAGCAGGCCGATGTCACCGTCCTCACAGAAGTGCACGGGGCCTTCGAGGTCGAGGGCCGATGCGCTGTGGCCCTCAGCGCCAACGGGCAACCGCCCTACGCCAGCTGGGAGCACGCCGTAGGCATCTGGTCGCGCTACCCCGTCATCGAGCACATCCCTGTTGGTGACCCCTCGCTGGCCTGCTGCGTGACTTTGCAGACCCCTGTGGGCCCGGTGGTGGTGTACGCGACGATCCTGCCGTACCGAAATGCGGGGCAGCACGATGGACGATCCGCCTGGGAGATTCACCGACTCAGCGTGAAGCAGCAAATATCGGACTGGACAGCGATCCGACAGGCCAGGCCCGACGATCATGTGGTGGTGGCCGGCGACTTCAACATGACCATGGAACCCAGCAATACCTATGTTGATCGTTCATCGCGGCAACGCTTGCTGCAGGCGTGTGAAGGCTTGAGCATGCGCTGCCTAACCGCTTATGACACTCGCTCAGAGATCGGCCGATCCAACATTGATCACATTCTGGCGAGCAGAGCCCTTTGGCTCGTTGGTGCGCCTGAGTTTCCTCACCCAGCCCACAAGCTGGCAGGCGCAGATCGACTGCTCAGTGATCACAATGCGGTGATCGTCACCTTTGAAGGCCAGGCGACCCAGTTCGTCTGGTCTTCGACGGCGGTCGCCTGAAGATCGGTACTGGCCGCTACCAAGCGCGCTGGGCCGAGGGCGATGGGTAGATAGAAACTGCTCCATTCACCCCAGATACCGCTCCACCGCCTTCATCACCGCCGCCTGCACCATGCGCCTGAGCTGCGGGGGCTGCAGCACCTCGACATCGGCCCCGAACCGCAGGATGTCTCCCACCAGTTCACGTTCGTCCGCGTAGGGCACCTCCAGCACGAAGGAGCCGTCCGGCTCGATGTAGCTGCGCTGCTGGGCATGCCAGACCTCACGGCTGACCCATCGGGCTCGGTGCGGCGAGAAGCGCATGCGGGCCCACGCCTTGGGGCTGCCCCGGAAAATACCGTAGCTCGACTCCATGGAGGCCTGCAGTTCTGTCTCGGGCACGCGCAAGGCGGGCTCATCCAGTCTGCGGCAGTCGCTGATGGCGTCCACCGAGAAGCTGCGCAGTGCTTCGCGCTGGTGGCACCAGGCATCCAGATACCAGTTGTCCCGGTAGTGCACCAGGCGCTGGGGCGAGACGTAGCGTTCGCTGCGCTCCCCGTTCTGCCGGTTGTAGTGCGAGAACCGCAGGCGATTCTGTTGCAGCGTGGCACTGGCAATGACCTGGAAGGCGTCCAGCTTGAGGCGGCGCTTGCCCGCCGGCGACACCTTCACCCGTGACTGGACCGCTTCCGCCGATTGGCCGGCGGACGCCAGCAGCTTGTTGAGCTTGTCCATCAGCGGCTTGAGGCGGGGGCCGAGCAGGCCAGGCTCCAGCGAGCTGAGCAGTTGCTGCGCGGTCAGCAGCGCGTAGGCCTCCTCCGGGCTGAACCACAGGCCGGGCAGTTGGGCCACCTGCGTGCCCTGCCCCAGCTGGGACGGATCCAGCAGGTAGCCGCCAATGTCGCGGTCGTAGACGATGGGCGTGTCGAAACGGTCGCGCAACGCCTCGATGTCCCGCTTGGCGGTGGCGCGCGAAACCTCCAGCTCGGACATGATGTCCTGCAGGCTGATCCCCGGACGCGACTGGATCAGCGCGTTGAGCCTGTAAAGCCTGTCACTCGGCATGAAAACCCCCTTGCGCAGACATGCCCCGGTGGCTCTTCTGCTTCCGGTCCCCGTGGAGGATCGGGCATGTCGGCTGACGGAATCGATGGATGGATGTATTTTTTATCATTCGCTCATTGTTGCCGGCACCCGCATCGCCGAATGCCTATGCCGATCCGGGTAAGGTAATGGCATTGCATCCAGTGGCGCAGGCTCATCCTGTGAGCCCGCCACAAGCCCTGCGCCCATCCATGACACGACTGCACCCATCCGTTCCCCGAAACAGCGCCTCATGGACGCTGGGCCACTGGCTGGAGCGCGACGTCTTGCTGGAGCTGGACCGTCGTCTGCCTGACGGCTTCGAGTTGTACCACTCGGTGGACTTCTCGCTGGTGGACGAGCAGCAACGCTATGGCGAGGTCGATCTGGTCGTTCTCTCGCCCACCGGCCACCTGCTGCTGGTGGAGATCAAGTCCGGCCAGGTACTCATGGACGAGCACCGCATGGAGAAGACCTACGCGGGGGGCCGCACCGTCGATGTCGTCCAGCAGACGAGCCTGCAACGCAACGGCCTGCGACACAGCCTGGACCAAAGCCGGCTGCAGGCGGTCAAGCTCGCTCACCTGCTGGTGCTGCCCGATCAGCAGGTGGACGCCGGCACGGTGGGCTATCCGCGCGAGCGCATCGTCGCTGCCGACGAGATGGACCAGCTGGCCCAGCGCGTACTGGAGGCCATGCCCTCACATGGCGATGCGCTGGACGTCATCGACCAGACCCGGGCCTTTCTGTGCAACCGGTTCCGGGTGGCGCCAGACCCGAGCTTTCACATGGGCATGGTGGCCGAAGGCAGCCGCCGGCTGGCCGACGGACTGGCCATCTGGGTACCCCGCATCCATGTGCCCAACGGCCTGCTGGTGGTGGAAAGCACCGCCGGGTCGGGCAAGACCCAGCTCGCGCTGGCGCTGCTGCAGGAAGCCCACGAACGCGGCCAGCGCGCTGCCTACTTCTGCTTCAACCGCCCCCTGGCCGATCATGTGGCCCACCTGGCACCCCCGCGCTCGCAGGTCAGCAACTTCCATGAGCTGTGCATCGAGACGATGAGGCGCCAGGGCCAGGAGCCCGACTTCAATGACCCGCAGGTGTTCAACCATGCCGCACTCGCCCTGAGGACCGCGCTCGAGTCGGCCGAGCCGAGGCTCGATCTGCTCGTGATCGACGAGTCGCAGGACTTCGAGCCGGCGTGGGTAGAGACCCTGAGCCTAATGGCCAAGCCCGAAGCCCGTGTGTTCCTCATGGGCGACCCGGCGCAGGCCCTGTACCAGCGCGAGGAGTTTGGCCTGCCCGAGGCCACGGTGGTGCGGTGCGACGACAACTTCCGCACGCCGCAGCGGGTGGTGGATGTCATCAACCTGCTGCAGCTCACGCCACGACAGATCCAGCCCCGCTCACCCTGGGCAGGAGACATCCCCGAATTCCTGGTCTGGAAAGCCGGGGATGAACACGGCCTGGGCGCCACCGGGCAGGCGGTTGACCGCCTGTTGAAGGAAGGCATCGCACCGGCCGACATGGTGTTGCTGAGCTGGCGCGGGCTGCGGCACAGCGCCCTTCTGCATCAGGACAGGATCGCCGGCCACGCCCTTCGACGCTTCACCGGCCGGTTTGACCCGGCGGGCAACGCCCAGTGGACCGAAGGCACCTTGCTGGCCGAAACCGTCATGCGCTTCAAGGGCCAGTCCGCGCCCGTGGTCGTCCTTTGTGAAGTGGACTTCGACTCCATGGACGACGCCAGAAGCCGGCTGTTCGTCGGCCTGACGCGCGCCAACTGGCGCGTGGTGATCGTGCTCAGCCCCAGGGCCCACGCCGTGCTGGAACGGGAACTCTCCGGCGCTGAGCAGGTGGCCGGTTCAGGGCCGGCTGGCAACGCCGAACAAGGCGTCTGACCGGTCGGCGGTCACGGCCGCGAAGGCCAGGGCGTTGCGATCGACGCCGGTCAGCCCTGCAATCCCCTGAACGTTGATGGCCTGGCCGCAGGTGGCCGCATCGAGGGCAGCGGTGAGGTCGAAGACGGCTGTTGAGCCTCGCGGGCTCAGCTGGCCGGACACCCGGCAGCCGGTGTCGGACACCGCGGCGAGCGCGCCCGTGGTACTGATGGTCAGTGAGGCCAGCGACACCCCCGCCAGGGAGCCCACCGTCCCGCTGTAGGCTCCTGCCAGTTCGAGCAGAGTGACCGGGTCACCATAGCTGCTGTCGTAGGACAGTGCGTAGCTCACGGAGGCCAAGATCGGCGCGGCGTAGGTGGCCGTTCCGACCAGGCTGGACTGCGAGCTGACCGTGGCGCTCAGCGAGAAGCCGTAGGGCACCCCCATCCCGAAGCCGTAGTCGCGGCCGTTGCCGGACACCAGGTTGTTGCCACTGCTGCTGGCCGTTCCCTGGATCAGGCCATAAGTGCCCGTGGCATCACCATACACGCCGTAGTACGTGCCATCACCCAGCACCACCAGCAGGACCCGGTCGGCATCGGTGTCGCCACCGACGCTGCCGACCCAGATGCCCTCTGCCGACACGGCCGTGGCATCGTCACTCCCACCACCGCAGGCCACCAGAAAGGTGGCTGCCGCCACGGCCAGCGCGCCGCGGGCCACCATGCGAATGTTTTTCATCGTTTGCTCCGTTTGAAGGGGTTGCGCATGACCCGAGAGATCTCCCTTGGTCGGCGTGCAGCATGTGAACCTGATGGCTCAAAATCTGAGTCACTGGCTCGGCATACTGGCGAACCCGAAGCCACCCTTCCCTGCCCCCATGACCACCCCAGACCAGTCGTCCGGAACGCCCAACGCCCCGCACGCGGGCGCGGACTGGTTCGAGCGCATCACCGGCTTCACCGAAGGGCCCTACGCATGGACCCAGGACATGCTGGTGGCGGAGGAAGACTGCCTGGTGTCCCGTCAGGACGGCACGCGTCACCGGTTCGGACGCTTCGAGCTTGTCTCGCTCAAGGACCTGCGTGCGCTGAGCGCGGACTGCACCCCCGGCCCCATGCGGGTGCGCACCGTGGTCGGGGATGCGAGGGCCCTGCATGCGGAACCCGCCCACGCACGGGCATGCTTTCAGGTGGCCTCGCAATTCAACGCGCTGGAGATGGTGGCCCCCGAGATCACCCCCGAACACGGCGTCACCCGCTACGCCATGGACCGGACCCAGGGGCCGGCTTGCGCCCTGGCCGCGGGCGCCGGCACGATCTGGCGCAACTACCTGATGCCGCTGCCAGGCCGCCAGGGGCAGACCGCCAGCGAGCAGCTCGATGCCCTGCAACCGCTCGGCAAGACCCTGTCATCTCTGCTGGGCATGCCGCTAACCGATCTCTGGTCCATGCAGAACGGCTACGCCCTCTGCACCGCCCGAGGCCTGGACGCGATCGGACGGCTGCTGCGCGACGCCGGCCCTGCTCTGAGGGACGAACTGCGCGCCCAGGTCTGCGTGGGCTGGCACCGAGCCGTTGACGTGACCGACCTTCCGCCCGAGGCCAGACACCAGGTCGACCAGGTCTACTGCTCCGCCCTGCCCGTCGCCTATGGACGCTGGCCCGCGCCGCAGTGGGAACCCATGGCCCGACTGGTCCTGGAGGCGGCCTATGAAGCCACGCTGCGGGCCGCCTGGATCAACCGCGTCGAGGGAGGCTCAGCGAAGGTGCTGCTGACGGGGCTCGGTGGGGGCGTCTTCGGCAACGCGTCGTCCTGGATCGCCGACGCCCTTGAGCACGCCCTGGCGCAGGTCGGCGACGCGGGCCTGGAAGTGCTGCTTGTGGGCCATGGGCAGGTGCCGGAGCATTTCAGGCGGTATGCGGCATGACAGGGACTCTCAATCATGCGCCTCATCGCTTGGACGATCGAAAAGTGCAGCACCTACCGGGGAAGGAGAAGTCGACTTCGCCTGCATTGCGCTGGAGGATTTGGCACCGGCCCTCACCTGTAGACGCTGCTCATGGAACCTCACGTTTCTGTCATCCTCATGCGGCACAAACTGCGCAAAACCACGCTATCAGATGGCTACCATTGGCGCGCATCTGCGTTACATTTGTTCGACCCCTAGCGGAGGTGCGCATGGAACGCAAGACAGAGACGTTGAACCTCAGGGTGAGCCCCGAGTTGAAAGAGCTCGTGCGGGTCGCTGCCGCGCGTGAACATCGCACTATCGCGAACTTCGTCGAGGTGCTTGTACGCGAGCATTGTGTTCGTATGGGTATAGGCATCGGTCAAGAGCTCACAAAGCAGCCGTTGAGCCGCTGAGCATCAAGGGAGGACGACTTGGACGTTTTTCAGTTCCGCGAGCACCTGGTCGGCGAGTACGCCGGGTTCAGCCGCAGCTTTACTCGCCTGCGCTCCGACGACATTCGCGAGTTCGTCGACCGGGAGTACGCCTGCCAACGCTACTGGCCTGAACCCCTCATCCAAATCAACCCGACCTACCGCTCGGGCGGCACGGTCGATGAGTTGGTGGCTGGCGGCCAGCTCAGCCCCGAGTGCTCGACCATCTTCCGCCTGGGCAAATCGGCGAGCTCCGCCGGGGTCACCCTTCCGCTGCACCAGCACCAGGCAGAAGCCATCAGCCTCGCCTTGGCGGGCGAGAGCTACGTCCTGACCACGGGCACGGGCTCGGGCAAGTCGCTGAGCTATTTCATCCCTGTCGTCGACGCCTGTCTGAAGGCCAAGAAGGCTGACCCCACGCCGCGCACGCGCGCCATCGTCATCTATCCGATGAACGCGCTGGCCAACTCCCAGCTCGAGGAGCTGAAGAAGTTTCTGGGGTCTGACCCAGCCATGCGGGGGGTGAGCTTTGGACGCTACACCGGCCAGGAAAGCGACGAGGAGCGGCAGGCCATGGCCGCTACGCCCCCCGACATTCTGCTGACCAACTTCATGATGCTCGAGCTGCTGATGACCCGGCAGAACGACATTGACAAGGCGGTCATGCGCAACGCGAAAGGGCTGCGCTTCCTGGTGCTGGACGAGCTCCACACCTACCGGGGCCGCCAAGGCGCCGACGTCGCGCTTCTGGTGCGGCGCGTTCGCGAGGCCCTGTCCGACAACCTCATCTGCATCGGCACCTCGGCCACCATGGCTTCCGAGGGTACGCAGATGGAGCGCAACGCCGTCGTGGCCAACGTCGCGCGGCGCCTTTTCGGGACGGCTATTCCCGACCGCAACATCATCACCGAGACCCTGCGACGCACGACCCCCGAACACGAGACGCTCGACAGCGTCCGGCCGCGCTTGGGTGACGCCATTCGGACCGGCGTACCGACGGGGCAGAGCTACGACGCGATGGCCGCCCACCCCATGTCGGTGTGGGTGGAGCTAACGCTGGGCCTGACCTACGAGGACGACAAACCCCGCCGCGCCAAGCCTCGGACGCTGGCCGACGCGGCCAAAGCGCTCAGCACCGACTCCGGGGAGTCATTCGAGACGTGCCTGGCCTATTTGCAGCAGTTCATGCTGCGTGCTTACGCGGTCACCGATGGGGCCGGCAAGAGCCTTTTTGCTTTCAAGCTGCACCAGTTCATCGCGGGCGGAGGCAAGGTCTACACGACGCTCGAAGCGCCTGGCCAGCGCGCCATCACGCTCGATGGGCAGCAGTTCGTCTCCGGTGACGACCAACGTCAGCGCCGCTACTACCACGCCCACTTCTGCCGTGACTGCGGGCAGGAGTACATCCCCGTCTGGGACACCGACGGGCCCGAGGGCCGCGCTTTCGATGTGCGCAACATCGAAGAGCGCCAGCACGACGACGAACAGGTCAAGTTTGGCTTCCTGATGCCCGATGGCCGCGGCATCTGGGAGCCCGACAACCTAGAGCGCTACCCAGAGTCCTGGCTCGAAGAACGCGCCGATGGCGAGTGGCGCGTCAAGTCGGGCCAGCGCAAGTTCGTGCCGCAGCCCGTCAAGGTGCGGCCGGACGGCGTGGTCGCGACTGACCAGGGGTTGCAGGCCTGGTTCATCCCCGGCTCCTTCCGCTTCTGCCTGGCTTGCGGGGTCGCCCACAGCTCCGCAGGCAAGGACTCTCTGCGCCTGACGTCGTTGTCAGCGGAAGGTCGCAGCTCGGCGACGACCATGCTGACCCTGTCAGCGCTGCGCTACCTTTACGAGCAGGACCAGCAGCTGTCGGCCGAAGCCAAGAAGGTGCTCGGCTTCTCCGACAACCGGCAAGACGCAGCACTGCAAGCCGGGCACTTCAACGACTTCCTGCAGGTGCTGCTCACCCGCGCCGCGCTGCTCTCAGCCGCCCAGAAGGCCGGCAGCAACCCACTGACCGAGCGAGAGGTCGCCAACGCGGTGTTCGAAGCCCTGGGCTTCCACCGCGACGACCCCGCCGTGCGCGCGGAGTACATGCAGCAACCCGAACTCAAGGGCAACACCCGCCGCCAGGTTCAGGAGGCGATGCGCGGCATCCTGGGCTACCGCACCTACTTCGACCTGCGCCGCGGCTGGCGTTTCAACAACCCCAACCTTGAGCAGTTGGGGCTGGTGCGCATCAACTACCAGGACCTGGAGGACTTGGCTGCAGACGCCTCCGAGTGGGCTGAGGCGCCGCAGGTTCTGCAGGTGGCCAAGCCCGCAGAGCGCGTCAAAGTCCTGCGCGAGCTGTTCGACTTCATGCGCCAGGGGCTGTGCATCGCGACCCGCTACCTGGACCGCACCGAGCTGGACCAGCTGCGAACCCAGAGCTACGCCAACCTGCGCGAGCCGTGGGGCTTCACGGAAGACGAGCGGCCAGTACCGGCTCGCTGGTTCGTCACCAGCCGCCCCAAGGAGGAAGCGGACCGACGCGGCCGTCGGGTCCAGCTGGAAGACTTCCTCGTCATCGGCTCCAGCCGTTCCCGACTGGGGCGAGAGCTCCGCAAAGGTAGCACCTGGGGTGGCGGCAATCCTTACTACAAGGCCATCAACGACCAAACCTGGTCGGATGTGGTGGGTGCGCTCCTGAAGGCCGCCGAGTCATACGGACTCGTCCGCAAGGAAGAGACCGACGTCGGTCTGACCGGCTGGCAACTCAACGGCACGGCGCTGCTGTGGGAGCTGGGCGACGGCCAGAGCCAGCGGCAGGCTGAGGACAACGCCTTCTTCCGTGCCCTCTACCGCAACATCGCCGGCCTGCTGGGCAGCCCCGTGCACCAGCTCTTTGACTTCGAGGCGCGTGAACACACCGCCCAGGTCGAGCAAGACGACCGGCTGGAGCGCGAGGCTCGCTTCCGCTTCACAGAGAAGGACCGCGACGAGTGGCGCAAGAAGAATGGTACGGAGCTCGAGTGGCTGCCGGTGCTGTTCTGCTCACCTACGATGGAACTCGGCGTCGATATCTCGTCGCTCAACACCGTCTACATGCGCAACGTGCCGCCCACTCCGGCGAACTACGCGCAGCGCAGCGGCCGGGCCGGCCGCGCAGGGCAGCCGGCGCTCGTCATCACCTACTGCGCCAGCCAGTCCCCGCACGACCAGTACTACTTCCGTGACCCCGTGCGCATGGTGCACGGGCAGGTGAACGCACCGACGCTGGACCTGGCCAACCTGGAGTTGGTCAAGAGCCACATGCACGCCATCTGGCTGGCAGAGACCGGCAAGCGCCTGGGCAACAGCGTGCGCGACCTTCTGGACATGAATAAGCCGGAGGACTTGCCCATCACCGAGGACATGGCCAGCGACCTCGACAAGGCCGAGGCCAAGCGCCGTGCGCACGAACGCGGACTGCGCGTCCTGTCGATGCTGGCCAACGAACTCACGCCCCGCAACGCCCCTTGGTACACCGACCACTGGGCCGAGTCGGTGTTCCAGCGCGCCTATCTGGAGTTCGATGGCGCCCTGCAGCGCTGGCGGGACCTCTACAGGGCCACCGCCCAGGCCATCGAGCTCAACTTCAAGATTGAGAACAATCCGGCGGCCAGCGAGCGCGAGCGGCGCGAAGCCCAGCAGCGTCATAACGAGGCGCGCAAGCAGCGCGACCTTCTGCTGGCAGGCGACAGCGCCTTCAACTCCGACTTCTACACCTACCGCTACCTCGCCTCTCAGGGCTTCCTACCCGGCTACAACTTCCCACGCCTGCCGCTGCTGGCGTACTTGCCGGCACGTCGGGGCTCCATCGGTCGCGAGAGCTTCCTGTCTCGGCCCCGCTTCCTGGCCCTGGGCGAGTTCGGCCCCTACAGCCTCATCTATCACGAAGGCAGCCAATACCGGGTGACCAAAGCGCTGCTGACCATCACCGGACAGGACCAAGTCAGCGAGGGGGCTCGACTGCCCACCGAGGTGGCCCGACTCTGTCCGGCGTGCGGTTACGGCCACTTCCGGTCGCAACGCGATGCCGACCGCTGCGTGTCATGCGGTGCATCGTTGGCCGAGGCCCAGGAAGTCAAGAACCTCTATCGCATCGAGAACGTCTCGACTAAGCGAGCCGAGCGCATCACCGCCAACGAAGAAGAGCGGGTCCGGCAGGGCTACGAAATGCAGACCACCCTGCAGTTCGCCGAAGCCGAAGGCAAGCTGAATATGGTGACGACCGTGGTCGAGGACGACACAGGCCCGTTGCTCGAGCTTCAGTACGGCCAGTCAGCCACTGTCTGGCGGATGAACTTCGGCTGGCGGCGCCGCAAGGAAAAGGCCATCCAGGGCTTCATGATGAACCCAGTCACCGGCCATTGGGTCGGTGGCGTGGACGACGGCAATGGCGAATCTGAGAGCGAAGGCGATGCTCCACCGGACAAGACCCCGCCTCAGCGCATCGTTCCGTACGTCGAAGACCGTCGGAACATACTCATTGTTCGGCCCCACCACAGGCTCGGCGTGCTAGAAGCGGAGACGCTGACGACACTCCAGTACGCCCTGAAGCGCGGCATTGAAGCGGTATACCAGCTCGAAGAAAGCGAGCTGATGGCCGAGCCGCTGCCCACGCGCGACAACCGCCAGTCCATCCTTCTCTTCGAAGCGGCAGAGGGTGGCGCAGGCGTGCTCACCCGCTTGGCCACCGAGCCCGACGCACTGGCTGCCGTGGCTGCCAAGGCGCTTGAGGTGATGCACTTCAAGGCACCACCTGCGGGTCAAGCGTGGAAGCGAGACAGTTTGGTCGAAGAACTGGACCACAACGGCGAGCCATATTGCGAGGCGGGTTGCTACCGCTGCCTGCTCTCGTACTACAACCAGCCTGACCACTCGCTGATCGACCGCAAAGACAAGGCAGCTGGCGGACTGTTGCTGGACATGCTCTGCCGGCTGACCGAGGCCCGGACAAACCAAGGTACCCAAGGTCGCGCTCCGCAAGAGCACGACGCCCAACTGGCTCGCACGGCGGGCAGCACGCTTGAGCAAGCATGGCTCGACCATGTGGCCGAGCACGGCTATCGCAAGCCCGACCGTGGCCAGCACACCATCGCTGGGGCGAGTGCCTGTGCAGACTTCTTTTACGACGAGCTGAATCTGGCCGTCTTCATTGATGGTCCGCACCACGAGACCGACACCCAGCGGGCGCAAGACGCGGTCATGGACCGCAAGCTCGATGAGTTGGGCTACCTCGTGGTCCGTTTCCCCAAGGAACAGTCGAGCTGGCCAAGCATCTTTGCTGCCAATGCCGACCTCTTTGGGGCCGGTCGATGAGCAAGGCGCAGTCGGACCTCTTCGAAGAGCTCTCGACGTCTAGCCTCAAGCGGCTTCGCACTTTTGCGGAGTGCGCAGCTGCTGTCGACCGCCTCTTCAAGGATGCGCTGGAGTCGCAAGGCGCCACGGCGTTCACCGAGTTCATCGATTACGCCCGCCGACTCAGCAACCTTTCCGTCTACAACGCGATGTTGGTTCGGTTGCAGCGTCCGGGCGCTGCAGCGGTCGCGACCGAGAAGCGTTGGAATGCTGTGGGTAGAACGGTCCGGGCTGGCGCGATTCCCATCGTCGTTCTGCGACCGTTTGGACCCGTGTCGTTCCTCTACGAAGTTGGTGACACCGAGGGCAAGCCCCTGCCTGGCGAGCATGCCAACCCTTTCGTCGCGCACGGGGATTTGGACGAAGTGGAATGGGCGCGCGTCCTGAAGCTCCATCGCGAGAAGAACAACGTTCGCATTGAAGAGCGCAACTTCGGCGCTCTGCTGGCCGGCAATGCCCGAAATCTGCAGGCCATGCCAGCACTGCTTCCCGAGCTCAGCAAGCCTGAGTGGCTCATTCAGCTCAACGTCAACCACAGCATTCCAACCCGCTTCGCGACCTTGGCCCACGAGTTGGGCCACATCTTCTGCGGCCACTGCGGCCCCCACAACCGGGGCGCTTGGCCAGACCGCTCAAAGCTACCCCATGCTGTGCGGGAAACAGAGGCCGAGGCGGTCGCCTACCTCGTCTGCGCGCGACGCGAACTCCAGGTGGCCTCGCAGGAGTACTTGAGCGAACTCATCGCGGACGTGGACCTTCGGCAGGTCAGCCTTTACGCCATCTTCGAAGCGGCCAATCGCATCGAAGGGAAATCACAGTAATTTATGCAAGTAGCCTTCAACCCAGGAAGTTTGGTCTCTGCCCGCGGCCGCGAGTGGATAGTCCTGCCGGAATCTGACCAGCAGACGCTTCGCCTTCGCCCCTTGGGTGGCGGTGAGCGCGACGAGACGCTCGTCTATCTTCCCCTCGAGCGTCAGCCCGTCCAGCCCGCCACCTTCCCCTGGCCGACCGTTGAGCAGGCCCGCAACCACTCGGCCAGCCAGATGCTGCTGGATGCGCTGCAGCTCAAGCTGCGCAGTGGCGCGGGCCCGTTCCGCAGCTTCGGCAACATCGCTGTCGAGCCCCGTGCCTACCAGCTCGTCCCGTTGCTGATGGCACTGAAGCTGCCGACGGTCCGACTGCTGATTGCCGATGACGTCGGTATCGGCAAGACCATCGAGGGCTCCCTGATTGCGCGCGAGATGCTCGACCGCGGTGAAGTCCAACGCCTCACCGTGCTGTGCCCGCCCCACTTGTGTGAGCAATGGCAGCGCGAGCTGGCCAGCCGCTTCCATATCCCTGCGGTCGTCGTTCGCTCCAACACCGCAGACCGGCTGGAGCGTGACCTCCCGCCGGGTGCGTCGCTGTTCGATGCCCACCCGTTCACCGTCGTCAGCCTGGACTACATCAAGTCCGAGCGCCGGCGCGAGGCCTTCCAGCGCTTTTGCCCGGAGTTCGTCATCGTTGACGAGGCGCATACCTGCACCCAAGCGGGCCAAGGTCGGCAACAACGCTACCAGCTGCTCAAAGGCCTGGCCGCGCAGCCTGACCGCCACCTGGTGCTGCTGACCGCCACCCCACACAGCGGGGACGAAGAAGCCTTCTTCAACCTGCTGGGCCTCCTGCGCACGGACTTCACCCAGCTCAAGGACCTGCCTCCGGGCCAGCGCAGCGACCTGCGCGAGGCCTTGTCTCGCCACTTTGTTCAGCGTCGCCGCCCAGACATTGCCGAATGGCAGGACACCTCGATGTTTCCGGAGCGCAAGTCGGCGGAGGTGACCTACCGCCTCACCGGCGCGTGGGGCCAGTTGTTCAACGACGTGCTGGCCTACGCCCGCGAACTGGTCGAACGCTCTGAGGGCCAGGGCCTTCGCGAGCAGCGCATGAACTGGTGGGCTGCGTTGGCGCTGCTGCGCTGCATCTCGTCGTCCCACGCCGCGGCAGTCAACGCGCTTCGCACGCGCCTGCAAGGTGCCCAAGGGGAAGCCGGTACAGCCGAGGCCGCGTCCCTGGAAGAGTTCGAAGCACAAGCCAGCGACCGGGTGCTGGACGGCACTGAAGACGCCTTGTCGACCGACGATATCGAGCCCGGTGCGCAGACTGAGGACAGCCTGCGGCTGCAGGAGCTGATGGCCAGCGCCAACGCCTTGGCCGGCCAGCAGAACGACCCCAAGCTCGCCAAGCTCCAGGAGCACTTGGCCATCCTGCTCAAAGACGGCTTCCAGCCGGTGGTCTTCTGTCGCTACATCGCCACCGCACACTACCTCGCGGCGGCGTTACAGGAGAAGTTCAAGTCGGCCACGGTCAAGGCGGTCACCGGCGAACTCACGCCGGATGAACGCGAGGCGGCCGTTGAGCAGTTGGGCGACAGCGACGTGCGCATCCTGGTCGCCACGGATTGCCTCTCCGAAGGTATCAACCTGCAGGGGCTGTTCACCGCGGTCGTGCACTACGACCTCAGTTGGAATCCGACGCGTCATGAGCAGCGGGAGGGACGTGTGGACCGTTTTGGCCAGAAGGCTCGTGAGGTCCGGAGCACCATGCTCTACGGCGAGGACAACCCTGTGGACGGCGCCGTGCTGCAGGTCATCCTGCGCAAGGCCGAGAGCATCCGCAAGGAGTTGGGTGTGCTCGTGCCCATGCCCGACGACGAGGGCAAGCTCACCCAGGCCCTGATGAACGCAGTGCTGCTGCGCAAGGGCACGCCGCTGAACGCGCAATCGCAGCTCGACCTCTTCGGCGAGCCGGCCAAGGAGATTGACCTGGCCTGGCAAAGCGCCAAGGAGAAGGCCAAGCAGAACCGCAGCATCTTTGCCCAGCGCCGCCTGAAGCCCGAAGATGTGCTGCCCGAGTGGCGCAAGTCCGCGGCCGTGTTGGGCGGTGAAGCCGACGTGGAGCGATTCGTCAGTCGGGCGGCCAGCCAGCTGGGTGCGCCGCTGCAGCCGGTCAAGCAGCACTTCAAGATGCTTACCGAACATCTGCCGGGCACGGTCCAAGAACGCTTGGCGGCCGAGGGCCTGTCGGGCACTCTGCGCATCGACTTCCACCAGCCCGCCGCGCAGGGCGCCACCTTCGTCCACCGCACGCACCCCCTGGTGGCCGTGCTGGCAGACACGCTGCTGGAGCAGGCGCTGGACGCCACACCGTCCGGTGACGACGCTGCTGCCGTGGCCCGAGCCGGCACCGCTTTTGTGAGTGCCGTGAGCCTGAAGACCACCGTACTGCTGTTGCGCATTCGCCACCAGCTCACGGTCACCCACGGCACCTCCACCCGCCTGCTCATGTGCGAGGAAGCCGTAGCGGTGGCCGCAACCGGCTCTAACCCGTTCGCCGAACTCTCCCCCGAGCAAACCCGCCAGTTGCTCGGCGCCGAAGCCACCCGCAACATGCCCGCTCCGCTGCGCGACCGCCAACTCCAATCCGCACTGGATGCGTTGCCGGGCTGGCAGCCTCAGTTTGAAGCTATCGCTAAGGCGCGCGCCCAGGCACTGCTGCAAGACCACCGCCGTGTGCGTGAAGCAGCCGAGGGCCGCGGCAGCTACCAGGTCACCGCCAGTCTGCCGGTGGACGTGATGGGCCTCTACGTGCTGCTCCCCGATACAGGCGCTGCGGCCAGCAACGCTATGGGAGCCTGACACCATGGCCAAACGACTCACCCACCAGCTGGCCTACCGAGCCATCCGCATCGAAGGCGGTCTCATCCCCGCCGAAGAGCTCACGCGCCTGACCCTGCTGGCCGACCCCAAGGCCACTGAGCAGACCGAAGGCCACTACCGCATCGCCAAGGGCCTGAAGCTGCGCGACGAGATTGCGCGCGACTTCAAGATTGCCCTCAACCTCTGGCAGGACTTCAAAGCCCTGCGCCAGCGGCAAGACGTGCGGACCCATGAAGTCACCGTGCGCGAGTGGCTGCTGCCACTGCTGCGTGACGTGCTGCACTTTCACGACGCCGCCCGCTGCGCGGCCATCGAAAAGGCCGGCCACCAGTACGCGGTGGGTCATGCTGGCAACGGCGGCCGCGTGCCACTGGTGTTCGCTGGCTTTGACGAACCGCTGGATGCCGCTGCCGAGCGCTTCGGCGAGACCAACCCCGACACGGGCAAGACTCGCCGCCGCAGTCCCTTCATGCTGGCGCAGGAGGCGCTGAATGCCAGCGACGCCTCGCTCTGGGCCGTCGTCAGCAACGGGCTGACCCTGCGCATCCTGCGCGACAACGCCAGCCTCACCCGCCCGGCCTACATCGAGGTGGACCTCGAGGCGCTCTTCAACGAAGAGCTGCTGGCCGACTTCAGCGCGTTCTGGCTGCTAGCCCACGCCAGCCGCTTCGGGACCGCCGAGACGCAACCCAGCGACTGCCCTTGGGAGCGCTGGCGAGCGGCTGGCCAGCAGACTGGCGTCACGGTGCGCGGCAAGCTGCGCTATCAGGTGGCCGAGGCGCTTCGCGCGCTGGGCACAGGCTTCCTCTCGCACCCAGCCAACGGGGCGCTGCGCACGGCGCTGCAGACCGCGGAGGGTGGCTACGACCGGCAGGCATTCTTCGAAGAGCTGCTTAGGCTGGTGTACCGGCTCATCTTCCTGGCCACCGTGGAAGACCGCCGTGACCGTGGCACCGGCGAGCGCCTAGTGTTCACGCCGGAGGCCACTGACGATGCCAAGGCACGCTACCTGGCCGGCTACTCGATGACCTGGCTGCGGGAGCGGGCTGTGCGGCGCAGCCAGCACGACCGCCATGCGGACCTCTGGCAGGCGCTGACCATCACCTTCGGCGCGCTGTCCCGCGGTGAACCCGCATTGGGCTTGCCTGCGCTGGGCGGCTTGTTCGAAATCGACCAATGCCCGCGGCTGGACGCGGCCCAGCTGAACAACCGCCACCTCCTCGCCGCCGTGTTCCAGCTCGGCTGGTTCCGCGCCGACGGTGGGCTGTCGCGCGTCAACTACCGCGACATGGGCCCCGAGGAACTCGGCAGCGTCTACGAGAGCCTGCTGGAGCTGGTGCCTGACCTGCAGGGTCTGGCATCGCCCGTCACGGCACGCTTGGCCTTTGTCGGCGACGACGAGACCGATGCCTCCACCAAGGGCAACACCCGCAAGCTCACGGGAAGCTACTACACCCCCGACAGCCTGGTGCAGGAGCTCATCAAGAGCGCCCTGGAGCCCGTCATCGCGCAGACAGTCAAGGCGAGTCCGGAGCGCCCTGTAGAGGCACTGTTGTCGCTCACCATCTGCGACCCCGCGTGCGGCAGCGGCCATTTCCTGCTGTCCGCCGCCCGCCGCTTGGCTGACGAGGTGGCGCTGCACCGCGCCGCAGCAGAACGCGAGGGCGGCGCCCCCACGCCCGCTGACTACCGCCACGCGCTGCGCGACGTGGTCAGCCGCTGCATCTATGGGGTGGACAAGAACCCCATGGCCATCCAGCTGGCCAAGACGGCCCTGTGGCTGGAGGCCTACTCACCGGACCGGCCGCTGAGCTTCGTGGACCACCACCTGCGCGTGGGCGATGCATTGCTGGGCGTGCTGTACCCCAAGGTCCTGGAGCACGGCATCCCGGACGAGGCCTACACGGCCCTTTCGGGTGACGACAAGGAAGTCGCCAAGGCGCTGAAGAAGCAGAACAAGGCCGACCTGAAGAGCTGGAGGCAGATTGCCGGTGGCGACCTGCTCACCCAGGCGGGCCTAGCCGCGCAGGCGGTCAGCGTGGACACGCTGGACGACAACACGCCCGAGCACTTGGCCGCCAAGCGCCAGGCCTGGTTGCAAGCCGAAGCCGAAGCACAGCGGAGCACCTTTGCCCGCCTGGCCGACACCTACGTGGCCGCCTTTTTGGCGCCCAAGCTGGCCGATGCGGGCGACACCGTCCCCCTGTCCGGCTACCTCTGGGGCGTGCTCAGTGGGCAGACGCCGAAGGTGGAGGTGGAAGACGCTGCCCAGAGCCTGTGCCACCAGCACAGCGTTTTTCATTGGTGGTTGGCGTTCCCACAGGTGGCGGCGAAAGGTGGCTTTAGCGTGATGCTGGGAAACCCGCCGTGGGAGCAGTTGCAGCTCAATGAGGAAGAGTTCTTTGCAACTCGAGCGCCCTCGATAGCGGCACTTGCAGGAAACACCCGAAAGCAGGCTATTGCTGCGCTCGAGACCAACCTACCGTGGTTGTGGGAGGCATTCAACGCCGCCAAGCGCCAAATGGAAGCTGCGAACCAGTTCCTTCGTGGCGGCGGTCGCTTCCCGCTCAGTGCGAGGGGAAAGCTCGACACCTATCCCCTGTTCTCAGAGACCTTTCTTCAGGCCACGGCCCAAAGCGGCAGGGCCGGCTTCATCGTCAAAGCAGGCATCGCTACTGACGATTCAAACAAGTTTTTCTTCTCACATCTCGTTGATACATCGAGGCTTGTTTCGCTAATTGGCTTCGACAACGCTGAACGCATCTTCCCGGCTGTTCATCCCGATACGCCGTTCGTTCTCGTGACGTTGGGGGCGACAACTGAGCCCTCTCGGTTGCTCAACTATGCGCTGCGGATTGAGCATCTCAGCGACGCTCGCAGGGAGTTCCGCCTCACCGCAGACGAGTTCGCTCTCATCAATCCCAACACTCGCACGTGCCCGGTCTTCCGCAGCGAGCGCGATGCGGAGCTCACCAAGAAGCTCTACCGTGCCGCGCCCGTGCTCATCGCCGAAGGCGAGACGGATGGCGACGGCAGGGCAATTCGCGCTGAGGTCAATCCGTGGGGCATCTCGTTCTCGCAAGGTCTGTTCAACATGACCAGCGACAGCGGTCTGTTCGCCGATACACCGGCTACAGCAGGGCAGCCACATCGCCTGCCCCTGTACGAAGCCAAGATGATTCACCAGTTCGACCACCGCTGGGCCACCTACGTGGACGCCGCCAGCGGCACGGCGGGTGAGGTAGAAACCGTCGACGTCAGCGATGCGCAAAAGGCTGAACCAGCTTGCACTGTGCGACCGCGCTACTGGGTAGATGAGCGCGAAGTACTGGCTCGCGTCGCCCGTGTGCCATCGCGTGTGGCACGCGCCTGGCTGGCGCTGCACGCCGCGCGGGAGGCAGGCGACGCAACCGCTCAGGACACCGCACTGGCCGACCTCCAACTGGCACTGGCGCAGTGGGTGGCTGGCGAGTTGTTCCATGCAGCGGCCGGTCCAATCCCCTCCGCCGAGGGCTGGACCGCACAGCAAGCCCAGCGCCACATCGCACCGGTCGAACAACAGCTTCGGGCCCGATTCCCTCGCCTGGACACGGCGCTGCGCGGCGAAGGCCTGACCACCAAGAAGGCCCTGGCAGACTTCCCCAAGTGGGCCACGCAGAACCGCGACGCCCGCTTGGACGACGCCGAACTCGCGGCGCTTGCCGAGACACTGCGTGTCAGCGCTCTGGCCGAAGCGCTGCGTTCGCTGCTCGACGGCTGGATGGACGGGCGCAGCCCGAGTTGGTTAATGGGGTGGCGGGACATTACCAACGCCACTAACGAACGCACGGTGATTGCGTCGGTGGCTCCAAGAGCCGGCGTTGGCAACAACATGCCGCTGATGCTCTTTGGCTCAGCGGTATCGACGGGCCCACTCGCGGCACTTCTTGGCAACCTGTGTTCGTTGGTCTTCGACTTTGTCGCGCGGCACAAGGTAGGTGGCACCCACCTCAACTACTTCATCTATAAGCAGCTTCCGGTTCTATCGCCCGAGCGCTACACGGAAGTCGACTTGGCCTTCATCGTTCCCCGCGTCCTCGAGCTCACCTACACCGCTCACGACCTTCAGGCCTGGGGTCAGGACCTCGCCGCCTATGACCCGCGCCCCACGGCCGAGCAGGGTCGCCCTTTCGCCTGGATACCCGAGCGCCGCGCCTTGTTGCGCGCCGAACTCGACGCCTACTACGCCCGCCTCTACGGTCTCACCCGCGACGAGCTGCGGTACATCCTCGACCCCAAGGATGTGATGGGTGAGGACTACCCCAGCGAGACCTTCCGCGTGCTGAAGGAAGGTGAGATGCGCGCTTATGGCGAGTACCGAACGAGAAGGCTCGTGCTGCAGGCGTGGGATGAACTGCATCGTCCAGGGCCTAGGACCGCATGACCGCCACGGCAGCTGCCAAGGCCACTAGCGCCAAGTCGGGCGCGCCTGCTGCGCAACCGACCTACCTGCGCCATCTGAAGCCAGTCGATGAACTCACGCTCGCTGCAGGCGAAAGGTGTCAGGTCTGGGAGCTTGAGGTACCCAAGGACGATGCATGCCTCAGCGAATGGGCCTTTAGGTTCCGCCAGTGTTACTGCCCGGATAGTCAGCTCGACCTACTTCGCGAGGGCACCGGAAAGACCAGAGCCCAGTACCTGCTTGAGCTCGTGTTTCCAGACCAAGCTAAAGCGCCCGGGCCTGGGGTTCGGTCTGGCGACTTTGCAGAGCTACTGATAGCTGACTTCGTCGAGTTCCTGCTCGGCTACTGGGTCCCCCGTGACAAGTACGCCGAGAAGGGAAGTCGCAACGAGTCCGTCAAGGGGGTAGATATCGTCGGATTCAAGTCGCGGCACGAGGACCAGCATCATCCCGACGACGAGATGCTCACCTTCGAAGTGAAGGCACAGCTGCGGGGAGGCAAGTACGACGAGCGCCTGCAGGTAGCGGTCGATGACTCCGCGAAGGACTATCTGCGAGCCGGTGAGACCTTGGCTGCCATGAAGCGGAGGTTTCTGAACAGTGGCGACCAAAGAGCCATGAAGGTCGTGCAGCGCTTTCAGAACGCAGCCGACCGGCCATACGTCCTCTTATCTGGCGCTGCAGCGGTCTTGTCTGACGAAGCGTTCGATGCGGCTGGGCTTTCTGCAACCTCTACCGCGAAGCACAACAACGCGAAGGGATTGCAGCTGGTAGTCATCAAAGGGGAGGGTTTGATGGGCCTTGCCCATGCGCTTTATCAGAGAGCTGCCGATGAGGCCTGAAGCAAACAGTCGGCGCTACCTGGGCATCACTCGCTCAAAGGGCAAGATGTACGAATTGGGGCTGCCTGAGGAGTCCCACATCGCCGTTCCCCAAGATGTTGAGCCCGAGGCATTGTTTCCCCTGTCCATCGGCACGTTGATGGATGCGTCCGTCGGCTTGAACGACGCCGCAGAGGACCCACCAACCATCTCGGACGAGCTGCGCGCTGAGCTGGGGTTCGCAGCCAGCTTCTTTGACGCCTACCTGGAGTCGCGCTTCAACACCGGCGTATCGCACGAGGTCAGTCTGTTCGCCTCCGCGAGCTACTTCCTCGGCCAACGGCCAGGGAGCAGCCTGGTTCTCGCTCGGCGCCTCGAGCTGGAGGGATTGAACGCCATTGAGCAAGCAGCCATCTGGGCCCTTCGCGCAGAGTGGCACAGGGCACCGGACCTCGCTGCTCATCCGAGTGGCGGCTTGGTTCCAGGTTTGGTTCAGGGGCTGAGAGCGCACTTCATGGACGGTGCCAGCTCCGATAACGCCGTGGCACTGCTATCCGCGCTGCGCGCCTGGGCCTACTCCAACGGAACTGCCAGAGAAGTCGTGCTGGCAGAGGTTGCGGCGGCGGTGGTGAAGCTGCGGTTGGCGAGTTCGTCATGGAAGTTGCTCCCCGACTTCAGCGGGTTGACAAGCGAAGCCTGGGCTAGCGCCATCCGGCGCCCTGGATTTCCCAAGGAGCTTTGGCCGTCCCAACGGCTTCTCGGAAAAGCGCAGATATTCGCAGGTCGCTCGGGAGTCGTGCAAATGCCGACCAGCGCAGGCAAGACGCGTTCGGTCGAGGTCATTCTTCGAAGCGCATTCCTCGCGGACCGAACCAGGGTCGCGGTTCTTGTCGCGCCATTCCGGGCCCTATGCCATGAGATTGCGACTTCATTCCGTCAGTCCTTCCGGAATGAGGACGTCAAGGTCAACGAGCTGTCGGACGCACTGCAACTCGACTTCGCAGACCAGCTTGCTGAGCTGTTCGGCGCTGCGCCGCCGAGTACACGCTATCTCCTCGTGCTGACCCCGGAGAAGCTGCTCTATGTTCTGCGCCAGGCGCCCGCGCTGGCTACGCATCTAGGCCTTGTGGTGTACGACGAGGGTCACCAGTTCGACTCGGGTAAGCGTGGCATCACGTATGAGCTGCTGCTGGCGGAAATCAAGAGCCAAGTTTCGGCTAACGCACAGACAGTTCTCATCTCAGCTGTCATCAAGAACGCGACGGCAGTCGGTGCATGGCTCATCGGCGCGGACCCGAATGTGGTCAACGGGACAGGACTGCTCGCCACAGCGCGCTCAGTTGCCTTCGCCACCTGGAGCGAGGCTCTGGGCCAGCTTTGGTTCTTCGAGTCAGGCAACTATGAGAAGCGGGACTACTTCGTCCCTCGCACCATTGAAGCTCAGGAGCTAAATCTCTTCGGCAAGGAGCGGAAGCGTCAATTCTTTCCAGGGCGGGGAGATACCGCTTGGAGGGATGTTTCGTTGTATCTGGGCATACGTTTAGCCCCCAGCGGCACCGTCGCAATCTTCTGCGGGCGGAAGGACACTGCGTCCGGCCTCGCAGCACGCGCTGTCGACGTGTACGCAAGAGGGTTCTCTCTGACGCCGCCATCCCAAGCCTCCAATCCGGCTGAGGTCCAGCGGCTCTTTCACTTGGCTTCCCAGCACTTGGGAGCCGACTCGGTGCTGGCCAAGGCAGCAGCACTGGGCGTGTTTGTCCACCACGGGACGACGCCGCAGGGGATACGTCTTTCGGTCGAGCATGCGATGCAGCAGGAGCTCATCAAGCTCGTTATCTGCACATCAACCTTGGCTCAAGGCGTCAACCTGCCGATTCGCTATTTGGTGGTGTCTGGAGTGAACCAAGGCGCCGACCGAATCAAGACACGTGACTTCCAGAACCTCATCGGCAGAGCGGGTCGCGCAGGCATGCACACAGAGGGCCTAGTCATTTTTGCGGACCCGCGAGTCATGGACAAGAAACGGCAGGAGCGCTGGCGTCTTGATGCCGCCATTGAACTGCTGACGCCTGAGAACGCAGAGGACACCTCCAGCTCGCTCTTGACGCTCGTATCCCCGCTCCGCACTGCTGACGAGCGAGGGGAACTGCCGGTTACCCAGGCTGATTTGACGCGGGCCTACTTCCTGCGGAGGGACGCGCTGCGTGAGTGGGCGAAGGGTGTCCTTCAGGCGACTCCGATGCAAGGAGAAAGTGAACGGACGCTGGTGCGCCAGATTTCCAAGCGGCAGTCCTTCCTGGTCGCCCTGGAGAGCTATCTGATGGCCAACCGTGGCACCGATGCCTTCGACGAGTTTCTGACAAGGGCACGGAGCCTGGCGGAGTCAACCCTGGCCTTCGCTCTGGGCAATGAGGCTCAGAAGCAAGAGTTGCTTCAGCTTTTCGACCTGACCGCAAGGCACGTTGAAGCGATAGCACCAGCTCAATCGCAACAGGCGACGTTCGCCAAGACGCTACTTGGGGCGGCGGACGCAGCCGCTGTGGAGCGATGGGTTTTGCAGAACGAAGTGTCAGTTGCAGGGCTCACCGAACCTCGTGACTGGCTCGTCGCGCTTTGGCCGCTGTTGATTGCAGTTGCCAATAGCAAGCTTCTGCCGGTCATGGAGCCAGATGGCCTTGCTCTCGAGCTCGCCAAGCGCTGGATGGACGGGTCGACCTACGGTGACCTCATCGCATATGGGAATGCTAGTGGCGGCACTAAGCCCAGGGGCGAGGATGGCAGGCAGCGCCTCTCGGATGCAGACGTTTTGGGGTTCCTGGAGGGCGACCTGGGTTATGACTGCCCATTGGTCATCGCGGCCGTCGGAGAGTTCGTGGCGGAGCTGCCTTCGGTCGACGGTGCGTGCCGCGACAGGTTGAACGCATTCCAGAAGTGCCTCAAGTACGGGTTACCTGATGCCCTGAGCATCTCAATCTACGAAGCTGGATTCGCAGACCGTTGCATCGCTCAGGAACTGGCTGCTGAGCTGAGGGCTGCAGGGTACGAGGGAACGCACGTCGCCTTGGCTTTGGCGAATCACCGAGACGTCTTCGTTGCCGTCTTGACGCGATATCCCAGCTACTTTGAAACCGTTCTCGACGGACTCTGACAGATACATGATGGATTGACATGAGCGAAACACTCTTCAAGGAAGTCCGCTACACCCTGGGTGGCCTGGTCAACGGCATCAGCATGGGCCAGATTGGCCTGCCGGATATCCAGCGGCCGTTCGTCTGGAGCAACGCGAAGGTCCGCGACCTGTTCGACTCGATGTACCGCGGCTACCCGGTGGGCTTCTTCCTGTTCTGGGAGACCGGCGCCGATGGCGTCGAGACCAAGGTCATCGGCGACACCAACAAGCAAAAGACGCCTTCTTTGCTCATCGTCGACGGGCAGCAGCGGCTGACCTCGTTGTACGCGGTTATCCGGCGTGAGGCCGTGCTGCGGGAGAACTTTGAGCGCGAGCACATCCGTATCGCGTTTCGGCCGCAGAACGGCACGTTCGCGGTGCCCGATGCGACCACCGAGCGCGACCCGGAGTACATCCTCGACGTCTCGCAGGTGTTCCGGACGGATACGTTTGAGTTCGTCTCCGACTACCTTGAGCGGCTGCGCTCTCATCGCGAAGTGGGCAAGGACGAAGAGCGCCTCATCGCCAAGGCCATCGGCCGCTTGGCAAAGCTCACCGACTATCCCTTCATCGCGCTGGAACTGTCGCAGCAGTGCACCGAAGAACAGGTGGCCGACGTCTTCGTCCGCATCAACAGCGAGGGCAAGAAGCTCAACCAGTCGGATTTCATCCTGACCCTCATGTCCGTGTTTTGGGACGAGGGCCGTACCGAGTTGGAGACCTTTTGCCGCGCGGCTCGGCAGCCCGGGCCGGCGGGGCAGGCAAGTCCGTTCAATGCCATCTTCCAGCCCGACCCGGACCACCTGCTGCGGGTGGATGTGGGCGTGGCGTTCCGCCGTGCGCGGCTGGAGCATGTGTACTCGCTGCTGCGGGGTAAAGACCTGTCCACCGGTGAGTCCAGTCCGGGGAAGCGGGCCAACCAGTTCGGCAAGCTGCGCGATGCTCAGGCCAGAGTACTGAACCTGACCAACTGGGCAGACTTCCTGAACGTGGTGCGTGCCGCGGGCTACCGCAGCGCCAAGCACATCAGCTCGGTGAACGCGCTCGTGTTCGCCTACCAGCTCTATCTGCTGGGACGCACCGAGTACGGCGTGGAGGGCTTCAAGCTCAAGAACGCCATCGCCCGCTGGCTGTTCATGTCGTTGCTGACGGGGCGTTTCACGTCGTCGCCGGAATCGCGCATGGAGCAGGACCTGGCCGAGCTGCGGGAGATGACCTCAGCCGACCAGTTCCTGGTACGGCTGGCCACGGTCGAGTCCGCCACGCTGACGGACGATTACTGGACCAAGACCCTCCCGCTGGACCTGGCCACCTCCGCCGGGCGAAGCCCCGCGCTGTTCGGCTTCTATGCGGCGCAGACGCTGTTGGATGCCCGGGCACTGTTCTCGTCCATGAAGGTCGTCGACCTGCTGGACCCGCCAGCACAGGGGCAGAAGAAACCGCTGGAGCGGCACCACCTGTTCCCCCGCCAGTACCTCAAGGGCAAGGGCGTGGAGAGCGTGCGGGATATCAACCAGATTGCGAACTACACGCTGGTTGAGTGGGACGACAACATCGCCATCTCGGACGCGCCGCCAGCCGAGTACTGGCCCAAGTACGCCGAACGGTTTGACGCCGACACCCTGGCCACCATGATGCGCTGGCATGCCTTGCCGCAGGACTGGTGGACGCTGAGCTACGACGACTTCCTGGTGGCACGGCGCCCGTTGATTGCCGACGTCATCCGGCAGGGCTATGTGAAGCTGACCCGAGGCGTCTGATGACCCCGCTGGACCGCCTGCGACTGGAGAAGGCCGCCGCCGACTGCGGCTTCGAGATGACGGCGGTCCCGTATCAGGACGGGCTGGAGCTGCGGTCCGCCCGCTTCCCGGAGACGGTGCTCGTGCGTGTGGCTGGGGAGAAGAGCTTTGAAGTCATGGCGTCGGACCCGGCCATCTTGGACCAGAAAGCAGGCAGCGCTTCCCTGAATGTTGAGGGCTACGGTGAGCTTTACGCCTTGCTGCGCACGACCGCCGCCCATGCCCGAACCAAGCCAAACCGGGTGGCCGACGAGTTCAAGAAGAAGACGGCGGCCATGCCGAAGACCACGGAGGCCGAGCGGCTGGTCGTCCAGCGCGTGGGGCAAGGCCTGTTCCGTGGCGCGCTGCTGGACTACTGGCAGGGGAAGTGCTGCGTGACCGGTCTGGATGTACCAGAGCTACTGCGGGCCTCGCACATCCGCCCCTGGGCCCAGTGCGAGACCGACGAGCAGCGCTTGGACGTGTTCAACGGGCTGCTGCTGGCGCCGCATCTGGACGCGCTGTTTGACGCAGGCCTGATGACCTTCGACACGGCGGGAGTTGCAGAGCTTTCCCCAAAAATTACTGCCGAACGCCGCGCTGCGATGGGCCTGGACGGCAAGATGAAAATATCTGACCTACGCTCAGGTCACCACACATATCTTGAGTTCCACAGAAAGCAAGTTTGGGGCAACCCACCATTGATCCAGGCTTAGGACTTCGACCTGTTCATCACTCCTGGTACACAGAAAATCAAAGGGCCGCGGTATGGATCAACTCCTGCTCGCAGGTCCCGCACCGCAGAGCCAATCCGCTGGCGGCCCAGGCTTTGATGCCACAACCCGAGCAGACATACTTCACGCGGTCTGACTCCTTCCTCGGCGGTGGCGCCACCGTCACCGGTTGGCCATCTGCCAGCGGCTCGATCACATCCACAGGCGGTGGAGAAACCTCCAGGGTGATGCCGGCGCCCTTCAATGCCTCCTGCCTCTCCTGAAAACCCGCCTCCTGCGTTCGGGGCAGATGCCGGTCTACCCAGGGCAGCTGAAATCCGTCCGCCACCAGCTCTTTGCAGGCCTGCAGGAAAGGACCGGCCGGCTGGATGTAGTGGCTGACGGTCTGCCCGGTGTCCTTTCCGTTCGGCAGACCGGTGCTGGAGGGCACCAGGCCGACTTCGAGCATCTTCCTGGCCCACTCCCGGTTGTGCGGATTCGAGCGGGACGGATGGCCGAAGCAGTCCTGCCAGTGGTGGACCATCTCGTGCACCAGGGTGGACAGTACTTCTTCGACCGGCCTGACCGTGAAGTACCCGGCATGAAGGCCCAGCTCGTTGAGCGTCTGGCCCTGTCGGTTCACAAAGCGGTCTTTGTGGTGGTAGCCGTAGGCCCTGCCGGACGACCTCAGGGTGATCAGGCAAGGCGGAAGCTGGCCTGCGAACAGGGCCTGGTTGAAGTGGTCGAAGGCCCGCTGCAGCTGGCCATAGAAAGCCACCGTCGGACTGGCACTGGCCTGGACTTCTGCATGGGTTTCAGGTGGCAATTCATGTCTCCACAAAGCGTGTCTCGGCAAAGTCAACGACGGCCTCAGGCCATTCCCGAGCCGTCATGCTGCGCAACGCCGCCCTGATGCGGGTTTGAAGATGCCCAAGGTCCTCCTGCTCACCGGTGCGCCCTCTGCCCTTTAGCCTGCCCATCAGCGCCCCTGCGCTCTGCGCCAGGGTGAAGTCCCACCCCCGCAAGACCTGCAGGAAAGCCCGCACCACGTCGCCTTCGTCCTGCCCGGCTCCGACCACGAATTCAAGCCACTCGATCACCTCTGACCTCAGCCCTGTGTCGAAGAGGCCACGGTAGGTGCGGGGCCAGCCCTCGGGCTCATTCAAGTTCAGCGCCTTCGACACACCCGCGGGCGTAAGCTTCTCGCGACGGCCAAGCTCCTCACCGGCACCCCCGGTCTGTGTGTCGGCGCTCGACCAGTACAGGGCAGACATCCGGGGTGAATTCCAACCCCGGGGCATTTGCCTGTGGGTGGTCTCACTGTCCACCAGGTCGAAACAGGCAACCGGACCCGCATCCGCGAGAGTGGGCCCGAGACCTGCCTTGCTCATCAGTGTGCGGACAAGCCCGGGCAGTGTGCCCGCGTTCGGATCTGACAGCCACGCGGGCAGCTTGTCCGTCGCTACGTGTCCGGAGCGGACCGTGCGGAACCTCATGGAATGATCGCCGCGCCGGGGCGACGCCAGGACGCGGTCAGTGCCACCCCATCCCGCCGCCAGCATGCCCTTGACCTTGTGCGGTTGCGGCATGTCGGTCGCCCGCTCGGCAGTGGATCGCTGCTTGACGAGGATGAGGCTGGTGTCCGGCGTGACCAGCTGGTACTGCTCGGCGAGCCCGGTGCGCTGCCGGGTATGGACGACGTCCGTCTTTTCGCTGCCCCGGTGAAGTTGTCCGTAGCGCTGGCTGGCCGCAAGACGCGCGAGCGTGTCGGCCCCATCGGTCACCCAAGTGGGTTGCAGTTCGGCCAGACAAACTTCCCGCCCATCCCCCTCGACCGTCCCGAGCAACCGCACCGCCCCGCAGAGCCAGTCTGGAGACTCGGTCTGAAGCCACGCCCAGACCGTGATGACGTCGCCGTCGAAGACGCCCGTGGGCAGGTCGGAAACCGTCTGGACACGCGCGCTCTCTGGCCATTGCAGCCGGGTGTGGGTGATCCGCCGTGTACGCATGCGGCGGTACAGGCGCAAGATGGCCGGGGCCACCTGTTCTCCGGGCGCAACAAACTCGCAGCTGCCGCCCGTGGACTCGGCGAGCCGGCGCAGCAAGCCTTCCGCCACACTGGCACCGATACCCACCACAAAGAAACGGCACCCCGAATCCTGGGCGCTTCGGACCACATCATCGACCGCCTCGATCTCGCCGTCGGTGATCAGCAGCACGTCACTTCGCTTGTCACCCGTCAGCCGGAGGGTGGAGGTGATGGCCGACTCCATCTCTGTGCCGCCCAGGTCCGCTTCCAGACTTTCGGCCCAGCGTCGGGCGGCAGCCAGCGCGGCCGGAGCCCCCTTCCATAAGGCCTTGCAGCGGTGCTCCACATGGCTGCCGAACCGGCTCAGGCTGAACCGGTCCTCAGGGGTCAGTCCCTCAACAATGCCCAGCAGGGCGTTTCGGGCTGCCTCGATGCTGTCGCCCCCCATGGAGCCACTGCAGTCGACCAGGATCTTCATGTGCACCGGCTGCGCGGGGCACTCGGGCAGACGGGGCGTGAAGCTGGCGATGACGACACCCTGACCTTCAACGATCGGGTCCCGGGCGGCCAGCCCGTGGCTGGCATGGACCAGGTCCTCGAACACCAGCACGAAGTCGCGATCGAGCCAGGCCGCCGCGCCAAGCCTGACCTCGGCGCCAGGCTCAGGCCCGGACTCGCCGGCAGGCATCGGCCGCAACGAGATCCTGTGGCTGGGTGAGCCGATGCGGGCCTGCGCCATCTCACCCTCGATGTCCAGACGGATGTCGAACGGGTAGTGCACACTGGTGCTCGCTTCGGGTACTGCGTGGGGTTCGTAGCCGCCATCTTCCTGCGGGTCGCCGTAGCGTGGGGCAATGGTGGTGGGCAAGGTCAGCCGCAGGCTCCCCTGCTCGGGCTTCAGGGTCTGCACGTAGTGCAAGCGGACGATGCAGGACTCACCGGCCATGAGGTTGCCCAGTTCCAGCGTGTAACTGCGGTCATGATTCATGCTGACCAGGATGGCGCTGTCACCGTCGTTCAGGGCTTCCTCATAGTCCGTGCGGGCCTCGGCCTTGGGCCTGACGAGGCCGACCAGCGTCTCGCCGTTGAGCTCGACCTCCAGTCCCAGCAGCACCGCGTGCCAGGGAAGCGGAAATGTGTAGACCACCTCCACATGGGAGCTGCCGGGGTTGCGGAAGCGCTGCTCCAGCGACATGTCGAGCATGTGGCCCACCACCCTGCCCCGGGCGGTGACCCCCTCAAGCAACATCGGCTCTCCATCAAGTGTCTCGAAACGGGCTGCCTGCATCGGTTTTCTCCCTGGTGTGTGACATGAGCTGCGTGGTCGTGGGCGTCCGCTTCGGCATGCACCGCAGCCAAAGCGACCAAAAAGCCACGACCGCCGGAACGGGTGCAAAGCCTGCTGGCCTTCAGAGCCGAACCGGATGAACCCAGTATGGCTCTGCCAGTGGCTCAAAAAACGAGCCACCACAGGGCGGACGTTCAGGAGCCCACTATCGCCCTTGCGGCCACAGTTGGTCCAGCCCTTCCTCGACGGTCCGGCCCTGCTCCACCAGGAAAACGGCGGGCTGGACATTGGGCGCGTAGGGCAGCGCGTCCGGGCTGTCGGTCAGCTGTGACTCGTGCCACAGCAGGATGAAGCGCCCCGAGTTCAGTAGACACCCCGAGCCTCAAACTTAAGGTCTAACAGGAGGCGCCATGAAACAGGAGCGTGCCCTTGGCTTATCGCTTCACTGCCGCACAGGCAGCTCAGAAATGCACCTTGGCCTTGTTCAGTTGTGTAACGCCAACAGTGATGGACGCCCGATGAACGGAAAGCGCAGGACTAGGTGAACAGTCAGACGATGCGGGCAGCAGAATTCGTCTTGAACCGCTTGGGTGAGCAGCCGTCCTTTTTGAGGAAACGGTCCACTGACTGCAATCGCTGCACCGCAGTCAGTGAGCCAGCTCACACTCTCAGCCGACCCGCAGCCAGCGCTTTAGGGCCTGAGATAAGCTGCTCGGTCCGAACGTGCTTTTGGCATCAGCATGATCGCCTAGCATGGGATGGCCATCTAAAAGCGCGATGCTGTTCAGCTCGTTTTCGAACACAGGTAGCAGCGACGAATAACGTCCTGAGGCAGCCATCATGAAACGCCGAGACAGCCAACTAGGTAGCGGGCAGCCCAGCAAGGAAGGATGCTTGGGGGGACCAAAACCCAGGCGAACAGAAGCCGCAGGCCTGGACGTCAGTAGCGCATCGGTGTCCACAATGCCTGCCCCGTAGCGGCTGCTCATCCAGCCATGAGGAACCTGCGCGGTCCGCCGCACATGCTCCCGAAAGACCTCCTGCATGAACACGCCAGGCCTGAGCGACTTGAGCATGGCAGACCGGTCAAAGAACGCCAGCCACAAGGCGGCTACCCCAGCCGTGTGCGCTGTTGCATAGGAAGTGCCAGATCCGGTGTTGATGCCAGCCGGTGCATTTATTGGCTCTGCTACCCAAACGTTCACCCCGGGCGCGCACAGGTCGACCGCCCGGCCCCTGCTTGACAGATCCCAAGGTTCGAGCTGCGCATTGTTGGCCGCCACGGCCAGACATTCGGGATAGGCCGCTGGCCAGACCACCATACGCCTGGGCACCTTGTTGCCTGCCGCCGCGACCACAATCAGGTGGTTGGCCACGGCATCCTGGATGGCCGTGCGCAGCGCTCTGGACGGAAATCCTCCAAGTGACATGGACACCACATGACAGTCGGTGGTCGTGGCATGCCAGATCGCACGGGCAATGTCGCCGCCATACACCACAACCACGCTGCGGATGCAGCGTTTGGGCACGTAGATGGATTCGGGCGCGACACCTGTGATCTGACCCGGCGTCGTCGTGTCGTGGGGTGAAATGCCGCCACGGCTCATGATCACGCTCCCCGTTCGGGTGCCATGTCCCGGGTTGAGCAACGGAGCGCCTGTCATGGGGTCACGGCCATCACCGTTGCCCCCCCCGATGAAGTCTGCGATGCCACTGGTGGAGAAATTGACCTGATCCAGATCCTCATGGTCCGTCCACCCGGTGTCCAGGTGTGCAACCTTGATGCCCGCCCCCTGTGACCGCCCACCATTCGGCGGCACCCGCTGCCAGGCCATGTCCACGCGCATCTGCCGTAGTGCCCAGGCCTTGTCGATCGGACTGGGCTGCGCTTTTCCCTTGCGTCCCGTGAGACCGCGATCGGAGTTGCCCAGAAATGGCAAGTCAGGCTCCACCGATGCGATGTCGGGGTGGCGCATCAACGCATAGCAGGCGTCGTAGGGGTTGAAGTCCATGGCACCGAGATCAACGTCCCGGATGGAAACCAAGCTAAACACCGCGAGGTGTTCCGGCGTCTGCGTGTCTGGGACAGGCTGGAACAGGCTCTCCACTTCAAGCACGTCACGCTCCGCCTGGGCACCCCAGGCTTCGCGTATCAAGCCGCGCAGACGATCCAATGACATCCCTTGCCGGGTCTGCACCAGAAAGCGCAGGCCTCGCTCGTGCACGTACGTGCGCACGGGATCGTCCGTTCTGTCGCTGCGCCGCGCCTGAGCAATCGCGGCCCAGAAGCGCCCCGCATCAAAGTCACTGATCAGGTCCCCCAGCATCTGCGTCTCCCGTTTTCATCCACATCCCACACCGGCCCCGGTCCGGGGGATTGATGCCGTCTACCATAATGCCGGCGTGAAGCGGGGCAGGTCAAGGCAGCGTGAAGCCGGCTCACAGTCGCGAACGAGCCCCACCACTGCACATCTGTCTTCCAATCAGAGAGGTCGGTTTAGGCTGATTGCGGACAGTCGGGATTGGAGAACTGGGTGGCCGCAATTCCTTTGACGGAACATTAGCTGGCCGCGGACTCCAGGTGCTCAGGAGTCCTCCATGGCTGCCAATGACGCTCTACCAACATCAGTCTTAAATAGTTGCAGAGAAATCGCCGTGACGCTCTCAGCGATAAATCCTTTACATGGATCTGAGTTGCACACAGCGAACAGGGCACGCTGCTCTTGGCGACTCCTGAAGTATTCGATCGCGAACTGGTGGAGCGCCGCAAGGTGGGGCCTCGGAGACAGTTTGAAAGAATGCAGCGTCCTGACCTCCCCCTGGCTGTCAATGCAATCCAAAACGATCATGTCGTTCTCGACGCGAACGTTATCAATATAGGCATCGGCCATGAGGTACTTATGCTTGACGCCCGGGATCTCGAGTTTGCTGTACCGAGGTGGCGCCTTGAGGGGAAGGTCCTCGATTTCGTTGGCGACTAACGTCCGCAGGATAGGTTCTGGATTACTAAGAATCTCTTGACCAGCCGGATCGGCCTGGATCTGCGCGGCGGGAATGCTGGCGATGCGTTCTCGAAAAATGTCCTCGCAATCATTGGAAGACTGAATCTCCCCTTGAGCATAGGCCGGGTGGAACGTCTCCAAAAGGTCGCCGACGGATATCTGACCTCTCTTGAGCATGCGCTCGATGTGCGACGTCACCGTCATGTCACCACGATTGCCCTCTTTCTTGAGGATCGTGATTACTGGCGGACTCTGTTCACTGTGCTTCGGTGATCCCAGAACGACTCGGCACTCGAACTGATAGGGATGAAGCACTTGCCGGTCCTCGTGCGGAATTGACAGCGTCCCGATGTAGTGTCGATTTCCCCGATCGATTTCACTTGGGCGCTGCCCCTGCGTTCCCGCCTCGTCGAACGTCGCATCAACAAGACTAGCGAACTGCTGGTGCTTCTCAGTGATGGTGATGCCCATGCGCAACGGCAGCGACACGCTGTTGGCATGACCGTGCAAGCTCAGGAAAATTTTCATTGGTTGATGGGTTCTTTTTCAACAAAGCGGCCCGATAACCGGAACCCATCCGAAGAAGGGGTCGATAAACTTGGGCGTGTGCTGCGCTACCGCCTGAAAAGGCATGTAAGCTTAGCGAGTTAGCTGCGATCTGTTTTGCGTACGGACCAGAACCAGAATTGGGGGTCCCAGCCCGGGAGAGCATCCATAATGATCTCTTCACCAATGAGCTTCTGGCACAGAGCCTCCATTGCCGGCATATCTGGGTGCTCAAGCGACCTCTTTCTGATCCCTTGGTCCGTATCTAGGATCAAGAAGCCATCTCGGCGCGAAACTTTGAGCAGGCGCATGCGTTTAGCGCCTTCCTCGAGTCTCGTCTTGAACCTTATGAATAGCCACGGACTCATCGTAAACAAAATCAGCGGCATGTGCGCCGTCGGTCCAATGCGCTCTTGCATCGAACGGGTGATCGTCTAAGTAGACGTTCATCACCGTATGGCCAAAAGCGGACGCTGACATTTGCACCTTCTGCATGTGCAGGGCAGCGTCGCTGGGATCGATAGCATTGACGATGTACTTCCAAGTCTCACCTGGCTCGAGCGGAAAGTCACTCTCGGTGTCGTTCTTGATGACAAAGCTCAGGATCATTTATTCGCGCTCCAAGGCAGATCAGGCGTTCGATTCTGCTCCGATTTGACCTGAAGGTGGAACATGTCCCAAGGCTGGTCTCGGTCGTTCGGACTTGGGATGGCAATGGGAGCCACGAGCTGATCGACTGCTCCCGCTGCGAACCGACTGTGGGAGACATCAGCGGCGCAAATGTTCCCACGCCGGCGCGAAGTCCGGATTGTCCTGTAGCCAACGGTCCAGCATAGCACCGGTGTAGAAACCATCACGATTCACCGAACGTGCGGCGTCGGGCGCAAAGCGACTCAGCGCCATACCTGTTGTCGCCGCCAACACCTCGGCCAAATCTGGAAAGAGGAGAGCCAGGAGGCGATCATTTCCACTCCATCGGAGGTAGGTGATTTCTCCAGCTTTGAGGCTCGTGACTATCGTGCTGCGCCAGGTTCGCACTGACTCGACTTGCTTTTCGTTCAGGCGGATCTTCCAGTGGCGAGCGGCAGCCATATACATGGGAATGTCCTGCCGGTTGCGATCCTGAAGCTGCCAGATGGAGTTGAGGACCTCAAAACCGGTCTCGTACCTGAAGCCGATGCCGCGATCATGCTTGAGCGACAGGAGTCGCGATAGAACACGGACCGCCTGACCCTTTGTGAGCCCCGTTTTGTCGAAGAACCCGTGAAAACCCAGCATGTTGGCCAGCCGCATCGTCTCCACGCGTGCGGCTTCAACCGTCTCGCGTAATGCGCCCGGTTCGCCAGCGTCAAGCAAATCCAGTTGCTCTAGGTAGCTGGTCATTGCGGCGAGGTATTGGCGGCCGATCTCGCTTGCGTCCATGGCCAAGGCTTCAGCGCGCAGCTTGCGCGCCGTCTCAGATTTGACCAGCGTCCGTTGCACTTCCTCATCCACCTGACGCTGCAGTTCCTCCAGCGCGGCCCAGCCTTCGGGGTGCCAGATCCAGTTCTTGAAGGACACTTCCCGGACCAGCATGTCCCGAAACTCCGCCTTGGTGAGTCGCCCTCCCGTTCGCGACAGATCAAGCTCCAGCGTAGGGCTCCCTTCCTCGCGCAGCCGTGCCTTGCGCTCCTCATCGATCGGGTTGGTAACGGTGATTTCGATGCACAGTCTTGAGAAGACGTTGCCATCCTCATCGCGAGCCTCACAAACGATGTCGGGCACCACGTGCCCAAGCCGACACTCCAGCTTGACGTTTGTGAGCGTGTAGGTGGTTTCGGGTTTGCACCAGGTGCGGGTGACATCTACACCCGGGCCAGCGCGTTTGGAGATTTCGTGGCGGATAGCCGGTGCCCGAATCTTCCCCGCGCCTCCGAGGATTTCCTTTGCCAGGAAATGCAACACCGTTTCTCGGTGCAACTCGGCTGGCAAAGCGCTAAGGTCCAAGCCCGGCGGGGGAGCGTCGACTGCGTCGACCATTTGCGCCTCGAGCAGGCCCCGGGCCTGGGCTTCAAGTGCGCGATCTTCCCAGTGAGACTGCCAACAAAGCCACTCGGGCATCAGGGTAAGGCGCTTGCGAAGCTCCTCTGGGGAGAAGGCCGAGGCTTGTGGATCGTCGATATGGAGCGTCAAGCAGGCGAGGATTCCGTCGGTGGAAGACACAGTCGCCGATCCTGTTAGCAGGACCTGGATGCGTCGACCATCATCGAGGGTGAGCACGGCGCGTGTGTGGTCCTGGAAATCGATGTCGGCTACGCGTACCTTCTGCGGAGCGGCAGACACCCAGGTCTCGTAAGTGTGTCCGGACAGGCCAATCGCTGTCACCTTCCGCCGCAGTTGTGGCAACTGCAACCAGCCGTCGGCTTGGACCTCCTTCAAGAGAGCGAATCTTGCGGCAACGATCGAACAGGATTGCTTCTCTGTCCCAGGGAGGTGGCGGAAATGGGGGCGGCGAATGAACTCGGCTCTTGCGGCATTCACTGCAGTCACTGGAGCAAGGCAACTCGGGCAGACGCACCCAGATCGGCTGCCGCGGCGCTCAGCCCCCAACTCCATGATGTAGCGCGGCTCGCCAGTCTCCGCATCGCGCGCCCACGCCATGATCAGGTCGGTCAAGCCAACCCGTGGAGCATCCGATTGAGATTGGACTTGAATCTGCGTGTTCATTTGTACCAGCGAACGGCCACTCCTTAAATAGTCTAGTTCACGGCGGAATGCTCGTACAGCGCGTTCTGGCGGTCCTTGGGAAATTTGGCGAGGGACCGCTATGTGGCCGATGCCGATCGCTCAGAACTTCGCCGTGATAGGCAGCAACCGCTGCAGAGAAGACATAGCCTATGTAGGCGGCCGCTCTCTTCAAGTGACACCGCATAGGGGGATGCCTGCGTTGAATGGATTCGTGATGCTTCTTTACCTGAGCCACGTCGCAGCACGCCGACGTCTGATCCGAGGCTCCTGTGGTCCGAGGAGCTAGGTCCCGGCAATGGACCCCGCCGGCTCCAGATTCAGGTCTGCCACAGCCTTGCGTACGTCCTTTGGCCAGATAAAAAGTCTGTTCCAAGGCTCAACCTTCACATAGTCTTGGGGTCCGTACAGCCTGGCTGTAGAGATGTCCACGCAGTATCGGTCGACCCAACCGGTCCTTTCGCCTAACCCCAGCTTGGCTCCGGCCTTCACCTTGAGCATCAGCTTGATGAGCTTGGTGCACATGCGGTACTCGTACCCAGTGAGGCACCAAGGGTCTGCCCAAGTTCCCAGCCCCTGTTGCACCGCCTTTTGTGCTTCACCTTGCAGCATGGGCAGGTCGATCTCGTTCGGAATGGATGGATAGATGACAAAGGTCGCTGCCCAACCCAAGGCGACCATATCCAGGTTGAATGTCGCACGGTCTCGGCGAGACATACCCTGTCTCTCGGCTGCCGTGTACTCGGGCGCCACATAAGCAAGCAGTCGCCCGTAGCCGTCGAAAGGTTGATCCGCAATCCGCACGAACATGGGCCGATTGGTTCCGCTGAGCCGCTTCAGGCGTGCCTGAGTCAGGGCCTCGAAGGCCTGGGTGGCCTGCTTGCCTTGGGCCATGTGAACCTCGAACGGATCCTGACCATCGGCTCGTTTGATCCGTGGAAGAAGGTGACCGGCCAGGACTTGTGCGACGGGAGACTTGCCCGAGTCGATCCAGTCGGCCAGCGCTATGAAGTGATGGGCCATCTCCGCCTTCTTGAGCTGCATGGTGCTCGTCTCAGGCGTATCTATGGAGAGCATCCGGACATTCATCCGGATATTGGGCGTGTCCCCATCACTGATGTCCACCAGGCGCTTTGCACCGATCTGGTCCAAGTTGAATGACTCTGGCCGCCAAAAGACTTTGACGCTCATGATCTCTACCCCCGCGAACACTGAACCGCCCCACGCGGCACATACTGTGTTGTCGCAGCCTAGCTGACCTGGATGACAAGCCATACCCCCACTTGAGGGAGCGCGCGCGGTGGGCGACCTGAAACGTGAATCGAGCAAGGGGTGAATAAAGGCTGCTGCGCTTGGCGAACGAGGCTCCTCACCGTGTTCGCGCGCGGCCTTCTGCAGGGAGAGATGTACGTGAGCGCGGAGGCAAAAACCCTGCGCTGCTGGCTACACAGTGGCTACACGGCCACCGAGAAAAGACAAAGCCCGGCACAGAACCGGGCTAAGTCATTGATTTAATTGGTAGGGCGTGCTGGGCTCGAACCAGCGACCAAGGGATTATGAGTCCCCTGCTCTGACCAACTGAGCTAACGCCCCACCGAACCGGTTATTGTAGGTGCTGCCCCCTGCGGGCGGGCTCACTTGCCGTGGCTCAGGGCGTTGCTGACCAGCTTGGCCGTGACGTCGACGATCTGGATCATCCGGTCGTAGGGCATGCGCTGTGGGCCGATGACGCCCAGGGTGCCCACCACCTGGCCGTCGACCTCGTAGGGTGCGGTCACCACCGACAGGTCCTCATAGGGCACGACCTGGCTTTCGCCGCCAATGTAGATGCGCACGCCGTCGGCCTGGCTGGACACATCGAGCAGGCGCATCAGCTGGGTCTTCTGCTCGAACAGGTCGAACAGGCGCCTCAGGTTGCCCATGTCGGACGAGAACTCGGTGACCGACAGCAGGTTGCGCTCGCCGGACACCACCACGGCCTCGGCCTGGGTATCTTCATCGGCTGCGGGTGCCACGGCCGCCTGCATCAGGTCGGCGATTTCACCGCGCAGGGCCTCGACCTCGGTGCGCAGGCGCTCGCGCACCGCCTCCATGGTCAGGCCGGCGTAATTGGCGTTGAGAAAGTTGGCCGCCTCCAGCAACTGCGACTGGCTGAAACTGGCCTGGGTCTGGATGATGCGGTTCTGCACATCGCCCTCAGGGGAGACGATGATGACCAGCACCCGGTGCTCGGACAGGCTGAGGAATTCGATGTGGCGGAACACCGAACTGCGCCGCGGCGCCATCACCACCCCCACGAAGTGCGACAGGCTCGACAGCATGTGGGCGGCGTGGCTGATCACCCGCTGGGGCTTGCCGGCCTCGATGGCCCCGGAGGCAATCTCGTTGAGCGTCGGCAGCTCTCCGCGCCGCACCGTCAGCATGGTGTCGACGAACAGGCGGTAGCCCTTGGCGGTGGGAATGCGCCCGGCCGAGGTGTGCGGACTGGCGATCAGACCCAGCTCTTCCAGGTCGCTCATCACGTTGCGGATGGTGGCCGGAGACAGGTCCAGCCCGGTGGCCTTGGCCAGCGTGCGCGAACCCACCGGCTGGCCGTCGGCGATGTAACGCTCGACCAGCGCCTTGAGCAACAGTTGGGAACGGTCGTCCAGCATGGTTCCCTCATTTTACGGAGGAAGCGGGTCGGCCAACGGGCTGTGGCGCCAAGGGTTTGCCAGGGCTGTCGGCGCCATGCCCTGTGCTGTAATGCACGGATGAGCCAGACCCTCGCCCACACAGGCCTTGCCCCCAGGACCCAGGCCCTGCGCTTTGCCCATGTCGCGATCATCGGCAAGTACCAGGCCCCCGGTTCCCGGCATGCGGTGGACGAGATCGCCCACTTCCTGCACGACCAGGGCTGCGAGGTGTCGCTCGAGTTGGAAACCTCGCTGAACACCGGCCTGAACCAGTACACGGCACTGGATGTGCCGGGCATCGGCCGGGAATGCCAGCTCGCGCTGGTGGTCGGTGGCGATGGCACCATGCTGGGGATCGGCCGGCAACTGGCCAGCTTCGGGGTGCCGCTGATCGGCATCAACCAGGGGCGCCTGGGTTTCATCACCGACGTGCCCTTCGTCGGTTTCCGCGAGCGGCTGGCCCCCATGCTGCGGGGGGAATACGAAGAAGAAAAGCGCAGCATGATGGCCGCCAGCGTCTGGCGCGACGGTCGATGCGTGTTCGAGGCCACGGCCCTCAATGACGTGGTGGTCAACCGCAGCGGCGTGGCCAGCATGATCGAGTTGCGCGTCGAGGTGGACGGACATTTTGTGGCCAACCAGCGCGCCGACGGCCTGATCATCGCGACCCCCACCGGCTCGACGGCCTACGCCCTGTCGGCCGGCGGCCCCATGCTGCACCCGGCCATCGATGGCTGGGTCATGGTTCCGATTGCGCCGCACACCCTGTCGAACCGGCCGGTGGTGCTTTCATCCAGCAGCGAGATCGCGGTGGAAATCGTGGCCGGCAAGGACGCCAGTGCCAACTTCGACATGCAGACCCTCACCAGCCTGATGCACGGCGACCGCATCGTCGTGCGTCGATCGCCGCATTCACTTCGGCTGCTGCATCCGGTGGGCTGGAGTTATTTCGACACCCTGCGCAAGAAACTGCACTGGAACGAAGGCGGCTGATTTCCCGGTCAGAATACGGGGCTGCCCGCACTGCCATCTGCACACCGCCATGAGTCTTCGACGCATCGTCCTGCGCGACTTCGTGATCGTCCGTTCGCTCGACCTGGATTTCGGCCAGGGTTTTTGTGTGCTGACCGGGGAAACCGGTGCCGGCAAATCCATCCTGATCGACGCCCTGCAACTGGCCCTGGGCGGGCGGGGCGACAGTGGTGTGGTCCGCGACGGCGCCACCCGCTGCGAGATCGCGGCCGAGTTCGACCGGCCCGCCACGTTGCAGACCTGGCTGCAGGAACAGGGCTTCGATGACAGTGACGACGCCCTCCTGTTGCGCCGCACGGTCGACAGCGAAGGCCGCAGCCGGGCCTGGATCAACGGCAGCCCCGCCACCCTGACCCAGCTGCGGGCCCTGGCCGATGGCCTGGTCGACATCCATGGCCAGCACGCCTGGCAAAGCCTGACCCGCAACGACGCGGTGCGTGCCCTGCTCGACGCCTATGCCGGCATCGACCTGCGCCAGGCCCGCGAAGCCTGGAGCCGCTGGCGCCAGGCCCGCAAGGCCCTGGACGACGCGCGCGAGCGCCAGAACCAGCTGCGGCAGGAAAGCGAACGGCTGAGCTGGCAGATCGGCGAACTGGACAAGCTGGCACCCGCCGACGGCGAGTGGGAGGAACTCAACACGCAGCACGCCCGGCTGGCCAACGCCCAGTCGCTGATCGACGCGGCGCAGCTGGCGGTCGAGGCTCTGGACGAATCGGAACCATCGGCCAGTGTCCTGTTGCACCGCGCCCTGCAGGCCCTGCAGGCCCAGGCGCACCTGGAACCGCGCTTTGCGCCCGCCATCGACGCACTGGAGGCTGCGCAGGCCCAGATCGAGGACGCGGTGCACGGCCTGCACCAGTGCCTGAGCCACACCGAACTGGATCCGCAAGGGCTGCAGGTGCTGGACGAACGCCTGGGGCAGTGGGTCTCGCTGGCACGCCGCTACCGCCGGCCTCCGCAGGAACTGGCGTCCTTGCTGTCGCAGTGGAAGCAGGAATTGAGCGCGGTGGACCATGCCCTGGACCTGGGCGCGCTCGAGACCGGGGAGCGCAAGGCCTGGCAGGTCTTCGAACGCGAGTGCCAGACGCTGACCCGCCACCGCCGCCAGGCCGCGCCTCGGCTGTCCTCCGCAGTCACCGACATCATGCAGACACTCGGCATGCAGGGTGGCCGCTTTGAAGTCGCTCTGCAAAGCCTGTCCGAACCCCAGGCCCACGGCATGGAGCAGGTCGAGTTTCTGGTGGCCGGCCATGCCGGAGTCACACCACGCCCGGTCGGCAAGGTGGCCTCCGGTGGGGAATTGTCCCGCATCGCCCTGGCCATCTCGGTGGTCACCAGCCGGCTGGGGCAGGCCCCCACCCTCATCTTCGACGAAGTCGATTCGGGCGTGGGCGGTGCGGTGGCCCACACCGTCGGCCAGCTGCTCAGGCAGCTCGGCGCCGACCGCCAGGTGCTGGCGGTGACGCACCTGCCACAGGTGGCCGCCTGTGCCGATCGCCATCTGCTGGTGCGCAAGCGCCAGGCCGAAGGCAGCACCTTCAGCGAAGTGATGCCGATCCAGGCCGATGCACGGGTGGCCGAACTGGCGCGCATGCTGGGTGGAGGCGAAGGCTCCGAGGCGTCGCTGGCCCATGCACGCGAACTGCTCACCACCTGAGAACCGAGCCCATGAACACCCCTCCACCCATGGAACTGGTGCTGATCACCGGCATGTCCGGCTCCGGCAAGTCGGTCGCCCTCAATGCACTGGAAGATGCCGGCTTCTATTGCGTTGACAACCTGCCCCCCGAACTGCTGGAAGCCTTCATCGCCCTCGAACAGGGACACCGGGCCCACAAGGTGGCCATTGCCATGGATGTCCGCAGTGCCGACTCGCTGCCCGGCCTGCCGCAGCGACTCGCCCTGATCCGCAACCGCCCGGATCGGCCGGTGCACCTGACGACACTGTTCCTGGACGCCAGCACCGACACCCTGATGCGCAGGTATTCCGAGACCCGCCGCATGCATCCGCTTTCGCTCAAGTCCAGCGCCGATCAGCGCCGTGCCCTGGCCGACGCCATCGATCACGAGCGCGAGTTGCTGGCCGAACTGCGCGAACAGGCGCTGGTGATGGACACCAGCCTGATCCGGCCGGCCCAGTTGCGCAGCCAGGTCAAGGACGCGCTGGGCACCAGCCACGCCACGCTGACCCTGGTGTTCGAGTCGTTTGCCTTCAAACGCGGCATTCCGCTGGACGCCGACTTTGTGTTCGACGTGCGCATGTTGCCCAACCCGCATTACGAAACCGAGCTCAAACCCCTGACTGGGCGGGACGCGCCGGTGGCCGCGTTCCTGGCAGCGCAGGAAGAGGTGGGCTTGATGCTCGGCCAGATCCGAGATTTCCTGGTGCAGTGGCTGCCGCGCATGGTCCGCGACCACCGCAGTTACGTCACCGTGGCCATCGGTTGCACCGGCGGCCAGCATCGCTCGGTCTATATCGCCGAGCAGCTCGCGGCCCATTTTGCCGATGAGTGGGCGACCCGCATCCGCCACCGGGAAGCGAACGGCTGGACTGCTCGACCGGCCTGAATCGGCTTCGAAGGTTCAAAGACCCTCCAGCAACTGGCGCACGGGCGCAGGCAGGCCGATGCCGGCCAGTTCGTCGGCCTTCACCCAGCGCCAGTCCAGGCCCCCCCCCCCCGCAAGGGCCTCCGCGTCGCCATCCAGCAGGACCGGATGCAGTCGCATCTCCCGGTGCGTCAAGCTGTGGGCCACGACGGGCAGCCACTGCAGACGGTCTCGCCAGGTATCGACCACGGCCATCCGCAGCGCCTCGTCCGACTCGAACACAGGCGGACAGTGCAGGCCGGCCCAGATGCCGGTGCCAGGTCGGCGCATCAGACCCAGTTGCCAGCCCCCGGCTGCCGGGCGGCGCCACAGCAACAGCCACCAGGAAACGGACTGGCGCCGCACGCTGCGGCCGCGCACGGGAAAACGGTCGACCTGATGGTGGGCATGGGCCAGGCACAGGTCCTGCACCGGGCACTGGGAGCAACGGGGGCGGCTGCGGGTGCACACCGTGGCACCGAGATCCATCAGGCCCTGGGTGTAAGCCACCATGTCGTCCCCAACGGGATGCGGCGGCAAAAGCTCCTGCGCCTTCTGCCACATTTGCCGCTGGGCGCCAGAACGAGCCAGGTCCTCGCCGAAAGCCAGCAGGCGGGACAGTACCCGAAGCACATTCCCGTCCAGAATGGAAATGCGCTCACCAAAGCAGAACGCCGCAATGGCCGCCGCCGTGGACGCACCGATGCCCGGCAACTGCTGCAAGGCACTGGCCCCGGTCGGGAAGCGGCCGCCGTGGTCGGTCACCACCACCTGCGCGCAGCGGTGCAGGTTGCGCGCCCGGCTGTAGTAGCCGAGGCCGCTCCACAACGCCATCACCTCGTCGGCCGGCGCAGCCGCCAGGGACCTCACATCAGGGAAACGCGCCAGGAAGCGCGGGTAATAGTCGAGCACCGTGCTCACCTGGGTCTGCTGCAGCATGATCTCGGACAGCCATACCCGGTAAGGATCGCGGGAGTCCTGCCAGGGCAGGCCGTGACGGCCGTGCTGGCGCTGCCAGTGGATCAGGCGCATGGCAAAGCCATCCTGCCCGCCCGTGGTGGCAGCCACCGGGCCAGGTGACCTCATGCTGCGACGACTTCTGCGGACGCCGGCTCGGTGTCTTCGATCAGGCGATCGGTCAGCTCGGCCAGCCTGGCTTCCAGCAGATGCAGTTCGCTCTGCTGAGACTGAAGGTCAAGGATCCGGTCATCCAATCCCCCCGCCGCATGCTGGATGCGGGAGACCGCCTCGATGCGGCGGGTGAAATTGCGCCGGCGTTCGCGCAACTGGGCATCCAGCTGCGCAGCCGCCGATTTGTTCCAGATTTCGATCTCGGCCACGGCGGCTTCGTACACCACCCGCAAGCGACTCATCAGGGCACGCGCCAGGCGCTCCGCGAATTCGGGCTGAGCCAGGCGCAAGGCATTGCCCAGGCTCAGGTACTGCAGGTGGCTCTTTTCGATCTGTTCCAGATCCTTGAAGAAACGCCCCAGAACCGGAGCTGGAGGAGCCTGCAGGGAAAAACCGTACTCCGCATTGAGGCTGCGAAAGCTGCCTTCCAGCATGGCCTGTATCTCGTCGCGAAGACGCTCGGTCTGCAGCAGGCCGGCACGCAAGCGCTCGAAAGTGTGTCCGTAGGCGCGGCGCACACCCAGCTTGATGCCGGGCTGGCGCAGGGCACGCGCCAGTTCATTGACCTCGACCTTCAGGTGGGTGGTGCTCATCAGCGCGAAAAGGTCCTTGAGCAGCCGCAGGTGCACCGAACGCACCGCCTGGATCTTGGCGCCGCTGGCGTCGAACTCGGCCTGCTCCTGTTCGATGCGCAGGCGCATCTGCCGGATCACCCCCTCGTTCTTGCCCCGCAGGCCCTCGAGTTCCTGCACCTGTTCGACCAGGTCGCGCAGACGGGTGTGGACCAGGCGGGCGGTTTCCTGGCGCAGCGCCTTCACACCCTCGGCGACCCGAGTCCGCAACAACCGGCGCCGCTGCCCGAGCAAATCCACCCCGAGCGCCGACTCCAGCTCCAGCAGGTTGCTCTGCGCCAGCAACTCCTCGTTGCGCTCGACCTTGGCCAGCAATCCTTTCTGCGCCGAGACCGCCAGCACCTGACGCGGCGAAAGCCCCAGGATATCGGCCACGTCGGTGCGCTGGGAAGCAATCTGCAACTGCACCTGCTCGGGCGAGCTCAGGGCGTCCCACATGGTGTCGATCTTGTTGAGCACCACCAGGCGGGCCTCCTGGCCGGAACCCAGGGCCGCGAGGTGCTGGCGCCAGATGCCCAGGTCGGACTTGGTGACGCCGGTGTCGGCCGCCAGGATGAACACCACCGCATGCGCCTGCGGCAACAGGCTGACCGTGAGCTCGGGTTCGGCCCCGATCGCGTTCAGCCCCGGCGTGTCGAGAATGACCAGACCCTGCTTGAGCAGGGGGTGCGCCATGTTGATGAGTGCATGGCGCCAGCGCGGCACCTCGATGCTCCCGTCCGCCTGGGGGAGCGGGTTGTCGTCGGGCAGCTCCTCGTTCCAGAACCCCAGCGCGGACGCTTCGGCCTTGCTGACACGGCGGGTCTCGGCCACCTTCTGGATCGCCTGGGCCAGTTGCTCGGGGTCGTTCACATCCAGGTCGATGCGCTCCCACTTTTCGGGCGCGTTGCGCCAGTCGAGCAGGGACTGTGGCTTCAGGCGGGTCTCGATCGGCAACAGGCGCAGGCAGGGCGGCACGTCGGCGTCGTAGGCCAGCTCGGTCGGGCACATGGTGGTGCGCCCGGCGCTGGCCGGCATGATGCGGCGGCCATAGCCGGCGAAGAACACCGCATTGATCATCTCGGACTTGCCGCGCGAGAACTCGGCCACAAAGGCCACCATGATGCGGTCGTTGCGCACCTGTTCGTGCAACTGATCCAGCCGCTCACGAATGCCCGCTTCCATCAGGTCGTGGTCGGTCAGCCATTCGGACAGCAGCTTCACACGCAGGGCAAACTGCTTGCGCCACGCACCATGCCGGTCGAAATCCTGATTGAAGCTCATAGGGTTTGAGAAGTGTGTCTCCGGCACACCGGGCCGCCGATGAACCGGCCCGCCCCGCCTGGAGCCAACACCGGTCTCACCCGGAAGTCGGCGTCCGGTGACAACGATTCAATATAGCACCAGCGACCTGCCCCCCGGCCGGTCAAGGCGACCGATCATCCCCTCATGGCTCCGGAGCAAGGCACTCAGTACGTCTGGCAATGCGGGCAGAAAAAACTTGAGCGCTGACCCTGGCGCAACTGACGGATCGGCGTGCCACAACAGCGACAGGCCAGACCGGCACGCCCGTAGACCATGGTCTCCCGCTGGAAATGGCCGGCCTGGCCATCGGCACTGCTGAAGTCGCGCAAGGTGCTGCCGCCCGCCGCCAGCGCACGCGTGAGCACATCGACGATGGCTGCATGCAGACGTGCGGCGCGCGGGCGGCTGATGCGACAGGCCGGCAGGCTGGGCCGGATACCGGCCAGAAACAGCGATTCGCTGGCGTAGATGTTGCCCACTCCGACCACAAGGTCTCCCGCCAGCAGCACCTGCTTGATGCTGGCACGGCGTTTCCTGAGCGCCTGGTGAAAGCCTACCGGGTCGAAACCTGGGTCGAGCGGCTCCACGCCCAGCCCGGCCAGCAGGCGGACTGCGCGCGGGTCATCCAGCGAAGGCACATGCACCACCGCCCCGAACCGGCGCGGATCGTTCAGACGAAGCACCCCCCGATCCGTGACCAGGTCGAAATGATCGTGTGCGCCGGGCGGGGGCAGATCCATTGCGAACCTGAGGCTGCCCGACATGCCCAGGTGCAGCAACAGGCAACCGTCGTCCAGACGCACCAGCAGGTACTTGCCCCGGCGGCCGACGTCCAGCACCTGGCGCCCCTCCAGCGTCGAAGGCAGGCATCCCAGGGGCCAGCGCAAGGGCTTGCCCACGTGCACCGACAGGATTCGCGCACCGGCGATACGAGCGGCAAAACTCAGTCGGGTCACCTCGACCTCGGGCAATTCAGGCATGGCAATGGTCAGAGGAACATGGAACGCACGGGCAGGTCAGAGTGCAATGAGCAGAGACCCGGCAACACACCCGGATCCTCCATCCGCAACAGCGGCGGCAAGCACCGCTTCCATTATGATGAACCCATGAACCGAATGCGCTGCCGCGATGCCAGAATGCCTGTCGAAGCTGCGCCCGTTCAGCCGCCCGGCCAGGGCCGAACACAGCCTGCGCCACCCTTCTGGCGTGCGGTGGCATGGGCAGTCGCGCTGGTGCTTGTGCAGCCGGCCGCCGCCCAGCCGGGTGCCCCAACGACCCCGCCGGCCAGCCCGGCACCCGAGTCGCCCGGCGTGGTGAACTCCGACCTGACGGCGCCCCTGTTCTATCAGATCCTGCTGGGGGAACTCCAGCTGCGATCGGGCGATCCGGGCGCCGCTTACTCGCTGATCCTGGATGCTGCCCGGCGGCAGCGCGATGCCGGCCTCTATCAGCGTGCGGTCGAAATGGCCCTGCAATCCCGTTCCGGTGAAGCGGCCCTGGTGGCCGCCCGGGAATGGTCCGCTGCCCTGCCCGGCGACCTTGAAGCCCGTCGCTTCCATCTCCAGATCCTGCTGGCCCTCAACCGTGTGGTCGAGTCCGGACCGGTCTTGCGTGACCTGATCGGTGCCAGTGCGGTGGCCGAGCGCGAGGACGTGATCAATGCCATTCCGCCCGCCTACGCGCGGGTGCCCGACCGGCAGCAGGCGCTGGCCGTGGTGCGCACGGCCCTCGCTGACAGCCTGCGCGACCCGGCGCGCGCCACCGCGGCCTGGACGACGGTGGGCCGGCTTGAGCTCGGCCTCGACCGCCTCGATGCAGCGCTGGAAGCCGCCCGCCAGGCCCAGCAAGCCAACCGGGGCTCGCCATTGCCGGCCATGCTGGCCCTAGAGCTGCTGGAACGGGGGCACGTCCAGGCCGAACCGCTGGTCCATGTCTATCTGGCCGCTCCTGTCACCGACAGTGAACGGCGTTCGGCGGTGGCGCTCACGTTTGCGCGCATCCTGCTGGACCTCCAGCGCACCACCGATGCGCGCCGGCTCCTCGATGAGCTGACACGTAGCGCGCCCGGCCTGGCCGAGCCCTGGTTGCTGCTGGCCACCCTGCAGGTGCAGGACAATGCCTTGCCGGCGGCTTCGAGCTCACTGCAGACCTACATGACCCTGGCACGGCAGGCCGCCGACGAGCGCAGCGGTCGCGGCCTGACACAGGCCTACCTGCTGATGGCACAGGTGGCCGAGCGACAGGGAGACTACGCAACCGCCGGGGCATGGCTGGACCGCATCGAGAATGCCGACGAGATCATGGCAGCCCAGCTCCGGCGCGCTTCGCTGCTGGCCCGTCAGGGCCAGCTCCAGGAGGCCCGTGCCTTGCTGCGCCAGCAACCCGAGCGCCGACCGGAAGATGCCCGGCTGAAGCTGGTGGCCGAAGCCCAGCTTCTGCGCGACCTCAAGCAGTACCAGGCGGCTTACGAGGTTTTCGGCGAAGCGGTGGCACGTTTCCCCCAGGAAACCGAACTGCTCTACGACCAGGCCATGATGGCCGAAAAGGCCGGCCGCATCGACGAAATGGAGCGCCTGCTGCGCCAGCTCATTGCAGCCAGGCCCGACCACCACCATGCCTACAACGCCCTGGGCTACACCCTGGCCGACCGCAACATCCGCCTTCAGGAAGCCAAGGCGCTGATCGAAAAGGCCGTCGAGCTGGCGCCCAATGACGCCTACATCCAGGACAGCCTGGGCTGGGTCGAATATCGGCTGGGCAACACCCAGCGGGCACTGACCATCCTGGAGGGCGCGTACCGCATCCGCCCGGATGCCGAAATTGCCGCCCACCTGGGCGAAGTGCTCTGGGTGCTGGGACAGCGGGAAAGGGCCATTCGCATCTGGCGCGAAGGGCTGCTTCTGGCCAGCGACAACGAAACCCTGCAGGAAACCTTGCGCCGTTTCCGCGTCACTCCGTGAGGCCCATCACCGCCCGCAGCCACGGCGGACCGCGCCGGACAGGGTTCTGGCTCGTGATGGCCTTGCTGCTCTTCATGACCGCCTGCGCAACGCCGGTGCACTCTCCCGACGGCGCCGGAATCTGGCAGGGCCGGCTCGCCCTTCAGCTCGACGGCGAACCGCCACAGGCCTACTCGGGCGGATTCGAGCTGCGCGGCTCGGCCACGCAGGGAGAACTTCGACTGAGCACCCCCCTGGGACAGGCACTCGCCGAGGTGCGCTGGGATGCCTCGGGGGCCGAGTTGCGTCGCGGTCAGCAACTGACCCGACGCGGCAACCTGGATGAACTGACACGCGACCTCACCGGCACCGCCCTGCCGGTGGTGGCCATGTTCGACTGGCTTCACGGCCGGGACACGCGGGTCGACGGCTGGGAAGCCGACCTCTCCCGCCATGCCGAAGGCCGCGTCACGGCCAGACGCTCACAGCCGGCGCCGGCGGCACAACTCCGACTAGTGTTTATGCCATGACCGGCCCCGCCGAAGCCTGTGCGCCGGAGCGCCTGCTCGACCTGCCGGCCCCGGCCAAGCTCAACCTGTTCCTGCACATCAATGGCCGGCGCGCGGACGGCTACCACCTGCTGCAGTCGGTCTTCATGCTGGTCGACTGGTCTGACCGCATCGATCTCGAACGGCGTGCGGACGGGCAGGTGCACCGCCTGGACACCAGCCCCGGCGAGCTGCCCGCCAGCGACCTGTGCGTGCGAGCAGCCGAGGCCCTGCGCGACGCCACCGGTTGCCGCCTGGGCGTCACCATCCGGTTGACCAAGCGCCTGCCCGCAGAGGCCGGCATGGGCGGTGGGTCTTCCGATGCCGCCACCTGTCTGATCGGCTTGAACCGGCTCTGGCGACTGGGCTTGCCACGAAAGGAACTGGCCGCCATCGGGCTGGAGCTCGGAGCGGACGTGCCATTTTTCATTGGCGGGCGCAACGCGTGGGTCGAAGGTGTGGGCGAGCGCCTGAGTCCGGTGCGTCTGCCGGCAGCCCGTTTCGTGGTGGTCAAACCACAGGCAGGCGTTTCCACGGCCCGCATTTTTGCCTCATCCGACCTCAAAAGGGATACAAAAACTGCTATACTCCAAGGCTTTGCTGCAAACGACGCAGAACGATCGGCTGCACACCCCCTGCTGGACCTGGACCTGGTACTGCGAGGAAGTCGCAACGACCTTCAGCCCGTGGCCCAGGCGCTGTGCCCCGAAATAGGGGACTGCATCCAATGGCTGGAAAGCCTGGGATTGCAGGGGCGCATGACCGGATCGGGCAGCGCGGTGTTTGCACAAATGCGGCCTGCATTCAGCCTGCCGGAGCCTCCTGGCCCCTGGCTGGTCAAGCAGTGCAGCAACATGGATGCCCATCCATTGCTCGGCTGGTGTTCCGATTAGAATCGGTGCTCACACAGCCGGGACAGCGGATGTGTGTCCTGCGACATTGAGGCGGGTGATCCGGCGGCAGTCGGGGCACCCACCTGCGTAGGGGAGTCGCCAAGTTGGTTAAGGCACCGGATTTTGATTCCGGCATGCGAGGGTTCGAGTCCTTCCTCCCCTGCCACCCGTTCAACCGCACCTCACGAGCGTTCAGGCCACCCTGCGGTGGCGTCCTTCGGGCAGCGTGGCCAAGCCAGCCCCGACCCGACAGCTGGGAACACCATGCAAGTTCAATCCCCGGATTTCATGATCTTCACCGGCAACGCCAACCCGGTGCTGGCTTCCGAAATTGCCCAGCATCTGGGCACACAGCTCGGCGCGGCCAACGTGGGCCGGTTTTCGGACGGTGAGGTCACTGTCGAAATCACCCAGAACGTGCGCGCCCGACATGTGTTCGTGGTGCAGTCGACCTGCGCACCGACCAACGACAACCTGATGGAGCTGCTCATCATGGTCGACGCGCTCAAGCGCGCTTCGGCCGAGCGCATCTCCGCCGTCATCCCCTACTTCGGCTACGCGCGCCAGGACCGCCGTCCGCGCTCCAGCCGTGTGCCAATCACCGCCAAGGTGGTGGCCAACATGCTGCAGACCGTCGGTGTGGCCCGCGTGCTGACCATGGACCTGCACGCCGACCAGATCCAGGGCTTCTTCGACATCCCGGTCGACAACATCTACGCCTCGCCGGTGCTGCTCGGTGACCTGCGCCAGAAGAACTACGAAGACCTGCTGGTGGTGTCGCCCGACGTCGGTGGCGTGGTGCGCGCGCGCGCCCTGGCCAAGCAGCTCAACTGCGACATGGCCATCATCGACAAACGCCGTCCCAAGGCCAACGTGTCCGAGGTCATGCACGTCATCGGTGACATCGAAGGCCGCAACTGCGTCATCATGGACGACATGATCGACACCGCCGGCACGCTGGTCAAGGCGGCCGAGGTGCTCAAGGAGCGCGGCGCCAAGAACGTGTACGCCTACTGCACCCATCCGATCTTCTCGGGCCCGGCCATCGAGCGCATTGCCAAAGGCTCGGCCCTGGACGAGGTGGTCGTGACCAACACCATTCCGCTGTCGCAGTCCGCCCAGGCCTGCGGCAAGATCCGCCAGCTCACCGTGGCACCGCTGATGGCCGAGACCATTGCGCGCATTGCTTCGGGCGAGTCGGTCATGAGTTTGTTTGCCGACCAGGACAACCTGTTCTGAGGCAGCAAGAAGCGGGCCGCCGCGAAGGCGGCCTTTTTGAAATCGAGGCGTTCTGGTCGCGGAACCCCTCCACTGGAGTCAGTCATGCAATTTGTCGCTTTTGAGCGCGCCAAGCAGGGAACGGGTGCGAGCCGCCGTCTGCGCAACACCGGTCGCGCGCCCGGTATCGTTTTTGGTGGCAACGTCGCCCCGACCGCCATCGAGCTGGACCACAACGCCCTGTGGCACGCCCTGAAAAAAGAAGCCTTCCACGCCTCCATCCTGGACATGGAACTGGGCGGCAAGGTCGAGAAGGTGCTGCTGCGCGATGTGCAGTATCACCCGTTCAAGCCCCAGGTCCTGCACGTGGACTTCCAGCGCGTGGACGAGAAAACCCGCCTGCACAAGAAAGTGCCGCTGCACTTCAAGGGTGAAGAGAATTCGCCAGCCGTCAAGGTTGACAAGTGTCTGGTCAACCACATCATGACCGAGATCGAAATCGAGTGCCTGGCCACCCAGCTGCCCGAGTTCATCGAAGTGGACCTGAGCGCCGTCGAAAAGGGCGCCACCCTCCACACCGGCGACATCAAGCTGCCCAAGGGCGTCAAGATCGTGACCCATGGCCGCAAGGACATCACCATCGCCACCGTGGTGGAGCCGGTCGAGGAAGTGATTGCCGCTCCCGTGGCTGCCGCCGCCGACGACAAAAAGGGCAAGAAGAAGAAGTGAAGCCATTCCATCGGGCAGCCCGCTGCCCGGTGCGCTTCCAAGGCCCGCTCTCGCGGGCTTTTTTTATGGCCCGCCCTGCCACGCACCCGATAATCCACCAACATGATCCGACTGATAGCCGGCCTGGGCAACCCAGGGCCCGATTACGAGCAGACACGCCACAACGCCGGTTTCTGGTGGGTGGACGAGGCCGCGCGTCTGCTGGGCGCCTCCTTGCAGATGGAGCGTAGCCATTTCGGCAAAGTGGCACGCGCCAACGTTCGAGGCCAGAGCGTGTGGCTGGTCGAGCCACAGACCTTCATGAACCGCTCGGGCCAGGCGGTGGCCTCGGTGGCGCGGTTCTACAAAATTGCGCCCGAAGAGGTGCTGGTCGTGCACGACGAGCTGGACCTGCCGCCGGGCGAGGCCAAGCTCAAGAAAGGGGGCAGGCACGCCGGGCACAACGGACTGCGGGACATCCATGCCCAGCTGGGCAGCCCCGACTACTGGCGGCTGCGCATCGGTATCGGTCACCCGGGCAACCGCAACGAAGTCGCCAACTGGGTGCTCAAGAAGCCCTCACCGGACGACCGCATCGCCATGGCCCAGGCCATGGACCGGGCCCTGAAGGCGCTGCCGCAGCTGATCGAGGGCGACATGGACAAGGCCACCGCCCTGATCCACACCAGCAAGCCGCCTCGGCCCAAGCCGCCTCGCCCTCTCAACAGCGACAGTCACCCCCCTGCCGGTGGAGAGACAGCCGGTCCTGCAGACGCCAGCGACTGACCCGCCTGCTGCAGGCGCTGGTACCTCTGCCACAGCGTCTCGTGGTTCTCCACATGGGCCGGATCGACCGGGATGCACTCGACCGGGCAGACCTGCACACACTGTGGCTCGTCGAAATGCCCCACACATTCGGTGCAGCGGTTCGGATCGATCTGGTAGAAGTCCTCGCCCATCGAAATCGCCTGGTTCGGGCACTCGGGCTCGCAGACATCGCAGTTGATGCACTCGGCGGTGATCATCAGGGCCATGGCCTTGCTTCCTGTTCAGGCCTGCAACGCTGGCGGCAGCAGTCTGGTCGCCACACCAGGGCTGACCATCTGGGACACGTCTCCGCCCAGGGTGGCGATCTCGCGCACCAGGGTGCTGGAGATGCACTGCAGGTCGGCCTGGGGCAGCAGGAATACCGTCTCGACGCCCGGGTGCAGCTTGCGGTTCATGGCCGCCATCTGCACCTCGTAGTCGAAGTCGGCCATGTTGCGGATGCCGCGCACCACCGCGTGGGCGCCCTGCTCGTGGCAGAAATCCATCATCAGGCCATCGAAGGGCAGCACACGCACGCGAGAACCATCCAGACTGGCCGCAAACTCGCTGGCCATCTCCAGGCGTTCGTGCAGCGTGAAACGGGTCTTCTTGTGGTGGGCCATGGCCACCGCGATGATCAGGTCATCGAACAAAGCCGCCGCGCGGCGCACCACGTCCTCGTGGCCCAGGGTGAGCGGGTCGAAAGTGCCGCTGTAGACGGCGATGCGGGAGCGGGAGGGCGCGAACGACATGCGATGATTATCGGCGACCGCGCCTGCCGCGGGCATCAGGCGCCCGGCAGAACCCGCAACAGCGCAAAGGACACCGCGCCGGCCCGGTCCTGGCGCCAGGCTTGCAGCCCGAGGGCAGCCAGCTCCTCGGCGGACCAGGGTCGCGGCGACTCCAGGTAGACGAAACCATCCGGCTTGAGCGCGGCGCGGGCTGCGCGCAGGGCCGCCGCGAACAACGCGTCGTTGCCACCGTCACCAAAAGGAGGGTCGAGAAACACCAGGTCGAGGTCCCGCCGCTGCTGCAGCAAGGACACGCCATCGCCCTTGAGCACCTCGACCGCCTCGGCCTGCAGGCGCTGTCGCACCGATTGCAGACCGGTCACCAGCGACGGGTCCTGCTCGGCCAGCCAGACCTGGGCGGCACCGCGTGAAGCGGCTTCGAAGCCCAGCGCGCCGGTGCCGGCAAAGGCGTCAAAACAGCGCCAGCCGCTGAGGTCCTGGCCCAGCCAGTTGAACAAGGTTTCGCGCACGCGCGAAGGCGTGGGGCGCAGGCCGGGCCGGCTGGCCACCGGCAGGCGCGAGCGCTTGAAGCGCCCGCCGATGATGCGGACCTCGTGTGTCGCCTTGGCAGCGGGGCGTGTCGCGGGCTTCTTCATGCGTCGAGCTTACCAATACAGCGTGCCGGTCGGCAGGCCAGGCAGCCAGTGGCTGCGACAAGGACACCGCCGGACTGGCTTTGCCAGACGGCAGGTGTCGCCCCCTTGAGGGGGTCGCGCGAAGCGCGGCAGGGGTGGGCTAAGTGCGCCCGCCGACCACCACGGTCACCATGCGATCGGGTTGCAGCACCCGCTGGAAGGCGCGCCGGACATCGTCCACCGTCACCGCCTCCACCTGATCGGTCCAGTGGTCGAGGTAATCCAGCGGCAGGCCGTTCCAGGCGATGTTGGCCACGTTGTCGAGCAGCTTGCGGTTGCTGTCCAGGCGCAGACCGAAGCCGTTGACCAGATTGTCCTTGGCCGCCTGCAGCTCGACTGCAGTCGGACCGTCCGCCACGAACTTCGCCACCACATCGCGTGCCACCGACAGGGCCAGATCGGCCTGGTCAGGCCGCGTGGTCAGGCCGAGCTGGAAGGCACCGGCGTGCAGGCCAGGTGCGAAGTAGCTGTAGACGCTGTAGCTCAGGCCCCGTTGCTCCCTCACTTCATGGGTCAGGCGGGAGGTGAACCCGCCTCCGCCCAGAATGTGGTTGCCCACCAGCAGGGCGAAAAAGTCGGGGTCGTTGCGCGGATAGCCAGGCTGGCCGACCAGCACCTGCGCCTGGGCGGCGTCGAAGGGCAGCCGCTGCTCCACCGCCTGCGCCAGAGCCTGCACCTCGGCAACGGCGGGCAGATTCTCACAACCGTGCGCCTGCAGCGGGGCCATCAGTTCGCCGACGACGCGGTCGGCCGTCGCCCGGTCGATGGCCCCCACCAGACTGACCTGGGCACGGCAGGCCACCACGTGCCGGCGGAAAAAGTCTCTCATGTCGGCCACACCGATGGCCATCAGGGTGTCGGCCGTGGGCTCCTGGCCATAAGGGTGCCCCTGGTAGACCGCGCGGGCAAAGGCACGGCCTGCCAGGGTGGCCGGCCGCGTGTCGGCCTCGCGCAGGCTGGCCAGCTGACGTTCCCGGTCGCGCTGCCACACCGGCTCGGGCCAGGCCGGGGCCGCCAACTGGTGTGCGGCCAGGCGGACGGCACCGGTCAGCAGGTCTTCCCGGGTGAGCGTGCGCAGCGACAGGCTGAAACGGTCGCTGCCGGCGCTGGCGCCGAACTGGGCGCCGAGGTCGACCCAGGCCTCGCTGAGCCGGTTTTCGTCCAGGGCGGGCCGGTCGCCGTGAGCCCGTACGCCTGCCGACAGCATGCCGGCCGTGGCACTGGCCAGGCCGGCCTGCGCGGCCGGATCGCGGCGGCTCCCACCGTCGACATTGATCTGCACGTCCAGCATGGGGATGGTCGGGCTGGTGACCAGGTAGACCCGGGCGCCACTGGCGTGCACCCAGTGTTCGATGGGGATGGCCGCGCGCGCGGACCCGGCCATGGCCGCCAGACACAGAAGCAGAACCAGAGCGATCTGCCGACGCAGGTGGATGTGCCCGATCAGGCTCAGGGCGTGAATGGATGGGTGAAGTGTCATCGGTTCAGACGGATGGTACGGTCGTGAGCGGTTTCAATGGCGTCCCAATGCCGGACGCTGGCCGCCCGGTGCGGCACGGGCCTCGCGCCGGCTCGGGTCGGGCACCAGCACGGCGGTGTTCAGGCCGTCGTCGCCGAACAGGCGCTGTGCGACCGATTGCACCTGGGCCGCGGTGACCTCCTGCAAGCGGGTCAGCAGCCGTTCGCCGGCATCGATGTCCAGGCCATTGATCCAGTAGTTGCCCAGTTCCCGGGCCTGGTTGAAGATGGAGTCGAGCTTGTAGATTTCGCCCGCCGTCCACTGGGTCTTGACGCGCCGCAATTCGGTCTCGCTGATGCCCTCGCGCGCGATGCGCTCAATCTCCGCCTTGAGAGCGGCCGATGCCATCTCCGCACTCACGCCGCGCGCCGGCACGGCGCTGAGCAGAAACTGCTGCGGTCCCCGACCCAAGAGTCCGAAGGATGCGCCCGCGCTGTCGGCGATGCGTTTGCCCCCGGCGCCCGAGCCTTGCACCAGGGCCCGGTCCAGGCGGGCACCGCTGTAACCGTCGAGCACCGCTGCCAGCACGGTCAGGGCGAGCGCATCCTGATCGTCCGGGGTGTCTCCGCCCTGCCAGCGCGGCATCTTCCAGCCCAGCAGCACCATGCCCTGCTCGACGGCGGCGCGGTACTCCATGCGGCGGGGTCCGGCCTGGGCAGGCTCGTCACGCGGCTTCCGCGCCGGGGTGGCGCGTGCCGGCAGATGACCGTACAGCTCTTCGGCCAGTGCCCGCACCCGGTCGACATCGACGTCACCGACCACCACCAGCGCCGCATTGGAGGGGGTGTACCACTGCCGGTAGAAGGCCCGCACGTCCTCGGGGGTCATGGCGTTGAGGTCGCTCATCCAGCCGATGATGGGCCGGCGGTAGGGGTGGGCCTTGAAGCTCATGGCGCTGAAGGCCTCGAACATGCGGGCGCGCGGCGATTCTTCGGTGCGCTGGCGACGCTCTTCCTTGACCACCTCGATCTCACGGGTGAACTCGTCGTCGGGCCACTGGTTGCGGGCAAAGCGGTCGGCCTCCAGGCGCATCACCGCCTCCAGGTGCCGGGACGGGATCTGCTGGTGGTAGGCGGTGGCGTCGCGGCTGGTGAAGGCGTTGTCACGGCCGCCCAGGGCAGCCACGCGGCGCGAGAACTCCCCGGGCTTGAGGTCTGGCGTGCCCTTGAACATCATGTGCTCCAGCACGTGGGCCACACCCGAGGTACCGTCGACTTCGTCGATGGACCCCACCCGCACCCACAGCATGTGGGCCACGGTGGGCGAGCGCCGGTCGGGCCGGACAATGACGGTCATGCCGTTGGCGAGCGTGAAACGCTGGGTCTGGCTGGCCTGGGTGACGGCCAGTGCGCTGCCGGTCGTCGGCGACGCCTGGGCGTGTGCGGGCTGCAGCGGGGTCATCGCCAGGGCCAGCGTCGCGCAGGAGGCAAGCAGGACGCCGCGGAGGCGGTCAGGCAGGTGGAATGGGGGTTTCATAGAATGATGAAGATACTTGAGATTGAAAAATGTTCTCGTTCTTCCGCAAGAAAACACCTGCCGCACCGCCAGCCCCCCCCGAGACGCCCGCCACCCCACCGGCCGAGCCAGCGGTTCAGGCCGCCCGACCACCTGTTGATGCACGTGGGGAGGCGCCTGCCGCCGAGGCGGCGGCCATTGCCGTTCCGTCTGTGGCGCCGGCCGCGCGACAGGGCTGGCTCGACCGCCTCAAGGCCGGCCTGCGCAAGACCGGCAGCGGCATTGCCACGGTGTTCACCGGCACCCGCATTGACGAGGACCTGTACGAAGAGCTGGAAGCGGCGCTGCTGATGGCCGACACCGGCGTCAAGGCCACCGAACACCTGCTCAAGGACCTGCGCCGGCGCGTCAAGGAGGCCAAGGTCACCGACCCGGCCGCCGTCAAGGGTCTGCTGGCCGACGCCATTGCGGACCTGCTGGCGCCGCTGCAGAAGGCGCTGGTGATCGGCGAACACAAACCCACGGTGATCATGGTGGCCGGCGTCAACGGGGCCGGCAAGACCACCTCGATCGGCAAACTGACCCGCCACATGGCCAACGAAGGCGCCAGTGTGCTGCTGGCCGCCGCCGACACCTTCCGGGCCGCGGCGCGCGAGCAGCTGGCCGTCTGGGCCGACCGGAACACGGTGGAGATCATCACCCAGCAGGGCGGTGACCCGGCTGCCGTCAGCTTTGACGCCGTGACCGCCGGCAAGGCGCGCGGCAAGGACGTGGTGCTGGTGGACACCGCCGGGCGCCTGCCGACCCAGCTGCACCTGATGGAAGAGCTGCGAAAGATCAAGCGCGTGGTCCAAAAGGCCGATGCCTCCGGGCCACACGAGGTGCTGCTGGTGATCGACGGCAACACCGGTCAGAACGCGCTGACGCAGGTCAAGGCCTTCGACGATGCGCTGTCGCTCACCGGCCTGGTCATCACCAAGCTGGACGGCACTGCCAAGGGCGGCGTCATCTGCGCCATCGCCATGGAGCGGCCGGTGCCGGTCTACTTCATCGGCGTGGGTGAAAAACTGGAGGATCTGGAAACCTTCGACGCCCGGGAGTTCGCCCAAGCCCTGCTCAACTGAAGCCTCAAGGGCTCAAGAAGAGGGGGCGTCTTCCTCGCTGTAGTGGCGCCATTGCCGCATGGCGTTGCGCATGGTCAGCACCTGGCGCTCGAAGTTCGGACAGGCCTTGCACATGGCCATGTGCACCCGCAGCGCAGCCCGCTCCAGCACCGGCAGGTCGCGGTCCTCCCGGGCGATGACCAGGGCGGTCACCTCCTTGCAGTGGCGCATCAGGGGCAATTTTCTGAGCAGGGCATTCATCGGGTTGAAAACCAGTGGAGTTCCAGGCACTCGCGCAGGCGCAATCGGGCCCGGTGCAGCTGGACATAGAGGTTGGTCGGCGTCAGGCCCAGTTCCTTACAGATTTCCTCACTGGAGAGTTCCAGCCATTCGCGCATAAGGAACAGCCTTGCCTGTACCGGGGGGAGTTTTTCGGTGCACGCGTCCAGCACCGCCATGAACTGGCGCTGGCTGAGGTCCTGGTCCGGATTGCCCCAGTCGGCCGGCGCCTCGACGAAGTGACCATCGCGCCGGAAGGCGATGTCCTCCAGCGGATCGTTGGTGGCATCGTCATCGTTGGCGCAGACGAGCACCTCGCGCTGGTGCTGGCGCAGGATGTCGATCACCTTGTGCTTGAGGATGCCCACCAGCCAGGTCCTGAGCTGTGATCGGGCCTGGAAGGCCTGCGGGCGCGCCAGCGCCGCCAGCACCGTCTCGGACACGGCATCTTCGGCCCAGGTCTGGTTGCGCAACTGCAATCGGGCGAACTTGAGCAGGTAGGCGCGCTGTTCGGCCACCTGGTGTTCGAAGCCGGCTGTCGGTGGGGTCATGGCGGGTGCCTGATCGGGCAAGACAGGCCCGCAGCCCCCGAATGATAGGGGCATGTCGCTGTAAGAAAGCCCCTGCCCGCGCGACCCACCCCAGGACCGGACGCCCGCGCGTGGTTAAGATGAAACGCCGAAGCCGGATCGACAGACACCGTCCCCGCCCTTTTCATCGACGCCCATGAACATGCCAGACGACAACCCACGCATCGACCGCCGACAGGCCCTGGCCTGGTTGGCCTCCGCCGCCGCAGCCCTGTCCGTGCCCTGGTCCGCCAGGGCACAGGCCCGGCCCTGGAGCAACACTGTCGCGGCAGCGCGCGGGCAAACCGTCTTCTTCAACGCCTGGGCCGGCAGTGACCGCACCAACGCCTACCTGCAGTGGGTCGCCGGCGAAGTGCAGAAGGCCTACGGCATCAAACTCGAACACGTGAAGATCACCGACACCGCCGACGTGGTCAAGCGCGTGCGCGCCGAAAAGGCCGCCGGGCGCGGTGCCCGGCAGGGCACGGTGGACCTGGTCTGGATCAACGGCGAAAACTTCGCCGCGATGAAAGCCGACGGCCTGCTGTTCGGACCCTGGGCCGAGCAGTTGCCCCACTTTGCCCAGGTGGACACCGTGGGCAAGCCGACCACACTCAACGACTTCTCGGTCCCCACCGACGGCATGGAGTCGCCCTGGGGCATGGCGCAGTTCACCTTTTTTGCCGACAGCCGTCGCCTGCCCGAGCCGCCGCAGAGCATGAACGAATTGCTGGCGCTGGCCCGGCAACAGCGCGGACGCATCACCTACCCGCGCCCCCCCGATTTCACCGGCACCACCTTCCTCAAGCAGGCGCTGATCGAGACGGTGGCCGACCGCACGGTGCTGGGCCAACCGCCCGTCGTGGCCGATTTCGAGCGGGTCACGGCGCCCTTGTGGCGCCTGCTGGACGAGTTGCACCCGCACCTGTGGCGCGATGGGCGCCAGTTTCCGCAGAGTCCGGCGGCCATCCGCCAGATGGTGGCCGATGGCGAGCTGCTGCTGGGCATGACCTTCAATCCCAACGAAGCAGCCAACGAGATCGCCGCACGCCGCCTGCCGGCCACGATCAGGAGCTGGCAGTTCGCCGGCGGCACCATCGGGAACACCCATTTTGTGGCCATTCCCTACAACGCGCGGGCGCCCGAGGCGGCTCAGGTGGTGGCCAACTTCCTGCTGTCCGCCAGGGCCCAGGCCCGCAAGGCCGACATCACGGCCTGGGGCGACCCGACGGTGCTGGACCTGGCCCGCCTGAGCCCCGAGGAACGCGCCGAGTTTCCGGCCCAGGCCCTGCCGGGTCAGGTCAGCACACCGGCGCCCACCTTGCCCGAGCCCCATGCCACCTGGGTCGACCCGCTGGAGCGGGAATGGATCCGGCGCTACGGTCGGTGACCCTGTTGCGCTCGCAGGGGCCCGCCATGGCCCTGCTCGCCGTGGTACTGGCGCCCCTGTTGGCGGTGGCGGTGCTGGCCGGGCAATCGCTGGGTGACCCAGCCGCCTGGGCGGCGCTGTGGCGCGCACCCCAAACCCCTTCTGCGCTGGCCCTGACCCTGTGGACTGGCCTGGCCTCCACCGCCCTGGCCTGGTGGATCAGCGCCTGGTTGCTGGCGCAGGCCTTTGTCCGCCAAGGCCTTCTGCACATGACCCGCGCGCTGCCCGCCATGCTGGCCACGCCCCACGCGGCGCTGGCCATCGGCCTGGTGTTTCTGGTGGCGCCCAGCGGCTGGCTGCTGCGCGCCGTCTCGCCGTGGCTGACCGGATTCGAATTTCCGCCGCCCTGGCCCACCACCCAGGACCCCTGGGGTCTGGGCCTGATCGTCGCACTCGTCCTCAAGGAGGTGCCCTTCCTGCTCTGGACGGCCGCCAGCCAGCTGCAGCGAGAAGACGTGCGGCGCCGCTGGCTGGCCGAGCACAGCCTGGCGCAGACCCTGGGCTACGGGCCCTCAAGGGCCTGGTGGCGGGTGGTCTGGCCCCAACTGGCGCCGCGCCTGTGGTGGCCGCTGATGGCGGTGCTGGCCTACGGCCTCACGGTGGTCGACATGGCGATGGTGATCGGTCCGGCCAGCCCGCCCACGCTGGCGGTGCTGGCCTGGCAATGGCTGCAGGATGCCGACCTGGCGGTGAACGCGCAGGGTGCCGCGGCCGGCGGTCTGCTGGCCTTGCTGGTGCTGGTCGGAGGTCTCGGCTGGTGGGGTCTGTCCCGGCTGGGCCTGCGGCTGCCGGATGGCCGGCGCGGATCACTGCCTTGTACCTCGAATGGGCCATCAGGCAGTCGACCCGGCACCCCCTGGGCCTGGCGCGCTCTGGTGCTCACCTACGCGGCCATCCTGCTGGCGCTGGCGGTCGGCAGCGTGGCTGGCGTCTGGCCCTTCCCGCGGCTGCTGCCCGAAGCCTGGACGCTGCAGGCCTGGCGGAGCGTGTGGGCCAGCGCGGGCACCGTGACCGACACCTTGCTGCTGGCCGCTACGTCGTCCCTGCTCTCGCTGCTGTGGTGTGTGGCCTGGCTGGAACTGGCCCCACGCCACTGGGACAACACACTGCGCCCCCTGCTCTACCTGCCCCTGGTGCTGCCCGGGGTGCTCTGGGTGGTGGGTCTGTACGGTCTGGTGCTGCGGCTGCACTGGGAAGGCCAGTGGACCGGCCTGCTGCTGGCCCACACCACACTGGTGCTGCCCTATGTGCTGCTGGCCCTGTCGCCGGCCTACCTGGGCTTCGACCCGCGCTACCGCGGCCTGGCCGCCAGCCTGGGCCACGGCCGCTGGCATTTCCTGTGGCGGGTCAAGTGGCCGCTGTTGCGCCGGGCCCTGGCGGCGTCGGCGGCGGTGGGCTTTGCGGTCAGCGTGGCGCAATACCTGCCGACACTCTACGTCGGTGCCGGCCGCTGGAACACCGTGACCACCGAGGCGGTCACCCTGGCGGCCGGGGCCCAGCGCTCGCTCACCGGCGCCTATGCCTGGCTGCAGTTCGTGCTGCCGGTGCTGGGCTTTGCGCTGGCCGCGTGGGTGGGGCGACCGCGACGCTTTACAGTCTCCCACCCATGAGCCTGAACATCCACATCCGGCGGCTGGGCAGTCCGCAGCGCACCCTGGTCTCGGATCTGACACTGGAGGTCCCGCCCGGCCAGGTGCTGACGCTGATGGGCCCGAGTGGCTGCGGCAAAAGCTCGGTGCTGGCGGCCATCGCCGGCACCCTGGGGACGGTGGCCGAAGGGCAGTCGGCACTGGGCTTCGAGGGTCAGGTCCTGCTCGATGGCCACGACGTGTCCCGGCTGCCGACGGCGCGACGCGGGATCGGCCTGATCTTCCAGGACGACCTGTTGTTCGCCCACCTGAGCGTGATCGAGAACCTGCTGTTCGCAGTGCCCCCCGGCCCGACCGAAGCGCGCAAGAACCAGGCCGGGCAGGCCTTGGCCGAGGCGGGACTGGCCGGGTACGGCGATCGTGACCCGGCCACCCTCTCGGGGGGCCAACGCGCACGCGTGGCGCTGATGCGCGCCCTGCTCGCCAGGCCGCGGGCCCTTCTGCTGGACGAGCCCTTCTCGCGCCTGGACGCCGCGCTGCGCGCGCAGTTCAGGGCCTTCGTGTTCGATCACATCCGGGCCGCGAACATCCCGGCCATCCTGGTCACCCACGACCACGCCGACATCGCGGACCCGTCGCGGGTAATGGAGCTGACCCATGCTGGATAAGGCGGTGCAGGCGGCCATCCGGCCTTTGCTGGTGCGGGCCGCCCGGGGGCTGTGCCAGTTGGGCGTGAGCGCCGATGCGCTGACCTGGACCGGATTTGTGCTCGGCCTGGGCGCGGCGGCAGCCATCGCCACCGGAGGGTTCCTGACCGGTCTGTGCCTGCTGCTCCTGTCCCGTCTGATGGACGGTCTCGATGGCGCGGTGGCCCGGGCCACGCAGCCGACCGACCGGGGCGGGTTCCTGGACATCACGCTGGACTTCGTGTTCTACGCATCCATTCCATTGGCTTTCGCGGTGGTCAACCCGGCTGCCAATGCCCTGGCCGCCGCGGTCCTGCTGGCCAGCTTCATCGGCACCGGCAGCAGTTTCCTGGCCTTTGCCATCGTGGCCGAGAAGCGCCGGCTGCATTCGCTGGCCTTCCCGGACAAGAGCTTCTACTTCCTGGGCGGGCTGACCGAAGCCACCGAGACTCTCATCGCCTTTGTGGCGATGTGCCTGTGGCCGCAGTGGTTCGCCCCCATTGCCTACGGGTTCGCGGCCCTGTGCGCCGTCACCACCGCGCTGCGCATTGGCTGGGGTTACACCAGCTTTCGCTGACGCACCACCCATTTTTCGCCCTCCAGCAGCACCAGCACGGTCAGCCCGACCAGCGCACACAGCAGCACCTGACCCGGCTCCAGGGCACGGGTGCCGAACCACAGCTGCATGAAGGGGGCGTAGGTGAACAGGGCCTGCAACACGATCACCACACCCACCGCCATCAGCACCCGTGGTGTGCCCTGCACCCCAGCCAGGGTGAACGACGGCGCCTTCAGGTAACGCACACTGAACAGGTAGAACACCTCCATCGCCACCAGGGTGTTGACGGCCATGGTGCGCGCCTCTTCGACCGGTGCGCCGCTGGCCAGTGACCACTGGTACATGCCGAAGATGCCCAGGCTGAACAGGGTTGAGACCAGCAGGATGCGCCAGATCACGAACGGGCTCAACATGGGTTCGCCCGGCGGGCGTGGCGCCCGCTTCATGACCCCGGGCTCGGTGGGTTCGAAGGCCAGCACCATGGCCAGGGCCACCGAACTCACCATGTTCACCCACAGGATCTGCACCGGCATGATGGGCAGGGCCAGACCGAACAACACCGCCACCAGCAGCGACATCGATTCGCCGCCGTTGATGGGCAGCAGGAAGGTGACGGTCTTGCGCAGGTTGTCGTAGACGGTACGGCCCTCTTCCACCGCGTGGGCAATGGAGGCGAAGTTGTCGTCGGCCAGCACGATGGCGCCGGCCTGCTTGGCCGCCTCGGTGCCCTTGCGGCCCATGGCCACACCGACGTCGGCCTGTTTGAGCGCAGGCGCGTCGTTGACGCCGTCGCCGGTCATGGCCACCACCTCGCCGCGCGCCTGCAGCGCCTGCACCAGACGCAGCTTGTGCTCGGGACTGGCGCGGGCAAAGACATCGGCCTCGAGCACGACCTGCCGCAGGGCCTGGTCGTCCATGGCCTCGATTTCGGGACCGGTGACGGCGCGCAGGTTCTCGCCCATGCCCAGCTGGGTGGCGATGGCGCTGGCGGTCACCGCGTGGTCGCCGGTGATCATCTTGACGCGGATGCCGGCCTCCTTGCACTGGGCCACGGCCTCGATCGCCTCCTGCCGTGGCGGGTCAATGATGCCGACCAGGCCCAGCAGCGTCAGGCCATCGACGCCGCTGCGGCTGTCCAGCGCCGAAACAGCGTCCACATGACCCCGCGCCAGGGCCAGCACCCGGCGGCCGGCGCGCGCCTGCTCGTCGATGGCGCGCTGCCAGTGGGCGTCGTCCAGCGGCACGGTCTGGCCGTCGTCGGTCAGCTGGTGGCTGCACATGGCCAGCACGCGCTCGGGTGCGCCCTTGAGCAGCAGGTCGTGCCCAGCGGGCTCACCCTCGGCCGCCGCGTGTGCCGTGGCCATGTAGCGGTGCTCCGACTCGAAGGGAATGGCGCCGGTGCGCGGGCGTTCCCGCGCCAGCTCGACCGGGTCGATGCCGGCCTTCATGGCCAGCGTCAGCAAGGCGCCTTCGGTCGGGTCGCCGGTCAGCTGCCACAGGCCCGCTTCCGGGTGCAGGCCGGCGTCGTTGCACAGGGCGGCGGCCTCGGCCAGGGCCAGCAGCACCGGCGCCTCGCGGAACAGCTCGGCCGGCTGCAGGTGGTGGCCGTCGCGCCGCAGTGCGCCCTCGGGCGCGTAGCCCGCGCCCTCGACATCGACGACGCCGCCGGCCAGCACCACCTGCTGCACCGTCATCTCGTTGCGGGTGAGTGTGCCGGTCTTGTCGGAGCAGATCACCGTCACCGAGCCCAGGGTTTCGACCGCCGGCAGCCGGCGGATCACCGCGTTGCGCGAGGCCATGCGCTGCACGCCGATGGCCAGGGTGATGGACATGATGGCCGGCATGCCCTCGGGAATGGCGGCCACCGCCAGGCCGACCGCGGTCATGAACATCTCGGCCACCGGCATGCCACGCACCAGGGTGCCGAAGGCGAACAGCGCCGCGGCGGCAGCGACCACCGCAAACGTGATCCAGCGCGCGAGCTGGCCCATGTTGCGCACCAGGGGCGTGGTCACCTGCTCCACCGATTCAAGCAGGCGGCCGATGCGCCCCATCTCGGTGCCGCTGGCGGTGGCCACCACCACGCCACGCGCCTGGCCCTGCGTGACCAGGGTGCCCGCATAACCCATGGACAGGCGATCACCCAGGGCCGCGTCGACGGCCACCGGCGCCAGGGCCTTTTCAACCGGGACCGACTCACCGGTCAGGGCCGATTCGTCGACGCGCAGGTTGTTGATCTGCAGCCAGCGCAGGTCGGCCGGCAGGCTGTCGCCCGAGGCGACCTGCACCACGTCGCCCGGCACCAGGTCGGCCGCGTCGATGTCCTGCAGGCGCCCGTCGCGCCAGACATTGGCGTGGGGCGAGAGCAGGTGGCGTATGGCCGCCAGGGCTTTCTCGGCCTTGCCTTCCTGCAGCACCCCAATGGACACGTTGAGCAGCACCACCGCGAGGATGACGGCGGAGTCGAGCAGGTGGCCGATCAGTGCCGTGACCACCACCGCCGCCAGCAGGACCATGATGAGCAGGTTGTTGAACTGCGCCAGCACGCGCCGCCACAGGCCGGGACCCTCGGTCATCTCCAGGCGATTGGGACCGTGGCGCTGCAGCCGGACGGTCGCCTCGGCGGTGCTCAGGCCCCGGGGCGAGCTGTCCAGTTGCTCCAGTGCCTGCTCGGGCGAGAGCCGATGCCAATCTGCGGGTTCAGTCTGGGGTGAGGTCTTCATGGGCATGGTGGGCATGGGGGGAGCGGCTTCCTCGACACAGCGTTCAGGACCGATGTTCAAACCTTAACCCAATCAGACAGGCAGCAGCCCGAGGGTTCCGTCGGTCCAAGGTTATCTTGATCAAAGTCAAGGAGGTATTGCCTGGAACTTCTGCCAGCGCGTCCAGTCCGAGGGATCGTCCACGTCCCACAGGGGCGGCAGTTCAAGCCATGACACACCGCCGGCCTTCAGTCGTTCGCGGGTCTGAGCCAGCACCTGGGGCGTGCTCCAGTCCACACCCTCGAACACCGCGGGACAGGGCTGTGCCAGGCCCAAGGCGACATACCCTCCGTCCTCGGCCGGCAGAACCACGGCTCCATGTTGCTGCAGGGCCTCGGCCATGGCCTGCAGATGATCCGGCGTCAGCGCCGGGCAGTCGGTGCCGACCACGATCCACGGCACATGGGGAGAGCGATCAAAGTGCGCCTGCATGGCCATTCTCATGCGAAGGCCCAGGTCGCCGTCCGGCTGGGCTTGTGTGACGACGCCGTGGCGGTGGCGCAGCAGGCGAAACAGCCGGTGCCGCTCGTCCGGAGCACACCACAGGGTCACCGGCCCCAGGGCGGCCGCCCGCACCGTGGACAGCGTGCGCAGGATGAAACCGCGCTGCGCCCGGGCCGCGCCGGCTTCGCCCAGCACGGGCGCCAGCCGGGTCTTGGCCAGGCCCGGCACCGGCGCCTTGGCCATGACAGCCAGCGCCGCCGGTGAGCGGGGGCGGTAGCCATAGCGCAGTGCCAGTGCGTGCGGGTCGGCGCCCAGCGCGTAGGCGACCCGCAGGCGCCACATCAGCAAAATGGTTCGCCACAGACCGTGGCGGTCCCATCGGCGGCCCGAAGTGGCCACCGACTGGCGCAGGCAGGCCGGTCGTGAGACTTCACGCAGACGCGCACTCAACGCAATGTCCTCCATCAGCGCCTGTTCGGGAAAATCGCCCACCGCCTCGAACAGCCGGCGCCGCACAAACACCGCCTGGTCCCCGGTGGCGATGCCACTCAGGCGCGAGCGCCGGTTCATCATGGCAGCCACCAGCGGCAGCAACGGATGGCGGCCTTCGATGCGAACGTCGAAACGGCCCCAGTCGGCGCCCGACCGCAGCGCGCGCTCGATCAGGGCATCGGCGCCTTCGGGCAGGCGGGTGTCGGCATGCAGGAACAGCAGGGTATCAACCCCTGCATCGGCCACTGCGCGCGCGCCGGCATTCATCTGCGAGGAGCGCCCGCGTGGAGCCACCAGCACCTGATCGGCGAGGGACGCGGCCTGCTGCATCGTGTTGTCTCGACTGCCGCCGTCGACCACGACCACCAGCGCCCCACGGGCACGCAAGGGCGCCAGAGCCTGCAGACGCGCCGCCACCTGATCGGCTTCATCCAGCACCGGAACCACGATAGCCAGCTTCATGCAGACAAAGCCTCGGCCAGTTCATCGAAGCCCCGGAGAACCCCGCGCACCACATCGGGGTCAAGGTAGTGGTCGACCCGCTCGCGCACATGGGCCACCAGGCGGTCTTCGCTGCGCTGGGCCGACCAGTCCTCGCCGTCACCTCCGTCACGGGCCGCCTGCCGGGAGAGCACCCGCCACTTGGCACACCAGGTGAGCGACCACAGCCACATGGCGCGACGCAGCGGCAGGTGCCAGCCCGATGCGCTGTGCGCCGCCGTCGGTCCCACACCGCCGGCCCATTGGCGGAAGAAACCGGCCACTTCGTCGGTCGACAGCATGCAGCGCCCGTCGATGTCCCAGGTGGTGGAGGTGTAGAGCGTGGCGTGGGCCAGGTCCAGCCCCGGGTAGCTGTAGCGGCATTTCTCCAGGTCCACCAGCATGGCACGACCGTCCGGACGCACGATGAAGTTGCCGGGGTGGGCATCGAAAGCCACCAGGGTGACGTCGGGCCGACCGGGCCGTGCACAGAGAGCGGCCAGATCAGCCAGCTCCACCTTAAGGCAGCGGGTCACGTCGTCGTGGACATCGGCCTGCGGCCAGCAGACTGCCTGCTGCCGGATTTCCTCGAGCAAGGCCTGCAGCGGGTCGCCATCCGCGCGCAGGGGTGGCCGCTCTGCGGGCCCAGGCAGCGGCAAGGCGTGCAAGGAAGCCAGCGACTGGGCCAGGGCCGGCAGGTCGTGCGGGAGTCGGGCTGAACGACCGACGATCTCCTCGACCAGCAGGGCACCGCGCGGCAAAGTCACCGACGGTGGCAGCACGCCATGCAGGAGAGGCGTGTACCCCCCCGCAGCGGCGCGCTCGAAGCAGGCTTTCTGGTAGGCCAGGTTGTCCTCGGCTGCCAGCCCCATCTGGCTCTGCTTGGGCACCCGCGCCAGCAGCGCCGTGCCCTCCAGTCGCACATGGTCGTGGGCCAGCCCCTTGTCCGGTAAAAGGGTCATGGGCGCGCGCGCCCGCGGATCAGCGGCCTTTTCGAGGGCCGCACGCAGGGCAGCGGGCAGGGGGTGTAAGAATGGGCGGTCCACAGCGACTCAACAGCACACCAACAGGTAGACAAGGATACGTCGTGAGCCCCCGGAAAATCTTGCTGCTGATCGCATTCGCCCTGGGCATTGGCGCCTTTTTTGCGTTTGACCTGGGCCGCTTCCTGAGCCTGGACTACCTCAAGCAAAGCCAGGTGTCCTTTGCCGAGCTGTACGCGAAGCACCCCTGGCAGGTGGCCGGCGCCTACTTCGCCATCTATGTGGCAGCCACCGCGCTCTCGGTCCCCGGCGCGGCCATCATCACACTGGCCGGCGGCGCCATCTTCGGTCTGCTCTGGGGCACGGTCATCGTCTCGTTTGCCAGCACCCTCGGCGCCACCCTGGCCTTCCTGGTCTCGCGCTTCATCCTGCGCAGCACGGTCGAGAACCGCTTCGGCCAGCGCCTGGCCGAGATCAACCGCGGTGTCGAGAAGGACGGCGCCTTCTACCTGTTCACCCTGCGGCTGATTCCGGTCGTGCCCTTCTTCCTCATCAACCTGCTGATGGGCCTGACCCGCATGAAGGCCTTCACCTTCTACTGGGTGAGCCAGGTCGGCATGCTGGCCGGCACGCTGGTGTATGTGAACGCGGGCACCCAGCTGGCGCGGCTGGACTCGCTGCAGGGCATCCTCAGCCCGGCCCTGCTGGGTTCCTTTGTGCTGCTGGGCATCTTTCCGCTGATCGCGCGGCGTGTCGTCGAGGCGGTGCAGAAGCGCAAGGTCTATGCCCGCTGGCGCGGCGTGCGCCCGCGCTCCTTCGACCGCAACCTGATTGTCATTGGCGCCGGCGCCGGCGGCCTGGTCACCGCCTACATCGCCGCCGCCGTCAAGGCCAAGGTCACGCTGGTCGAGGCCCACAAGATGGGGGGCGACTGCCTGAACTACGGCTGTGTGCCCAGCAAGGCGCTGATCAGGAGCGCCAAGCTGGCGCACCAGATGCGCCACGCCTCCCACTACGGCCTGTCGGACACGGCAGCCTTGTTCAGCTTCAAGGCAGTGATGCAGCGCATCCACGAGGTGATCCGCGCCATCGAACCGCACGACAGCATCGAGCGCTACACCGGCCTGGGCGTCGAGGTGCTGCAGGGCCATGCCAGGCTGGTGAACCCGTGGACGGTGGAAATTGCCCTCAACGGGGGCGGCATCCAGCGCCTGACCGCCCGCAGCATCGTGATCGCCGCCGGCGCCCGCCCCTTCGTGCCTCCCTTGCCTGGGCTGGACGAGGTCGGCTACGTGACCAGCGACACGCTGTGGGAAACCTTCGCCCAGATGGACGAGGTGCCCAAGCGCCTGGTGGTGCTGGGGGGTGGTCCCATCGGCTGCGAGCTGGCGCAGGCCTTTGCGCGACTGGGTGCGCAGGTCACGCAGGTGGAGATGGCGCCGCGCATCTTGCTGCGGGAAGACGAGGAGGTGTCCGCCCTGGCCCAGGCATCGCTGGAAGCCGATGGCGTCGCCGTACTCACGGGCCACAAGGCCTTGCGCTGCGAATGGGTCGACGGTCAGAAGACCCTGATCGTCGAACATGGCAGTGTCATCCAGCGCATCGCCTTCGACCAGCTGCTGTGCGCAGTCGGCCGCAGCGCCCGCCTGACCGGTTACGGTCTGGAAGAACTGGGCATCCCGACCCAGCGCACCATCGAGACCAACGAATACCTGCAGACCCTCTACCCCAACATCTACGCGGCCGGTGACGTGGCCGGGCCCTACCAGCTCACCCACGTCGCCGCGCACCAGGCCTGGTACGCGGCCGTCAACGCCCTGTTCGGTGACTTCAGGAAGTTCAAGGCCGACTACTCGGTGATTCCCTGGGCGACCTTCATCGACCCCGAGGTGGCACGCGTCGGCCTGAACGAGCAGGAAGCGAAGGAGAAGGGCATTGCCTACGAGGTCACGAAATACGGCATCGACGACCTGGACCGCGCCATTGCCGACAGCGAGGCCCACGGCTTTGTCAAGGTCCTCACCGTGCCCGGCAAGGACCGCATCCTGGGTGTGACCATCGTGGGCACCCACGCCGGCGACCTGCTGGCCGAATACGTGCTGGCCATGAAACACGGACTTGGCCTGAACAGGATTCTGGGTACCATCCACACCTACCCGACGCTGGCAGAAGCCAACAAGTATGCGGCCGGGGAATGGAAGCGTGCCCATGCACCGCAAGGCCTGCTGACCTGGGTGCAGAAATTCCACGACTGGAAGCGGGGTTGAACCATGCAGGTTGTCGGCGGTCACAGGACCATGAAAGACCAGATCTGGCCCATGCTCCTGAGTCGCCTGGCTGCGTGCGGCACCCTGGCCGTGCTCTCGGGCGCCCTGTGGGCTTCCGACCGCCCTGCGCTGCCCCCCCTGATCGGACCCGACGGAAACACCGGTCCCGACTGGCGGGTGGTGGGGTTTCCGAAAAGCCACACCGACCTGCCCCTGACCCGCTTCGAACCGGGGCAGGCCGACGGCGTGACGGGCATGCAGGTCATCACCGACGCGTCATACGGCACCTTGGTGCACGACGGTCTGTCGACACCACCGCGACGGCTGCAATGGCGCTGGCGGCTGGATCAGCCCCTGGGCGGTGGCAGGCGCGCTCCGGATCTGGCCAGCAAGGAAGGGGACGATGCGGCCCTGAAGGTCTGCGTGATGTTCAGGCATGGTCTCGACAGGGTTCCTTTCTGGGAACGCACGGTCCTTCGGGTCGCCAGGGCCGTGAGCGGTGAAGCACTGCCGGCCGCCACGCTGTGCTATGTCTGGGACAGCGCCGGGCCAGCGATGCGCGAGGGCAGCAACCCCTACACACGACGGGTCCGCTTCATCGTACTCCAGGGCCGCGATGCCCCCCTATCGCGCTGGATCTCCGAAACGCGCGATGTGGGCGCCGATTTTGCTCGCCTGTTCGCCGACGAACTGCCGCTCGGCGCCGACACGCCGCCCGACCAGTTGCCGCGCGTGCACACCGTGCTGGTCGGTGCCGACAGCGACAACACCGGCAGCCGCAGCAGCGGCTGGGTCACCGGACTGGGCTGGGCCCCCTGAAGCCCCGATCCGTTCGTCACGGGCTCACCGTCAATCGCCCCTATCATCGGGGCCATGCACCAAGGCATCAAGAAACTCCTGTTGCTCGGAGCCGGGCATGCCCATGTGCACGTGCTGGCCCGTCTGGCCGAGCAGCACCCGGCCGACCTGGACGTCACCGTTCTCACACCCTATGAGTTCCAGACCTACAGCGGCATGACGCCCGGTTTGGTGGCCGGCCACTACAGCGAGACCGATTGCCAGATTCCGCTCGCCCCCCTGCTCAAGGCCGCGGGCGCCCGCTGGATTGCAGGACGGTGCGTCGGCCTGGACGCGGCCGCACGACAGGTGCGCGTGGCGGGACACCCCAACCGCACCGGCACGCCCGAAACGCTGGGCTACGACCTGCTGTCCATCGACACGGGTGCGGTGATCGACCGCGATCGGCTGGAATCCGACATGCCCGGTGCGGCCGAACACGCGCTGGTGGTGCGCCCGATCGAGGCCTTTGCCCGGCTCTGGCCCGAGGTGGTGGGCCTGGCCGAGCGACAGCCTTTGTCGGTGGCCATGATCGGCGCTGGCGCGGCCGGCATCGAGCTGTTGCTGGCCATGTGCCAGCGGCTGCGTCGTGAAGGTCGCCCCGGCCACCGGTTCAGCCTCCTGACCGGCGGCCACGAGGTGGGCGCCAACTACCCGCCAGGCGTTCAGCGCCGCATCCAGCGACAGCTGCGCAAGCACGGCGTGACCGTGTTGCCGGAGACCTGCATCGGTGTGGAGCCCGGGCGGCTTCATCTGGGCAGTGGTGCCACCCTGGCCTGCGACGTGCCGGTGCTGGCCATCGGCACCCACGCGCCGCCCTGGCTGCAGGGCAGCGGACTGGACCTGTCGGACACCGGCCATGTGCGGGTCAACCCCTTCCAGCAGAGCACCAGCCACCCCGAGGTCTTCGCCGCCGGTGACGTCTCGACCCGGGCCGACCGGCCCCATGCGAGGAGCGGGGTCTATGCGGTGCGCGCCGGTCCGCCGCTGGCCAACAACCTGCTGGCTGCCCACCAGGGACAAGCCCTCAAGCCGCACCACCCGCCCGACCACACACTCAACCTGCTGTCCTGCGGCACCGGGCATGCCATCGCCAGCTGGGGCCCGCTGCACGCCGAAGGCACCTGGGCCTGGCGCTGGAAAGACCGTATCGACCGCGCCTTCATGGCCAGGTACACCCTGACCACCCCATGACAAGCGACCCGGCTCGCAGCGCCTGGCAGGTGTTTCTGGTTTTCCTGCGCCTGGGGCTGACCTCGTTCGGCGGTCCGGTGGCCCACCTGGGCTACTTCCGCACCGAGTTCGTCGAGCGCCGCCGCTGGCTGGGTGAGGCCGCCTATGCCGATCTGGTGGCCCTGTGCCAGTTCCTGCCCGGTCCGGCCAGCAGCCAGGTCGGTCTGGGCCTGGGCCTGATGCGCGCCGGCTACCCCGGGGCCCTGGCGGCCTGGGCCGGTTTCACCCTGCCTTCGGCGCTGGCGCTCATTGCCCTGGCCCTGGGCATCACCCAGGCGGCCGACGCCTTGCCTCCGGGACTGCTGCACGGGCTGAAGGTGGTGGCCGTGGCGGTGGTGGCGCAGGCGGTCTGGGGCATGGCACGCAGCCTGTGCCCGGACGGGCCCCGCCGGCTGCTGATGCTGGCAGCGGCAGCCCTGCTCGTCCTGTGGTCCGGCACCCTGGCCCAGTTGCTGGCCATCGCGCTGGCGGCACTGATCGGTGTCGCGGCCATGCATCCGCCCCCCGATGCCGTCCACGAACCGCTGCCCATGCCGGTCAGCCGGCGCGCGGGCGCCGCCTGGCTGGCGCTGTTCTTCGCCCTGCTGGCGGGCCTGCCGCTGCTGGTGTGGGTGTTTCCGTCGCAGGCACTGGCGGTGGTCGACGCCTTCTATCGCGCCGGCTCGCTGGTCTTTGGCGGCGGCCATGTGGTGCTGCCGCTGCTGCAGACCAGCGTGGTGCCCACCGGCTGGGTCGACAACGACGCTTTCCTGGCCGGCTACGGCGCTGCCCAGGCCGTGCCCGGCCCGCTGTTCACCTTTGCCGCCTTCCTGGGCGCCAGCATGCAGACCGGGCCCACCGGCTGGGTGGGCGGCCTGCTCGCCCTGCTGGCCATTTTTCTGCCGGCCTTCCTGCTGGTGGTGGGCACGCTGCCCTTCTGGGAAAGCCTGCGCGGCCTGGCCCGCGTGCGCGCCGCCCTCATGGGGGTCAACGCCGCGGTGGTCGGCCTGCTGCTGGCCGCCCTCTGGAACCCGGTGATCACCAGCGGCATCCACAGCATCGCCGACGGGCTGCTGGCGCTGGCCGCCCTGCTCGCCCTGATGCGCTGGAAGTGGCCCCCCTGGGCCGTGGTCGCCGCCTGCGCGGCTGTGGGCTGGACGCTGGACCTGCTGCCACGCTGAGGGGCATCCCCTGGCTGGGGGACAGCGCGCGCCGATCTGGCACCCAATCTGCTTCTATGCGGTGCTCGCTGTTCCCTCAACCACCGGAGTTCCCCATGCCAACCTTCTCCATGCCCATCAGCTGGCAGCTGGCCCCCGACGCGCTGACCCAGCCCATTCTGCCGAACTGGCAAATCCACCTGTTCAACGTCAACCTGGGCACCTCGTCCAACCCGGCGGTCGAACAGAAGGTGCTGCAGAGCGTCGGCAGCTACGGTCGGCAGATCGGTCGTCTGGCCGAGGCCTTGGAGCTGGTGGTGAAAAAATCAGGCCTGCTGGAGCGCAAGGACCTGACCAAGGAAGAGCGCGACGTGCTGCTGGTCTTCCTGGGCGACGTGGCCCAGGTGCGCCAGATCAAGGCGGCCCGCCCGAAACCCTGAGGCGGCGGGCCGCAATCAGTGTCTGGCCGGCGCCGTGGCCCTGGCCGCGGCGTCAAAGCCGCCCTTGGCCTTCCACTCTTCCATGCCACCCTGCAGGATGCGCAGGTTCTCCCAGCCCGCCACCCGCAGCGCGAAGCCGGCCTGGGCCGACAGGGAACCGGTGTTGCAATAGATGAGCACCGGCTTGTCCTTGGGAATCTCGTTGCGCTTGGCCAGCACCTGGCGCCAGTCCATGTTGATGGCGCCGGGGATGTGGCCCCTGGCAAACTGCCCGGCGTCGCGTGCGTCGATCACCAGCATCTTCGGCCACTCCTCCCTGGGAATCTGCTCGGCAAAGATGACACCACCGCCGTAGTCGACGAACTCGAGATAGGCCTCCATTTCATCGACGGCGATGGCCTTGTTGTCGGCGTGGGCGGCAGGGGCCAGCA